>JBPCIX010000056.1:0-32413 GCA_051005875.1 Actinomycetota bacterium | reverse complement strand
CGTCTAAATTCATTCGTCTAAATTCATTCGTCTAAATTCATTCGTCTAAATTCATTCGTCTAAATTCATTCGTCTAAATTCATTCGTCTAAATTCATTCGTCTAAATTCATTCGTCTAAATTCAAGGGCGGGGGCACATGGCCGGTAAAGAAAAAGGCAGCGCGAAAAAGAAAAAGCGCAGTTCGGGCAAGCCCAAAAGCAGGCTGGGACTTGTTATTGGAATAGCGTTGCTGCTCCTCATCGGGGGCTATTTCGGGGCGCTCGAATATTCAAGGCCCCACGTCACCGGCGACACACTTGCCTTCTATAAGTTTGTTGACCTGGTGGAGCAGGGCCGGATCAAAACCGGGACGATCCTCGACGAAGATGCGTATGTAATTGGCAAGTACGTCAAGGGCGACGGTTCTGAGGGCTCAAACTCCGAGCCCAGCACGTTTGATGCGGATGGAATGGGCCACGGCGACGGCCTGACGCCCGGCCCGGCAAAGCAGGGGGCTGATCCAGCTGGACAGTTGCGTGAGTTCAACGCCCCCCTGATCAGAAATCCCCCACAGGGCTCCACGGTCATCAAGCTCTTTATTGAGAACAGAATCCCGATTTTCGTTGATCAGCAAACCGGCAAACGCGTGGCCAACCTGGCTATTTACACCATTCCTGCGCTGATTTTGATCCTTTTATTCGTCTATCTCATTGTTTCCTATGTTAAGGGGACGGGACTGTTCGGTGTGAAAAGCGGGGCCCGCAAGATCGAAGCCGAGGACAGCAAGGTCACCTTCGCCGACGTGGCCGGGCAAGAGCGGGCTATCGCGGAGCTTAACGACATTAAGGAATTCCTGGCCGATCCGGCGCGTTTTGTGGCCATCGGAGCGACCATTCCGAAGGGAATTTTGTTGTTCGGCCCCCCCGGTTGCGGCAAGACTCTGCTCTCCCGGGCTCTGGCAGGCGAATCGAATGCAGCCTTTTACACGATCTCAGGGTCGGACTTTGTGGAGCTTTATGTAGGCGTCGGGGCAGCGCGAGTGCGGGATCTGTTTCAAGAAGCCCGGGCAAACTCTCCGGCGATCGTATTTATCGACGAACTCGATTCCGTCGGCCGCCGCCGGGGGGGCAATACCGCCGGCGGCGGCGGAACCCAGGGCGAGCAGGAGCAGGCGCTCAACCAGATTCTGGCCGAGATGGATGGTTTTTCGCCCCTGGAGGGAATCATCGTGGTGGGCGCAACCAACCGCCCGGATGTTCTTGACCCCGCCTTGTTGCGCCCGGGCCGCTTTGACCGCACGGTGGGGCTTGAGCGAGCCGATGAAGCCGGCCGTCTAGCGATTTTGCAAGTACATGCGGCCAACAAGCAACTTGAAGATGGGGTCGACATGGCGAGCATCGCTCGCAGAGCTATAGGCCTTTCGGGCGCAGATCTGGCAAGTGTGCTGAATGAAGGCGCACTCCTCGCGGCCAGATCCCAAAAGTCCAAGATTTCGCAATCCGATCTTGAGGACGCATTGGCCCGAATCAAGGAGGCCCCTGAGCGCCAGCGGCGGCTTTCGATGCGCGATCGCAGCTTCGGTCGCTCGACATCAGATCAGCGCGTCACTTTCGCCGATGTCGCCGGAGTCGACGAAGCCTTAATCGAGCTTGCCGAGGTGAAGGAGTACCTTGCCGAGCCGGAGCGCTTCATCGAAATGGGCGCCAGGCCCCCCCGCGGGTTTCTGCTGGTCGGCCCTCCCGGTTGCGGCAAGACGCTGCTGGCTCGGGCGGTTGCCGGTGAAGCCAACGCCGTCTTTTTCTCGGTGGCCGCCACGGAATTTGTCGAGGTGTTTGTCGGAGAAGGCGCCGGGCGTGTCCGCGATCTGTTCGCAGAAGCGCGCACCATGGCCCCAGCCATTGTTTTTATCGACGAAATAGACGCCATCGGTGCTCACCGCGGCGCCTCCGCTGGCAGCGGCAACCGCGAATCCGACCAAACTCTGAACCAGATCCTCGTGGAACTCGACGGCTTTCAGGCCGGCTCTGGAGTCATCGTGATGGCGGCCAGCAACCGGCCCGACATTTTGGATCCCGCTCTCATCCGGCCGGGCCGTTTCGACCGAACCGTGACCATTGGCCTGCCGGATCGCGCCGGTCGCCGGGCGATTCTTGACGTCCACGCACGCGGCAAGAAGCTGGCCCCCGAAGTCGACCTGGATGTTGTCGCCGGGCTGACCCAGGGTCTTTCGGGGGCGGAACTCGCGAACGTGATGAATGAAGCCACGTTGCTGGCTGCTCGCCGCAAAGTGCCTGCCGCCACTTTGCCTCTTATTGAAGAGGCGGTCGAGCGAGTTCATCTTGGAGTTTCGCGGGCACATATTCTGTCCGAGGAAGAGCGCAAAGTAGTGGCCTACCACGAGGCCGGCCACGCTCTTGTCGGCCGTGCTCTTCACGGAGCGCCGTCACCTCGCAAGCTTTCGATTGTTCCCCGCGGGGCTACTTTAGGGGCGGCCTGGCACGAGGACTCGGTGGAAGAGGTGGTCCATTCGCGAACGGTTCTTATTGAACGGATGGCAGGCATGTTGGGTGGCAGGGCTGCGGAAGAAGTCGTGTTCGGCGAGCCGTCCTCGGGGGCCTCCGATGATCTTGCTAAGGTCGGGAACCTCGCCCGTTGGATGGTTTGTGAGCTGGCGATGGGAACCACTCTTGGCCAAATGACCTACGGCGATGACACCGGCCGCGCCCAGGGAGGGGCTCACAACGGTTACTCCGATGAGGCCGCCCGATCAATAGATACCGAGGTGCGCCGGCTGATCGACCTGGCATTCGAAAAGGCCAAATCGATATTGTCGGATTCGCGAAAGCAGCTAGATTCAATCGCCCAAGCTTTGATCGAGCGGGAAACTCTCACCTCTGATGAGCTCGATGAGCTTGCGGGACCGCCGCCCAAATTGGGCGCAAGGGCAGCAAGCAATGGGGGGCTTGGAACTGCAGCCAAGGTGGCGAAGGCCGCCGTTCTCAAAGGACTGGGTGGGCGCTAGTGCCACCTGAAGTTCAGGCGGGTACAAAGGTGCCCAGTGGTCGCTCATGGTTGCAGGCGCTTCTTGGTGTGGCCATGGCCACACTGGGGGCAGGAGCGTTTTTGATCGGTTCATCTCTCGAGGCCGGGAGCGCAACGCCGGTCGGCGACAATGTGCCCATCAACGAAGGCGCATTGCTGAAGACCGATATCAACGCTCATAACTCACCGGCTGCGGTTCGCAATCCCGTCAAGCCCGGGAACCTCGTGGTCGTGAATCGTATCGACACGCCGCGCTTTTCTTGTGGGATGCACATTTCAACCGATGGCGGCGGGAAATGGAAAGATCAGGAGATTCCTTTCCCCGTAGGCGAGGAAGACCCACCTCGTTGTTTCGCTCCCGATGCGGCCTTCAGCTCCGACGGCACTTTATACGTTTCATTCGTCACGCTGATCGGGCCCGGCAACAGGCCGAACGCGCTTTGGCTGGTCTCTTCAACCGACGGGGGTACAACTCTTTCGACCCCGGCGAGGGTGCTGCCGTCGGCGCCCCCCTTCTTGTTTCAGAGCGAACTGACGGCTGATCCCAAAATCGCCAACCGGCTTTACCTGTCTTATTTGAAGGCCGACGACACCTCGAACCTTGCGTTTCCCAATACCGGCAACCCCATTGAAT
Source organism: Actinomycetota bacterium (assembly GCA_051005875.1). Taxonomy (GTDB): domain Bacteria; phylum Actinomycetota; class CADDZG01; order JAHWKV01; family JAHWKV01; genus JBPCIX01. Next base: position 28,757 of record JBPCIX010000056.1, on the reverse strand, counting down.
TCCTGCGTTCCGACGACGGCGGCGCCACTTGGATCGGCCCGATATCGGTGAGCCCACCGTCGCGCCAGAGGGTCATCACCCCGTCGACCGTGGTCGGCCCAGGCGGCGAGGTTTACATGCTGTATCTCGATTTAGGCGAGGACAAGCTCGATTACAACGGGGGCCATGAGGGTCAGGGGGGACTTCCTTACGACGGCAAGTGGAGCCTTGTTCTAGCTCGTTCAAAAGACGGCGGCGAAAACTGGCAGGAAAGTGTCGTGGACGACCAGATTGTGCCAATCGAGCGGTTCATAATCTTTTTCCCCTCGGCGCCGTCGCTGGCAGTCGATCAAACCACTGGTCGCATTTATGTCGCATTCCACGATGGCCGGCTGGGCAGCGCCGATGTACTTCTTTGGACGTCAACCAACGGCGGAAAGAGTTTTTCGAAGGGCCAGAGTCTGAACGATAATCCGGTGAAAGACGGCACGGCTCAGTATTTGCCGAAGATTGCCGTCGCCCCGAATGGCAGGGTTGATGTGGTCTATTACGACAGGCAGGCTGATCCGAAGAACATCAAAAACGAAGTTTCTCTGCAGTCCTCCGTTAACGGCGACACCCCGTTCGGCCCCCGGATTCGTTTGACGGACCCCGGCAAGAGCTTCAGCTCTGAAATTGGGTTCGGCAGTGAGCGCAAAATGCCGGATCTCGGCAGCCGGCTCGGGCTTGTGTCTACAGATACAAGCACCCTGGCCGTGTGGACCGATACCAGGGGCGGAACCGAGGCCTCGAACAAGCAGGATCTGGGCCGGGCTGTGGTCGCCTTCTCGAAAGAATCGCCTGCCCGAGACCCCTTAAGGATCGGCGGTCCGATACTGATCATCGTGGGGCTTGTCATCCTGATGATGTGGGCGGCCGGGGGCCGTCGTAAGGCAGACAGGGCCGGCTAGGGCCACTCAACAGGGTGACACTCAAGCCTTGTCGTGGTCTAATGTAAGGGCCGCTCGGTTTTCGACGGGTCTGGGGAATCAATCGAAATTAAATGAGATCACTTACAGGAGGCAACTGTGGCCAAACCGATGACTAAAAAACCCGACCTGAAGGGGCAGAGCAAGCAAGCTGCCGAGGAGGGCAAAGCCAAGTCTGCGAAGTCTAAGCGGAGCGGTCCGGCCCTTTTGGGCGCCAGCCTGGTCGCACTGGCGCTGATCTATGCCGCCGCGCTTACCTATTTGCAGCCTGCGTCGCCCGGCAAGGAGCTTGCCTTGGACCGTTTGGTCCAGCTGGCAAACTGCGCCTCGCCGGTCTCTGCCGACGCAGGGCAAGCGAGCCTTCGAGAGGCTCAGTGTGCCGATGTCACGCAAAAGATCAGCAAAGTTCGGTTCCTGAACGAAGACTCCCGAGTCCTCGGCACTCTTGTTCCCTCCAGCAATCCCAAGGCAAAAGGCTCAGAGTTTTGGACCTCCTACGTGGCTTCCGACGCCATCACAAGCGATCTTTTCAAGACCATTCTGTCGGCAGGCGCGGAGATTAGAGTCGATCCCCAGCCACTCAAGGCGATCGTGCGCTTTCTTGCGCAATTCCTGCTCCCGCTGGTTATTCTCGCGAACTTGTTTGCCCTGTTCTTCTACCTCTCGCGAGGGTCGGGCAGTTCCGGCGCATCCGAGTTTCTAACCTTTGGCAAGATCGGCGATAAGCGTCTGAAGGGTGAGTCGAAAGGCCGAAATTCCTTTAAGGATGTTGCCGCAGCAGGCGAGGCGATCATCGAACTTGCTGAGGTTCGCGATTATCTGGCCAACCCCAAGGCCTTCGCCGACATGGGGGCCCTTCCGCCAAAAGGCGTCCTTCTGGTCGGCCCCCCGGGGTGCGGCAAGACACTGTTGGCGCGCGCAGTTGCGGGCGAGGCGCAGGCCAACTTCTACTCGATATCCGGTTCCGAATTTGTCGAATCGCTGGTCGGGGTCGGTGCCGCCAGGGTCAGGGACTTGTTTAGGCAAGCCCGAGCCAGTGCTCCCTCAATCATTTTCATCGATGAGCTTGATGCAGCCGGCCGTCAGCGCGGCGCAGGCATAGGCGGCGGTCACGATGAGCGCGAGCAGACCCTTAACGAGCTACTGGTGCAGATGGATGGATTCTCGCCCACTGAGGGAGTAGTTGCGATAGGAGCAACCAACCGCCCCGACATCTTGGATCCTGCGCTTCTTCGCGCTGGGAGGTTCGACCGCCACATAACGGTTGAACGCCCCGACCTCGAGGGCCGGCTTGAAATTCTGAAGTTGCACGCACGTGGGAAGCGTCTTCAGCAGGCCGATAAGGATCTGCCCCACATTGCAAAGAACACGTCGGGGTTTACGGGCGCCGACCTTGCGAATCTGCTAAACGAATCTGCTCTGTTGGCTGTGCGCGAAAATCTTAAATCCATCGGTCGTCATCACCTTGAGGAAGGTGTCGAGCGGGTTCTTTCAGGTCCCAAGCGTAAGGCGCAAATCATCACCGACGACGAAAAGCGTCGCATTGCCTACCACGAGGCAGGCCATGCCGTTGTCGCCGCAGCCATGGGCAAGGCCGGCATCCTCGAGAAAGTGTCGATTATTGCCAGAGGACGGGGAATCGGGCATCTCGCCGTTTTGGCGGAGGACAAGCAATTGCTTACTACACAAGACATGGAAGCGCAGGTCACGATTGCCATGGCGGGCATCGCTTCCGAGGAAATGGTTATGGGCCAGCCTTCGACCGGTTCGGAACAAGACCTGGAACGAGCAACCAATACTGCTCGCGACATGGCTGGCAGGTACGGAATGAGCTCCAGGCTCGGCCGGGTCCGCGTTTTGCGTGAGGACAAAGAGGTCTTCCTGGGAAGGGATTACTTGCTCACCCGCGATGTTTCGCAGCCAACTCTAGAGCATCTCGACGAAGAGGTGCGGCGCATCCTCGATGAGGAAGAGGGAGTTGCTCGCGACATCTTGGGCGCTCATCGCGATGTCCTTGATGGTTTGGCCGAGGAGTTGATAAGCCACGAAACGATTCAAGGACCAGATCTTGCGAAGCTGTTGACCGGTGTGCGTCCTTACCTGAAGGTGGCCAAGAGCGCCATGGCCGCAGGCAACGGCGGCACGGCCACAAGATCTCCCCGACGGGCTACCAAGGCGTAGGCCCCCACCGGTGGGCTGAACCACTAGTACTTATAGCGCTCTTCGAGCCGTTGGTGGGCCGCAAGGTCGACCAACGGCTCAAATTCTTTGAACGAGACTACTAGATCCAGATCGTCACGCAACGTTCCGGCGGCTCTTAGTACCGAGAACGCGTTCGATAGCGCTTTGGCGGCGGCCAGGATTCCCGATAATGGCGTAACTATAAGGTCGTAGCCGATGTCGTGGAGTTCTTGCGGGGTCAGCAGGGGAGTGCGGCCTCCTTCGATCATGTTGGCCACCAAAACTGCGCCTTGCACCTCGCGGGCTACTCGCTCCAGATCATCGATGCTTTCGGGCGCTTCGACAAAAACGGCGTCGGCGCCGAGATCGCGGGCGGATTTCGCCCGGACAATTGCCTCTTCGATCGAAACTGCTGCTCGTGCATCGGTGCGGGCGACAAGAAATAAGTCAAGCCCCTCGGCTCTAAGGTCCACGACCGCCCGCAGCTTGGCAAGCCATTCCTCACGAGTGACCACCTTTTTGCCCACAAAATGGCCGCACTTTTTCGGCCACACCTGATCCTCTAGAAAAATTCCCGCGGCGCCCGCGGCATGAAAAAGCCGTGCGGTACGAATTGAGTTAAGTGGATTGCCATACCCCGTGTCGGCGTCAACGACCACCGGTTGGGAAGTGTTCGCACAAATTGACGCCGCGCTGTCTGTCATCTCGATTTGAGTCAAATAGCCGAAGTCGGGCATACCGAGGCGCGACGCCGATACTGAGTATCCGGAGACAAACAGGACCTCGAACCCTGCGGCTGTAGCGAGCCTGGAGCTAAGTGCGTCATAAACTCCCGGCATGTTGATGGTCGCCCCCGCGCTCAGGCGTCCACGAATTGATTCAGCAGGAGTCACGGTTGGTGGTCCTCAGCAGGGGGCCGAAGGACGGTAAGTCCGTCGTTGATTATTTCGACCACGGGGGGGATCGAATCCTCGAGGGGGCGCGCCGACGCTATCTCGCCGGCGCGGTGTTCGGCAGATTGCTTGTTTGGCCACGGGCCGTCCAGCAGCTCCACGGGTGCCCCCAGGCTTCCGGCCGAGGTCATGACCGAAACGTAGAAGCCGGGCTCTCGTCGTCTCATGCCGATAGGTCTCTAGTGATACTCGTCATCTGGAGGAATTGTTGCACGTGTAGTAGTCGCGATGCTTGTAGCATGACGGAACTGTGAATTACGTTGACTTGGCCATTCTTATCCTTGTTATTATCTCCCTTGGCGAAGGCATTCGAAAAGGCGGGGCAGTCCAGCTTTTCTCATACGGAGGCCTTGCTGTGGGGCTGGTGATTGGCGCTACGCTCGCCAGTCCCGCCGCCAAGCTGGTCGCCGATCCTATTGGCCGGACCGTGGTTTCGACGGTGGTCTTATTCGGCAGCGCTATGTTGATGGGTACGGTCGGCAGAATGCTCGGCGCCAGGCTCGCAGCGAATTTCATGAGGGGGATCCTGAAGCCGGCGGATGCGGCTGCGGGGGCGGGGGTTTCCATCATCTCAACGTTGCTGGTGGTATGGCTGATGGCGGGAATGCTCGCTTCGGTGCCCTTGGAAAAGGTCTCCCAGGGGATTCAGGGCTCCAAAGTGATCCATGCTCTAAATGAAAGCCTGCCTCCCACACCGGGAGTGTTTTCCCGGATTCGGCACGTTTTGAATGCAGCCGGGTTGCCTCAGGTTTTTGCCGGGCTGGAGCCTGCTCCCGCCGCTGAAGTTCCCTTGCCCACCGATAGTCAACTACGCTCGGCGGTCGCGGCAGCCGGCCCATCGACTCTCAAGATTGTCGGCGTCGGGTGCGGGGGAACCCTTAACGGCACGGGATTCGTAGTTGCGCCCGGTTACGTTATGACCAACGCCCATGTAGTCGCGGGCATTAACAGCCCAACGGTTCAGGATCGACGAGGCGGTTTCCATAAGGCCATTCCGGTTATTTTCGACCCGAGCACCGATGTCGCCGTTCTTAGAGCCAAGGGAATCACGGCGCCCCCTTTGAAGATGCACCTTCAAGAAGCGCCCAGGGGCCAATCGGCGGCCGTTCTCGGCTTCCCGGGCGGAGGGCCTTTTAAGGTGGTTCCAGCCGCAGTAATCGATCAGATCGACGCAGTGGGCCGTGATATTTACGGCCGGAAACTTGCGACGCGACGCGTTTATCGCTTAAAGGCCGAAGTGCGCCCGGGCAACTCGGGCGGCCCTTTGGTCAATTCGAGTGGCGAGGTTGAAGGTGTGATTTTTTCAGCGTCAGCAGTCAAGCCGGATATCGGATACGCGCTGACCGCCAAGCAAGTCTCGCCGAGAATCGCTGAAGCGCGCAGTGTCGCAGGCGAAGTGGATACCGGCGAATGTGCAGAATGAGGGGCATGATTTGAAAAGAGCGATGACCGGAAAAGGCAGGCGTGGCTCCCCGCCCCTCCCGCGCCAACGTCGCGCCCTTAGGGTTGTCCAAGTGACACTTGTTGGAATGGCGGTCGTCGCATTTCGACTAGCGGCCATTGCAAGGCAGGATGTCGCTGCGAGCGTAAAAAGCGACCCGGCCCACGTAATCGTGCTGGCCATTCTGGCGCTGGCTTGCTTAGCCTTAGCCGCCTGGATGGGATTTAGAACGGTAAGGGGGCCTCAGCCGCCTTCAGCCTGACCAATTTGCTCCAACACGAGCTGCCGAGCCAGAGCGGCGCTTTGCCGATTATTTTGGTCAAAGTCCGCCAGATCCTTTAGTCCCGCGAGGTCGTCAACATCAAGAGTCAACGAGTCAAGAGTTATTCCTCGTCCGGTAACCCCTGCGTTGGCCGCCGCCTGCAGGTGTGCGGCGGCGCTTTGGGGGCCGAACTCCGGAGAAATCACATCGGGTGGGGACCGTAACAAACCAGTCGTTCCACCATCAGCCGAGCATGCGACCACCACATGCTCGTCGAAACCAAACAACTTCCGAACATCCGACTCAGTCACTAACGGAACATCGGCCGGGAGAATCAGAAGTTTGGTGACTTCGGAATCTAAAGCTACTCTTGTTCCAAGCCGAAGAGCTGCGTTCAGCTCGCCCTGATCATCGAGGATGTTGGCGCAGCCGAAGGCTTGGGCGATTTCTCGGGCGTCGGAGTCGGCCGTTACCACGAAACGGAGTCGCCAATGCGCGGTTGCAGACAGAATATCCGCCAGCATCGCGAGCACTAGGCGCTGCCGATCTTCTCGGCTTAAGTATTCGGACAACCGCAATTTGGATTGGTCCAGACGCTTAACGGGGATGAGGATGGCCTCCATTTTAGGTGTACCGCTTCAGGTGTACCGCCGGGCCAATATCGTCATGATCCGCCCAAGGTTATCGGGAAGAGCGCTCGTCGGCTTATAATCCTGGCCATGGCACAAACTGAGGTAGAAGCCGCAGGCGCCGAAGGCGAGCCTCAAGGCTCGAAACAAAAGCACTGGAATGCAGGTCCAGAGCGTAAGCATTGGAAGCACCTAAAGGCCGAGATCGTCGATACCGAGGTCTGCGTGGGGTGCTCCGCATGCGTGGTTGTGTGCCCCCACCATGTGATCGAAATGGAGAACTTTCGGCCGGCGATGCAGGACCCGGCCCTAGGGCTTGATAATTGCGTCCATGGCGAGAAGAGCTGCTCACTTTGCGCCATGGCGTGCCTGCGGTTGGAGCCGGCAATGGAATCGATTGAAAGCCTGCTCTTCGGCCGCCGCCGCAAGCACCCGAGCGAGCCTTGGGGAATGCACAAGGAGATGTGGCTGGCCAGAGCCGCAGACAGCGAGATATTGCCCCGCGGGCAGGACGGTGGAGTGGTCACAGCAATGTTGGCGTGGATGCTTCACACCGGAGAGATCGACGGAGCGTGTGTATCGAAGCCCAGTGACGCAACACCGTGGCTCGATGAGCCTCATCTGGCGACGAGCAAGCAGGAGCTTGTGAGCGCAGCCGGCTCGCGCTACACGTATTGCTCTGCTCCTCTCGCCCTCAAAATCGCGGCCGAGAAAAAGCTGAAAGCCGTGGCTACAGTGGGCGTTTCTTGCGAGACCACCGCAGTGCGAGAAATGGCGGCTGAGGGAATCAAGCGTTGGAGCCGCATGATCAAATTCGTTGCAGGCCTCATGTGTAATGAGACTTTTAAGTACGAACCGTTTGTCAACGACATCATCCGCGACAAGTACGGCATTGCTTTAGACCGCATAACGAAAATAAACATTAAGGGCGAGGTCTATGTCCATCTCACCGACGGAAGTGAAATCATAATTCCCCTCGATGAGTGCAAGCCTTACGCGAATCCGTGGTGCCATCATTGCCCGGACTTTGCTGCCGAGCATGGAGACATCTCGTTTGGGGGCCTGGGTATGACGGGCTGGACCATGTGCGTCGTGCGGACCGACTATGGCCTGGACGTTTGGAACAGAGCCGTGGCCGCCGGAGTTATCGAAACAAGACCGGCAGACGAAGAGCCGGGAGCCCTTAAGGTTCTCGATCGCCTTGCCAAAAAGCAGCGCCGGCGGGTTGGGCCGTTTGAGTCGCACGCCTCAGGCCGTTGGCCGGTGCGCGAAGTTCTAGAAAGGGCCCGAAAGGAATTTCTCGAAGCTGAACTCGCGGAAAAAGAAGGGAATAAAGACGGGTAGGGCTACCGCTAGGCTCAAGGTTACTCAAACTTCGTGGTGAGTTCTGACGGCAAGATCGCCGTGGTCGGATCGGGTTCGTGGGGGACGGCTCTTGCGAACGCTCTGAGCCACAAAGGCCTGAAGGTAACAATATGGTCCCGCCGGAGCATGCTGGCCGAGAGTATTCAACAAAAACACGAAAATAGCGAATATCTTCCGGGCGTTTTTTTGTCACCGCGGTTGCGGGCCACTGCAGACCTCGAGGCTGCGATCGAAGGTGCTGAGGTCATAGTGATGGCGGTGCCGGCGCAAGGGTTCCGGGATACGTTGCGCGCCGTTGCCCGTTTCGCCGAGGCCGATGCCCCGATAGTTAGCCTTGCCAAGGGCCTGGAAGCCGAAACGCTGTGCCGGATGAGCGAGGTAATAGCGCAGGAAATTCCAGCCTCCTGGCCGAAGAGAATCTGCGCTCTGTCGGGGCCCAACCTGGCCAAAGAGATAGCTCTGGGGCACCCCGCTGCATCGGTGATCGCATGTGCCGACACTGAGATTGCCGACGAATTACAGGCCTTATTCATGACTCCGGTATTCCGGACTTATTCCGATTCCGACGTTGTGGGGGTAGAACTGGGCGGGGCTATCAAGAATGTGATTGCCATCGCCACCGGAATTTCCGAGGGGTGCGGATTCGGCGATAACGCACGAGCCACGGTGATGACTAGGGGACTTGCGGAAATGACTCGCCTCGGCGTCAGCCTGGGCGCCGATCGGCGAACTTTTGCGGGGCTGGCCGGGGTCGGGGACTTGATCTGCACTTGCATTAGTGGTCTCTCACGCAATCACCATGTTGGCGTCGAACTGGGGAGGGGCGCAGCCATGGACTCCATCCTGAAAGGGATGAAGGAAATCGCCGAGGGGGTTGAATCCTCGAAGGCCGTGAAGGAAATCGCCGAGCGACAAGGTATCGATATGCCAATCTGCCAGGGCGTTTATCGGGTTATTCACGAAAACCAGGAAATAAGTGAAATGGTTGCCGACCTGCTTAGGACCGTCCGCCAACGCGAACGCGATTAGGGCACTCGCCCGAGCCACGCGGGATATCTTAAATCCCGCGTGGCTTAGCGTGGAAAAACTAGCTGGTCGTGCGCCGTCCCGTGACAGATCCGTAGATCAGCAGCAGCACGACTGCTACCACGACCGCAAGAATCCAGTGCATGGTCCCGTCGGGCGAAATTTTTTCGCCGATGGCGTTGCCTATAAGGGCACCCAGCACACCAATAACCATGGTCCACAAAAAGCCGATCGGCTGGCGACCGGGCATTACAAGCCTGGCCAAGGCCCCCACGACTAACCCAAGAACAATGACAGCAATGATGTTCATGTTTCTCCTCTCGTCAGTAGCCACAGCGGCCACTCGCATCTAGTGTGAGGGAGTATTCCACCAAGGTATGGAAGTCAAACCAAAATACGGTTGGAGTTAGTGTTGACCGGTGCGGAGAAGTGTCGTGAAGTTTGTCAGGTCGTGCGCCTTTTCTTCGGCGTCTTTGCGGTGGACCTTGCCGCTTGTAACCAGTTTGGCCAGAGCTTTGTCCATCGTTTGCATTCCGGTCGCTCCGCCAGCTTGCATTGACGAGAAAATTTGGTGAGTTTTACCTTCACGAATAAGGTTTGAGACGGCGGGGGTCACGACGAGAATTTCGCAAGCGGCCGCCCTGCTCTTGCCGTCGGCGGTTGGAATAAGAGTTTGTGTGACCACTCCTTGTAGGCTCGATGCAAGCTGCACTCGAATTTGTTGCTGCTGGTGGGGCGGAAAAACATCGATGATCCGGTCAACCGAGCCGGGGGCCGAATTCGTGTGCAATGTGGCAAAGACAAGGTGGCCGGTTTCGGCCGCGGTGATCGCCATTTGAATGGTTTCCAGGTCACGCATTTCGCCGACCAGGATCACATCGGGGTCTTGGCGCAAGACGTGCTTTAGGGCCTGGGCGAATCCGTGGGTGTCTGTGCCGACTTCACGCTGGTGGACCGCGGCTTGTTTGTGTTCGTGTAGGAACTCGATGGGATCCTCGACGGTCATTATGTGAAGAGGGAATTCTTCGTTAATCATGTCGATTAGGGCAGCGAGAGTCGTGGACTTACCCGATCCGGTTGGGCCGGTTACGAGAACCAGGCCTCTTGGCAAGGTTGCAAACTTGGAGACTTGCTGGGGAATCCCAAGATCCTCAAGAGTTTTGATGTTGACCGGGATTAGCCGGAAGGCGGCCCCCATTGCGTCACGCTGGCGGTAGCAATTGACCCGGAACCGGGCTTTGCCCGGCAGTGAGTATGAAAGGTCGATTTCGAGTTCGGTTTCGAATACCTCGCGTTGCTTTTGCGTGAGGATGGCGTAGAGCATTCGCTGAATCTCTGGAGGAGTCAACACCGGATTGTCGGTCCGAACCAATGATCCACGGACCCGGTACAGGGGCGGGTTCCCCGAGGAAAGGTGAAGGTCAGAAGCCCCCATGTCGATCATGTCACTTAGCAAACGTGAAAGGCTAAGGCCTTTGCCCTTTTCTGTAGCCGCGGCACCTTCTGGAGCCGCGGCGCCTTCTGGAGCCGCGGCGCCTGCAGAGCCACCTGAAGGGGAGGCGCTTGGCCCAGTCACGGCAGTTTTCATCACGATTGTTTCTTCGGCCCCCTGTGGCCCAGCCTTGAGTCCCATGTCAGATCCTACTCGGGCGGCCGGTAACGTTGGTGGTATTTTGGGGCGCATGCCAAGGTTGCGGGTAGGGCTGCTGTTCGGAGGTCGTTCGGCCGAGCATGAAGTCTCGTGCCAGTCGGCGCGCCACGTGGCGGCTGCGATGGACCCTGATCGCTATGAGGTTATCCCAATTGGAATCAGTCGCGAGGGGAAATGGGTCTTACCGGACGAATCGTCCCGGGCCCTCGAAGGCAACCCACTTAAGATTCCATCGGAAGCGTTTGCGGCCGAAGGGCGGCCGGTGGCGCTCGTGCCGGACCCGGCGCGGCAGGAATTGATAGCCGCCGACCCCCAATACGGCTTGCCCCAGGTCAAGCTCGACGTGGTGTTTCCAGTACTACATGGTCCTTTTGGCGAAGACGGAACCGTGCAGGGCCTCTTGGAGCTGGCAGGAATTCCCTATGTGGGGTCGGGGGTGTTGGGATCCGCAAATGGGATGGACAAGGAGAAGATGAAGATCCTGTTTGCGGCCGCCGGCCTGCCGATTGGTGATTATCTTGCGATCCGGGCTCACCAGTGGGCCAACGACAAGGATCGACTGTTGGATGAGAGCGCCTGGCTGGGGTTCCCGGTGTTTACCAAGCCGGCCAACTTAGGCTCCTCGGTGGGCATCTCGCGCTGCACAGACTTGAAGTCCTTGCAAGCCGGCATAGAGCTGGCCTTCAGTTACGACAGGAAGGTGGTGGTTGAGCAAGGAATCTCCGGTCGTGAGATCGAGTGTGGGATCCTCGGCAATGAGAGTCCCATTGCGAGCGTTTGCGGTGAGGTTCTGGCTGCGGGGGAGTTCTACGACTACGAGTCGAAGTACATAGACGCGGACTCAAGAGCCATTGTTCCGGCGGCAGTTCCTGAGCCGGTAGCGGAAATCGTTCGTAGTTACTCCCTCAGGGCCTTTCAGGCGATAGATGCAGCAGGCATGGCAAGAGTGGACTTCTTCTACGAAGAAGGAGGCAGGGGCGTGGTGGCCAACGAGATAAATACGATCCCAGGCTTCACGACGATCTCGATGTTCCCAATGCTATGGAAATCAAGTGGTTTAACTTACTCCGATCTCATCGATCGCTTGATTGCACTGGGGCTGGACCGCCATTCCAGGCGGTAGCGCCCTACAGGTGCACCACCGGACAAGTCAGCGTGCGGGTGATGCCTTCGACTGCTTGAATTTTCGCGACCACCAGCTTGCCCAGGTCGTCCACGGAGTTGGCTTCCCCCTGCACGATTACGTCGTAAGGACCCGTAACGTCGTCGGCCGATGTTACGCCGTCGATCGCGGCGACTTCCTGGGCCACCTGGGCGGCCTTGCCGACTTCTGTTTGAATCAAAATGTACGCTGTAACCGACATCGAAGCCTCCTTGAGAGTTTGATCCGTAGGTGAATCCTATAATTTGTAAGTGAACGTTTCCGAGATCGGCGAGTTCGGACTGATTGCCCGCCTCAAAGGCCTACTCGGTCCACCCGCCGAAGGCGAGGTTTGGGTCGGCGACGACGCCGCGGTTCTGCGTGCCCCCGCCGGGACCATCTTTATGACGTCGGACCTTTTGGTTGAGGGCATCCACTTCAACCTTGAATTGACGGGCCCCCGCGATCTTGGCTACAAGTCGCTCGCGGTGAACGTCAGCGATATCGCCGCCATGGGCGGAGTTCCCCGCCGTGCAGTTGTATCGCTGGGGCTAAGGCCGGCTATGGAGGTTGAGTGGATCGAGGAAATCTATCGTGGCATGCTGGAGTGCTGCGAAGAGTTCGAAATGGCCGTCGTAGGGGGGGACCTTTCTCGAAGTGAATGCTTTGTCATCTCGGTCGCTCTAATAGGCAATCCGGCCGGGCGGCTATTTATCGAGCGCAGCAAAGCCCGGGTGGGTGACGCCATCGGAGTGACCGGCACCTTGGGCGCTAGCGCGGCAGGGCTGCGGCTGCTTAGAACCGGCGCCAAGGACCGTCCGGATTTGACTCTCGCGCACCTGCGTCCGGTCCCGAGAGTCAGGGAAGGGCAAATTCTACGGCGCCATTTGCCGACAGCCATGATCGATATCTCCGATGGCTTTGCTGCGGATCTCGGTCACATTTGCGAGGCTTCGTCGGTGGGGGCGGTCGTCGAAAGCTCTGCGCTGCCGGTATGTGACGTGAGCGGGCTGGACCTCGACCGGCACGAACTCCAACTGGCTTTGTCCGGCGGCGAAGACTACGAGCTGTGTTTCACGATACCGGGTGACCGATTCGAGGCCGCGGCATCGGAGGTTACCGAAAAAACGGGCACCCCGATCACAAAGGTGGGTGAGATTGTCGAGCCTGATCGCGGGAGGGTTTTATTGATCGAAGGCGACGAGGAGCCGCTGGAGACCCCAGGCTGGGACCACTTTAGAGTTTGAGCAAAGCAGGCGAAGGCAGTCTTCCGGTTGCTCTGACGGTTGCCGGGTCTGATTCCAGCGGGGGAGCAGGTATTCAAGCCGACCTCAAGACGTTCATGGCCCTGGGTGTTGACGGCCTAAGTGCGGTGACTGCCCTTACCGCCCAAAGCGTTCGCGGGATTTCCGATACTCACCGGGTTCCGCCGGCTTTCGTTCGCCGGCAGATCCGCGAAGTTGCGACGAATACCAAGATAGGCGCCGTTAAGACGGGAATGTTGGCTTCGTCTGCAACCATCGAGGAAGTGGCCGAGGCCTTCGGTGAACTCGGGCTTGATCAAGTCGTCGTTGACCCGGTCGTGGCCGCAACGACGGGCCAGAGGCTTCTGGACCCCGAGGCTATTGGGGTAATGGTGAAATGGATGTTTCCGTTGGCTCTGGTTGTTACTCCGAACCTAAGTGAAGCCTCGGCCTTGACCGGATTTGATGTATCGACGCCCGAGGACATGGATCGTGCGGCCCGGCAGATATATGACTTTGGGCCTCAGTTCGTCCTCATAAAGGGAGGTCATTTAGCGGGAGACCCAACGGATGTCTTGTTCGACGGATCCGAGATCACCCATCTAGGCGGCCAAAGGATTTACTCGCAGCACACTCATGGCACGGGCTGCAAGCTCTCAGCGGCAATAACCGCCTGCCTGGCTCTTGGCCAGGATGTTCCAAGCGCGGTGATGCAGGCCAAGGCTTTTGTCAACTGGGTGCTACGAAACGGATTCCCCTGGCCGGGCGAGCAGCCCTGGAAACTATGAGGTTATCTCCTGCGAAAGCGCTTTATAGCTAGAAAGCCGGCGATCGCCGCCGCCAGTGCCCCGGCTACCTTTATCCCTTGGGTCCGGGCGACTTCTACGCCCTCTTTGACCTGTCCGGCCAGATGGTCAACCTTTTCTCCAAGGGCGTCGCGAGTTTTCTCGATATCTTTTTCTATTTCTTCAGGCGTTTGGCCCATGCAACGTCCTCCTTGAGGGAGCGGATGGTCCGCTCCGGCATAAGCTTACCCGCAAGTTTGCTCTTAGCCAGCATGAACAGGCCTGCGCAGCCGGCCGCAGTGACAAGGGTGACCGTGAGGGCCGCTGCCCATGTGGGCATGAAAGTGGCCAGTACCGCGATGATTGTGAACAAAATCAGGGGAAGCAGCAGCAGTGCGCAAACGACGCCTGCCGCAATGAGAGCCGCAGCCATTAATTTTGGGCGAATGAGCTCGGCTGTTTCCTGTTTAGCGAGCGCGATTTCTTTGCGAACCAGCCGCGACAGATCCTGGGTTATCTCGACGATAAGGTCGCCAAGGCTATTACCGTTGTTCAAATTGGAGGGGCCGTGTTTGGCGGGGTCGAATGGCTCATTGATTTTCATCCCAAACTCTACCCTTTCTTATTAATGGCGGAAACGTCTTTATTAGTGCCGGAAACGAAATCCTCGCACTTTCGATCAATGGGAGCAAGCTCGATATGTGAGATACTTCGCCGATGTCCAAAGTTTGTGATGTCTGCGGCAAGTCTCCGCAGTTCGGAAAATCAATCAGCCACTCTCACCGGCGCACAAATCGGCGCTGGACGCCCAACATCCAGACGGTCAGGGCGGTAATAAAAGGCTCCCCCAAAAAGCTTAAAGTCTGCACAAGCTGCATAAAAGCCAACAAAGTTCCCCGCTCCGCCTAACCTCTCAACTTTTCCTGTGACTTCCAGGGAAATCCTTCTCTATGCTCCTCCGCACCTTCATGTGCCTATTACCGAACTAAGTGGTGTGGGGCCCAAGCAAGCTGAAACTCTCGCCGGATCGAAATTTCAAATTCGGTCCGTCCAGGATCTCTTGCAGCATTATCCGCGGCGGCACCTTGATTTTTCCGACACACAGTCGATCCGAAACCTAAAGGCCGGCGACGAAGTAACCGTCATCGGCGAAGTGAAGCGGGTGCAGGCCGTCAATCCACGCAACCGCAGGGCCCCCGTCAAGATTTCCGTTTTCGACGGCACTTCATCTTTGTCTCTTGCCTTCTTCAACCAACCATGGCGGGCAAAGCAGCTCAGCCCCGGAACGCTTATCGCTGCCAAGGGCAAGGTCACGATGTTTCGGGGGGAGCGCCAGATGTCGTCGCCCCTGGTCGATGTCATCAAGGACCCCGGAGAGGCGATCAAGATTGTCCCCCAGTACCCGGCAACCGCAGATATTCACACTGCCTGGCTGCGCCGCATAATCCGGTCTGCGCTAGACAAGTTCGCTCTGGCCGACCCTCTTGCGCCGGCCATTAGAGACAAGCACCGGCTGGACGCCCGAAGCAGCGCGATGGCGAATTATCATTTTCCGCAAGAGATGGCTCAGAAGTTCCAGGCCCGGCGGCGCCTGGTGTTCGACGAACTTTTCACTTTGCAACTGGGACTTGCATACCGCAAACACCGCATTGAGCGCGACACGCCCGGCATTCAGTTTTCGGCTCACAAGTTGGCAGATTCGTTCATCGGCAGCTTGCCCTTCGATTTAACCGGCGCCCAGCAACGCGTGATCGGCGAATTGTGCTCGGACATGGCCCGGGCAATTCCAATGCATCGCCTACTGCAAGGAGAAGTTGGTTCGGGCAAGACCGTTCTTGCCGTTTACGCCGCTTTGGTGGCCGTTGAGGGTGGATACCAGGCAGCGATCATGGCTCCCACGGAGGTTCTGGCCAACCAGCACTTCATCACCATGATGAACCTGTTGGAATCTGTGGGATTTGCGGGTGGGGCTCAGGCAGCGGGCCAGATGGGACTGTTCGGTGGGATCACGCTGGCCCTTTTGACCGGCGGCGTCGGGGCTGCCAATCGGCGCCAGGCGCTCTCGAAGATCGCCGACGGATCGGTAAACATTGCCGTCGGAACCCACGCCTTGATCCAGGAGGGGGTCGAATTCTCGAATCTCGGGCTGGCCGTTGTCGATGAGCAACATCGCTTCGGAGTGCGGCAAAGGGTCGCCCTTAAAGAAAAGACGGCAGCTCAAGCTGATGCTCCGGACGTTTTGATCATGACTGCGACGCCGATTCCAAGGACGCTTGCCTTTACTCTCTACGGCGATCTCGACGTCAGCATTCTCGACGAGCTTCCAAAGGGAAGACCCCCTATCAAGACAGAAGTCATCGACGAAGGGGGCAGGCAGCGGGCCTACGATCTTGTTCGAAGTGAGGTAAGGCAGGGCCGTCAGGCATATGTCATCACGCCGCTCATCGAGGAATCAGACAAGCTCGAGGTCCGCTCCGCCAAGGCCGAGGCTTTGCGTCTTGAAACTGAAGTGTTTCCCGATCTAACGGTGGGCTTGATGCACGGGGCCATGCGTCCTGCGCAAAAGGAACTGGTGATGGAAAGGTTCCGGCGCGGTGAGGTAGACGTGTTGATTTCAACAACTGTCGTCGAGGTGGGTGTTGATGTGCCCAACGCCACAGTCATGCTCATCGAGGACGCCGACAGGTTTGGGCTTTCTCAGTTGCACCAATTGCGGGGCCGGATTGGAAGAGGGCAACACCGCTCCACCTGCCTCCTGCTGGCGGCAGCGCCGGAGGAGGACGAAGATGAACAGTTGCCGTCCCGGCGCAGGCTTGAAGTGATGGAATCAACCCTCGATGGTTTCGAGCTGGCCAATAAAGATCTGGAGTTTCGCGGGACGGGAACGATCCTCGGCGGGCGCCAATCGGGTTTTTCGGATCTCAAGCTAACGCAGCTGCTCAAGGACATTGAGTTGCTGAAGGCCGCCCGCGAAGAGGCCTTCGGTGTCATAGAGGATGACCCCGACCTGTCCCGGCATCCTCAATTGAGGCTCGAAATGGAGGGTCGCTTCGCCGATCGCCTCGACTGGCTCTTTAGATCTTGACCCCCTTTCGGCTTCCGAAGAGCGGGCGATCCATTTCGACCGCTTCGAGGCCGTCGCCACCCCTACAAGCCGGTGCTGGATGATGCTCCGATGAGGGTTGTCGCAGGACTCTGCAAGGGCAGAAAACTTGTTGCTCCTACTGGACGAGACATCAGGCCCAGCTCGGATCGGCTGAAGGAGGGCTTGTTTTCAAGGCTGGGGCGCCTCGTTGAACAAGCTCAAGTCCTGGACCTTTATGCAGGAACCGGTGCTCTTGGCATCGAGGCCCTTTCAAGGGGCGCCGCCGGCGCTACTTTTGTGGACAAAAACCCCCGGGCCGTGGAATCGATCCAAACCAATCTGAGAGCAACGCGCCTTGACGACAAAGCCGAGGTCGTCTCAGCCAGCGCGGCGCAGTTTGTGTCCCGGCGGGCAGAGACAATGTTCCATGTCGTGCTTATTGACCCTCCGTACGAAATCGGAATACCATCGACCGTGCTTGAATCCCTTGTGGCAGGTGGCTTTGTTGATCGCTTAACGCGGATCGTGGTTGAAGTTTCCAGCCGCCTCGGCCCCCCCGATCTGCCCGAGTCTCTAGAGCTTGAAGCTGAGCGACGCTACGGGGATTCCGTTCTTCTGTATACGAAGATGAAGGATGGTCACTAATGACGCTCGCAATTTGCCCGGGATCGTTTGACCCCCCGACCAACGGCCACGTCGATGTTGTGGAGCGAGCAAGGCGTCACTTTGACGAGATTCTGGTCGCGGTGGTAGACAGCCCGTCCAAAAAGCCATTATTTGATCCGGCCGAGCGTGTAGCACTGATGAGGCACTCGCTCTCCCACCTCAATAACGTTCGGGTCGAGGAACACGAGGGACTTCTGGTAGATCTGGCCCGGTCACGAGGTGCTCAAGTAATTGTGAAAGGCCTGAGGGCGACCTCCGACCTGGAGTATGAGCTCCAGATGGCGCAAATGAATGCGCGGCTGCTGGAAGCCGTGGACACTCTTTTCGTTGTCACCAATCCAAAATGGAGCTTCATTTCTTCAAGTCTCATTAAAGAGGTTGCCAGGCATGGTGGGGAGGTGGCCGGACTGGTTCCGGAAGCAGTGAAGGCAGCTCTTTCGGCAAAATTGTCCGGATCACCCCACGAAGGGGAGTAGGCTTTACCCGTGGAAATGATCGAACAGCTAGACGGCATCATCGAGGATGTACGCAACGCCAAAACCGTGCGCTTTTCGTCTGCGGCGATGATAGACAAAGAGTCGATGTTGGAACGCCTTGAACGAATCAGGCACAGCGCTCCCGAAGAATTAGGTCACGCACGGCAGGTCATGAGCGAGCGCGACAGCCTAATGCGCCAAATCCAAAGCCAAACCGACAGCATAGTCGCCGATGCCGAGGCCGAGCGCGATCGCCTGGTAAGCGAAACGGAGATTATTCAGGCGGCGCAGCGACAGGCCCAAAGGGTCGTCCAGGCGGCCGAGCATCGCGCGAGTGAGCTTCGGGCAGGCGCCGAGGATTATGTCGATTCACGTCTGGCCAGCTTTGAGGTGGTCCTCCATAAGACGCTGGCCGTAGTGACGAAGGGGCGTGACTCACTGAAAGGGAGGCTCGATGCAGGCGGCCAGCGTGTGCCCGGAGACGAACCGGGCGAATCGGCCGATCGTGGGCCTGATACCACAGGGAATATCCAAATCTCGCGGTCGTAGCTGGTAATATATGGGAGAGGGCTTCGTTTGGTATCATACGGATCGGATTTCACTGGCTTTTAAGAGCCGAGGCTGCTCCGGAGGAGGCTTTCCTTCAAAATGCAATCTATTTTGGTGGAGATAGGGGACTTAGCCGGGAAGCCCGGCGCCTCTAAGCAGATTCAGGCGTGCGTTGCCTTTGAGAGGCTGGGCGGTCCTTTGGCCTGGGTAGAAAAGGGCGATTCAGTAGATTTAGCGCTGGAAGCCACAAGCGTGAAGGAGGGGCTCGCGATTTCCGGCCGGTTAAGGGGCAGGCTCCATCTGAATTGTTCCAGGTGTCTGGCTGACTTTGAACAGGGGCTTGAACGCGAGGTTGACGAGACGTTTTACTTTGATCCTGAGAGGGCTGCGGACACGGAAGGGTATGTAATCCACGAAATGAAGATAAATCTTGAGCCGATGCTGAGAGACGTAATTGTGCTGGGCATGCCCATGAATCCACTCCACAAGAGCGACTGCTTGGGTTTGTGCGCGCTCTGCGGAGCCGATCTGAATGCCGGGGACTGCGGCCATGATAGAAAACCCGCCGACCTTCGCTGGGCGCCTCTCCAAGACATCTTACCGAAAACCCAGGAGAACTAATGCCTGTACCTAAGCGCAAGAAATCAAGATCCACGACAAGGCACCGCAAGGCGCAGTGGAAGCTTACGCCGCCTGCCAATTCCACGTGTCCGCAATGCCATGCTCCCAAGGCTCCTCATCGAGTTTGCGGAAAGTGCGGTTTTTATGCGGGGCGGGAAGTGGTTGAGATCGAGTAGAAACAAATTCTCTCGCTCGAATCCACCCTGGGAGTTCGCTTCAAAGACCAGGAGCTATTGCGCCTTGCTCTGACGCATCGTTCGTATGCCTTCGAGCAAGGCGGGTGCCCACACAACGAGAGATTGGAATTTCTGGGCGATGCAGTCTTGGGATTAATTATTACCGACTTGATTTTCGCTTCCTATCCAAATCTTGCCGAGGGAGGGCTGGCGAAACTTCGGGCCGGAACCGTGAACATGCTTGCTCTAGCCCAGGTTGCGAAACAGGTCGGTCTGGGCGACCAACTTCTACTCGGCAAGGGCGAGGAAGCCTCAGACGGTAGGCAAAAGAGTTCGATCTTGGCCGACGGACTCGAGGCGTTGATAGGCGCTCTGTACTTGGATCTGGGGATCGGTCAGACCCAGGCAGTGGTCAAACAACTATTTGAGGGGCTGATCAAAGACCAAGTGGAACTGAGAATTGAACGTGACTTCAAGACCAGCCTTCAAGAGGAGGCAGCTGCTTTGACCGGTATCGTGCCCGGTTATCGAGTCACAGGAAACGGCCCGGACCACTCAAAGCGCTTTAATGCCGAGGTCTATCTTGGCGACGAACTGGCGGGTGCCGGCGCTGGGAAGTCCAAAAAGGAAGCCGAACAAGCCGCGGCGTGCCAGGCCCTGAGGTCCCTTAGAAGCCGCGCGGATGCCTGAACTACCTGAAGTCGAGGTCATACGCCGGGACCTCGAGAAAGAAATAGTCGGCCGCCGAATCAAGAAAGCCGAGGTGCGGACCACCAAGAACGCGATGCGGGTCATCCGGCGTCATTCACGGCGGAAAGACTTCGAGCAGGCGCTGGCCGGGGTCAAGATCAAACGAGTGGGCCGGCGGGGGAAATACTTGCTGTTATTTCTTGATTCCAACGCAATCTTGATAGTCCACCTCGGCATGGCCGGGCAGTTGATTCAGTGCAAGGCAAGACAGCCCTTGGCCAACCACACCCACATCGTGCTGCATTTCACAGTCGGGGGTCAGCTTCGCTACGTCGACCCGAGGACCTTCGGAGAAATGTTCGTCAGCCCTGTGGCTGAGTTCGACCAGGTCAAAGAACTCGGGAAGCTGGGAATTGATCCGCTTGAGCAGCCGCTCAGTTGGCAGATGTTTTCGCAAACCTTGGCGAACCGGAAGGCAAAAATGAAGGGTCTGTTGATGGACCAGGAATTTATCTGCGGAATAGGCAACATCTATTCGGATGAGATTCTTTTCCATTCCGGCATTCGTCACGACCGGGTTTCCGACACCCTTTCCTCTTCTGAGGTGCGTCGTTTGTACCGGGCCATCCACGAGATTCTTCAGGACGCAATTCGTTACCGAGGAACCTCGGCCGACGACGAACAGTACCGGGACATTCACGGGGAACTGGGGGAGTACCAGCAATTCTTAAAGGTGTATCAGCGACAAGGCCAACCCTGCCGAAGATGCCGTACTCCGATAGAGCGCGCTAAATGGAGCAGTCGTTCAACGTTTTTTTGCCCGCAGTGCCAAGTCTAGTGATTCAAATCCGAATTCGGTATTGCCAACAATAGCGCCGGATCTTCCTGCAGGAATGGGCAAGGACCCGTCGGTCTTTTTGACACATGGGGCCGGGGGAGACCTAAACGGGGCGGGCCTCAAGGCCCTGTCGGAAGGCATGGCCGAAGCCGACCACCTATCGGTCCGAGTGAACCTGCCATACCGAGACGCAGGGCGATCCAGCCCACCGGCAGCCGAAAAAAGCGTCTCGGGATTGATTGAGATTTTCGAGATGGTGCGCAAGCAATTTCCGGATTCAAACAGGTGGGTGGTGGGAGGCAGGTCTTACGGAGGTCGGGTGGCTTCGATGGCCGTGGCTGGGGGGCTCGGGGTCGCGGGGTTGCTCTTCTACTCGTATCCTCTGCACCGGCCTGGGGACCCGGCGAATCCCCGGATTGCCCACTGGCCTGAGATCGAAGTTCCGTGTTTGTTCATTGAAGGGGCTGTTGACCCTTTTTGCGATTTAGGGGTGCTTGAGGCCCAACTGCCCAGGCTGTCTGTTCCGGCAAGGCTGCTGGTTGTGGACGGGGCGGACCACGGATTGAAAGTAGCCAAGAGCAGATCAGCTACCGGCAAGGCTCGCTCTGAACGGGAAGTCCTAAGCAGCTTGACACCACAGATCGTCGACTGGCTGGACGGCCTCCCCTAAGGGTGGGGGCGGGGGGCTGGTAATCGAAAGGGCTTGAGGGGACCATGCAAATTTTGGCTCAACGGCGCCCTAGGCCCCGAATTTTGCCAGGCGGCCGGCGCTTGCCAGCATTAGCGGCATAAGGCTCTTGGCCATCACATGACCAAACGCCCCGTGGCGCCCCTCTTCTTCGTTGAAGTGAGTGGCCGTATCGACTCCCACGGCTGGTCCTCGCAAAAGAAACGGCACCGGATGCCAGGAATGTCCCATCAAAAAGCTTGGTGTGCAGTGGTCGCCGGTGACACAAATGACGTCGGGATTTAGATCCATCACGCGGGGAATCGTTTGATCGAGTTCTTCGATGGCGGCACACTTTCGTTCGAATGAGCCATCCTCGCCCGCTGAGTCGGGCTTTTTGTCGTGAACATAAAAGAAGTCGTAGCGGTCCCAGCTGGATTCCATGTTGGTCAGCTGCTCATCCCAACTCTTCATCCCCTGGGCAACCTCCATGCCCAGAATTCGGGCTATTCCGGTGTACATGGGGTAAACCGCGATTCCAACTGACCTCAAGCGAAAGACCGTCGGAAACCTGGGCAGGTTCCGCAGGGTGTCAAAGCCACGCATCAAAACGAAGTTTGCTTGCTCGCCCTTCAGCAGGGTTCTTATTTGGCCGAGCATCTCTTGTAGTCGGGTGGCCGTCAGTTCAGCCTCGTGGGCCAGGGCTATGGGTGTTTTGGGCGGAAGGCCGAGCCCCTGGGGGTCGGTATCTGAAACGTGCGGCGACAATCCTTCGGCTCTTAGGACCAACAGCGCACGATGGTCCATCTCCGGCTGCAGGATCAATTCTACTCCTTCACCCAGATCCACCTGAGTGGTGATCAAGTCGCAAAGCCTTTGGTTGACTTCGGTTGAAATCCGTCCGGCCCGGCGATCCGAGACGTTGCCTTCGTCATCAAGGGTGCAGAAGTTGAGCCGTGCGGCAATGTCGAGCGGCCCCAAATCGAATCCAATTCCTGCGGCGCAAAGGGCCCCCCGGCCCATTCTGTACACCAGAGGGTCGTACCCAAACAGCGCAAGGTGCCCTGCGCCGCTTCCGGGGGTAACGCCGGGGCCGACCACCGTGTGGAGGCCGGAGGATCCTTCAGCGGCAAGCTGGTCGAGATTGGGTGTGGTGGCCTCAAACAACTCTGATCCGCGCTCGGCGTTGCGGAATCCCCCTAACCCGTCGAGAACCAGTAGCACAATCTTTGTTTTTGCCGGCTGAACCAGCTCGGAAATCAATTCGTCCATGTTGCCCTCTGTCTGGAATTTCAAACTTGAGGTTTGATTGTACAGATTGCCTTGGAAGGAGCCACCTGCACTGCTAACATCCGCGTATCCATGTTCCTAAAATCTCTTGTAATTAGGGGCTTTAAGTCCTTCGCTGAGAAGACGACCCTTGTCTTCGAGCCCGGCATCACCATAGTCGTGGGTCCCAATGGATCGGGAAAGTCGAACGTCATCGATGCTATTTCGTGGGTGCTCGGCGAGCAAGGGCCCCGAAGTTTGCGCGGCGGCAAGATGGAGGACGTAATCTTTGCGGGCTCGCCCCACAGGCCCGCCCTCGGCATGACGGAGGTGGCTCTTACCATCGACAATTCGGCGGGGCTTTTGCCTATCGAATTTGCTGAGGTGACAATTTCACGTCTTCTTTTCCGATCGGGCGAGAGCGAGTACCGCCTCAACGGCGCTGCCTGCAGGCTGCTGGATATCCAGGAGGTGCTTTCGGATACTGGGGTCGGTCGCGAGCAGCACACCATTGTCGGGCAGGGCCAACTTGACGACGTGCTAAATGCTGATCCCGAACAGTTGCGAGGTTTCATCGAAGAGGCGGCAGGGGTGGGCAAGCACCGGCGTCGCAAAGAGCGGGCCGGCAGAAAGATCATCGCCACAGAGCAAAACATAATCAGGCTCTCGGATCTACTTTCCGAAGTTCGCCGCCAGTTGCGTCCCTTGAGAGAACAGGCCGATGCAGCAAGTCGGTTTTCGCGCTTGAGTGAAGAGCTCGCGCGCACGTCTGTGGTTTCAGCCGCCAGGGGCTTAGCGGCTGCTCGAGCGGGGCTCGGTCCCGGGGGAACACTCGATCTTGATGCTGAAATCCAATCCCGCGAGGTGGAGCTAAAGGCCCTCGAGGCCAGGTTGCTTGAGGCGGAGACCCGCCGGCGCGAGGCGGATGGCCGCGCCGAGAGCCAAAGAGAGGCAGCGTGGTCTTTGGCGCGCAGCGGCGAACGCTTGTCGGCCTTGTCGCGCCTGGCAGAGGAAAGGCTTAGGGCCCTTGAGGCGGAGCTTGCGGTCGAGACCGAGGCCACCGCCCACATTCGAGTCAATGAATTAAGGCGTCAGTTGATTGAAGTGGAAGAATCTCTTGAGGAAGCCAGGATCGTAGAAACAGCTGCCATCGGTGAGCAGGATGGCGCTGGCGCCGACCGACAAATCGACCTGACCGCTGCAGTTTCTGAGCTGGACGTCTTGGGCCAGATCCTGGATGAACGCTCAAGGCAAATGGGCGAGCTTTTGCGGTCTGCTCGGTCCGAATCGGCGCAACTAAGTGACCGGGCGGAAACAGTTGCGCGAGTTTCCAGCCCCGATTCGGTGGCGGCTTTTGTGGAGCGCCTGGCGATATTTCAAGCCGGCTTGCCTGCTATTGAATCGGGGCTGGAAACGCTTGTGGAGCAGTTGGAAGTCTTGGTTGAGGTTCATGCGAAGGCGCTTGAGGCCCATAGGGCGGTTTCCGAAGCGAATGACGACTCCGGAGGCGGCAAGTCAATGGCAAAAGCTCGGCGCACGATCCTCGAAGAAAGGCTTGCCTCGGCTGAGCGGGCGCTCGAACTGGCGATCGAGGCTGTTTCAACAGTCGAAGGCAGGCAGCGGCAACTCGGGGAGTGGATCCGCCGGGCGGGAGCGATTGGGGAACAGGCCCGCAACTTCGGCGCCGAGGTCGGCGCCTGGGCGAGTCAGGCGGACCAGGCCCACGCCGCATCTCGCGCTGTTCTCGACGATTTCGAGGCCCAAGCTCAGGCCCTCCGAATTGACCGAGCCGACAAGGCGGAAGCGTTGGACGATCTGCGTTCCAAGGCACGCGAAGAGGATCTTGGCAGGACCGAGGTAAAGCTCCGCGCCAGAATTCTGGAGGAGAAAATTCGTGGAGAGTGGAATACGGAACCGGATGAGGCCGTCCGAAAATTCGGGCACCGATGGGAATTCGAGGATCCGGATCGCCTGGAGGCCCTCGAAGGGATAGAGCGGATCGCCGCTATGGACGACCACCTGCTTGACCGGCGAAAGGTTCGTCTTGAACGTGAACTAGGCGAGATCGGGCGTGTTAACCCACTGGCTGCGCAAGAGTTTGAAGCCTTGGGAGAGCGGGAGGAGTATCTATCGGGGCAACTGATGGATCTCAGAGCCAGCCGTAGGGACCTGGTGAAAATCGTAGAGTCGGTCGACGAAAAGATCAAGGACCTTTTTGTCTCAGCATTCGAAGAGGTGGGCGCGCAATACGAGCGGCTTTTCAGCGTACTGTTCCCGGGCGGGCGGGGCCGCTTGACCCTAACGGATCCGGCCGACTTATTGAACACCGGGGTTGAAGTTGAGGCTCGGCCGGGCGGCAAGAACATTAAGCGGCTTTCGCTGCTGTCGGGCGGAGAGCGGGCTCTTTCAGCTCTGGCGGTCTTGTTCGCGATCTTCAGGGCGAGGCCGTCGCCGTTCTACATTCTCGATGAGGTCGAGGCTGCTCTCGACGACGTCAACTTGCATCGTTTTCTCGGGCTGTTGAATGAGTTTCGCGATTCATCGCAGCTTCTGGTAGTAACTCATCAAAAAAGAACAATGGAAGTTGCCGACGTCCTCTACGGCGTTTCTATCGGCCGGGATGGTGCGTCTCGAGTGATCTCGGAGCGCATGGCTGCTCACGCCGCCGAGTTCGAAAACTCGCCCACCGCCAACTCTTAGTAGTCTCAAAGATATGGACAGCACCCAACTCCTTCTTATAGTCGCGGCGATCATCGTCGTATCCGCTCTGGTTGGCTTTTCCGTTCGAGCCAGACGCCGGAGCGACCGCTGGGAAGAACTAGAACTCCCCGTACGTGAGCAAGCCGATCAGCGGCTTGCTGAGCCCGAGCCCGAGCCCGAGCCCGAGCCCGTGCCCGAACCCGAACGCACACTTCCTCGGCCCCGGCCGACCCCGCCCAATGCAGTTCCCGACCCGGCCGCTCAGCCTGCCGGCTCACGTCTGGCCCGCGGCCTTGCGAAGACCCGGACAGCTCTAGGTCGAAGTCTGTCCATTGTCACCCGCAAGGAGCGCCTCGACGAAGAAGACTGGGAGGACATGGAGGCCGCATTGATCAGTGCCGACGTAGGTATGAAAGCGACCATGAAAATCATGGATTCTGTTCGTGCAGCCAAGCCGACTCCTTTGACTCTGTCGGAGGCTTTGAAAAAGGAGTTACTCGCGATCCTGGGTGATGGTGACCGCAGCCTAAGAACAAAAAAGGACGGCGAAACCTCGGTATGGCTGGTAACCGGCGTTAACGGCGTGGGCAAAACCACCTCGATCGCCAAGATGGCCAACCTTGCCAAGAGCCAGGGACATTCGGTGGTCGTGGCTGCTGCAGATACTTTCAGGGCGGCGGCCATCGAGCAGTTGGGGACCTGGGCGGACCGGGTTGGGGTCCATATGGTTCGCCACGCCCCCGGCGCCGACCCCAGCGCGGTCGTGTTCGACGCAGTCGCACACGCCAAGGCGAAGGGTATCGGCTTGGTGATAGTCGATACAGCAGGCAGGCTGCATACGAAATCGAATCTGATGGACGAACTGAAGAAGATTCAGCGGATCGCAGATCAGCAGTCAGGCGGAGTGTCAGAGGTCCTGCTGGTGATCGATGCAACGGTAGGCCAAAACGGCATAGCGCAGGCAAAAACTTTTCAGGAGGCCATAGGTGTGACGGGTCTAATTCTCGCCAAGCTGGATGGTTCGGCCAAGGGCGGGATAGCCCTGGCAGTTCAGGAGGAACTAGGAATCCCGGTCAAGTACGTGGGAGTGGGGGAGGGACTTGAAGACCTTGAGCCCTTCGACCCGGAACAATTTGTTGAGGCCTTAGTAGGGTCGAACTAGCGGCTAGTTTGCGTCATCGGCCGCCGAGCCCCGGAGGCGTTTAAGCCGTCCTCGGACCCGTTTGGATTCCACACGCTTGCGCTGCTTGCTCTTGGAGGGCCTGGTGGGGCGGCGAGGGGCAGGGTCGGGGCGAAGGGCCTCGGCGAGAATGGCCTGGAGCCTGCTCACCGCAAGCTCGCGATTTTGGGCCTGGGTGCGTTCGTCTGAGGCAACCACATGCAGCTTGCCCTCGGAGTCCAACCGTCCGTCGAGGTGTCGAGCCACCCGTTCTCGCTGTCTAGGCCCGAGCGACGGCGACCGGGCCGCGTCGAAGATCACTTCGACCTTGGTGTCCCGTGTATTGACGTTCTGCCCCCCTGGCCCTCCGCTGCGGGAGAACCGAAACTTAAGCTCCTGTTCGGGAACCGCAACAGTCCTCGTTACCCTAAGCTGATCCATCTCTCAAGGATACGGCGGAGGCCGGTCACCAAAGAATGACCGGGCGCGGGTGCTTGTGGCGGTGCAGCTTTTTATCCTTGGTGATCAGACGCCAACCCCTCTCAACGGCCGTGGCGTAAATTAGGCGATCGGCCGGATCCCCAGGAAAGGTCGAAGGAAGGCTAACGGCCGTCAAGGCAATCGCCGGTGTGACGCCGATGGTTCTCACCTGCCCCGAAAGCCGCTGGAGCCACGAGGAGATGGGGACGGTCAAGACTATTCTTTCGTGTGAAGCCATCCAGGCCAACTCAAACCAACTGATACCGGCAACGGTGAGTTCATCGGCTTCGGAAATGGCTTGAGAAGCAGAAGGACTGAGCCTGTCGGGTTCTGCCGACCACCAATGCAAAACGTGGGAATCAAGAACGAGGGTCACGACAACTCCCAGTCAACTCCCGTCGCAAACAGATCATCCTCTTTCGCCGCAGACAGGGCCACCCCCGAAAGGCTGCCCTTAAGCGCATGGGGGCCCCGGGCGGCGACAAGCCTGGCGACAGGCCTGCCGTGTTTGGTGATCTCAATTTCCTCGCCTTCAGTGACTAGATCGAGGAGAGACAGAATTCGGGCCTTTACTTCGGTAGCGGTCATAGTTATGGTCATATGACCATTATAATGCCTACGTGAACATCACTTGCAACAAATACCTTCTTCCACCCACAACTCGCGCCCCTCTTTAGCGGCTATGAAGGCAATTCCAAGCCCGGCGATGGGGTCCGCCCACCACCAGCCCAATAGGGAGTTTGCCAAAAGGCCCACGAGCAAGATTGCCGACAAATAGGTGCAAAGATCGGTTTGGGTCGAATCGGCTTGGAGCGCCCGACTATCCAATTCGGCAGCAACCTTGCGCTTCTTTCTAGCCAAAACAGGCATTATGGTGAGGGAGACAATCGCCAATCCGATTCCTACCGGACTATCTTCTGGCCTGGATTGAGTCACAAGGGCTTGAACCGCCCTAAAGCCCACATAGGCCGCTAATGCGAAGAATGCCCATGCAAGCTGTCTTATCGCTCTGCGTTCTAAGTCGTCGGCGTGTTTCCCCTTCTGCTCGGCTTTGAGGCGAGACATAAGAACCGCACCGGAAGATGCCTCGACAACGGAGTCCAGGGCGAAAGCAACTAACGAAACCGAACCGGAAACAATGCCAGCAACCATACCGACGATTGCTTCAATGGCATTCCATACAAGGGTGAAGTATTCGAGCCGAAGGCCTCGGCGCAGTCGGTTTGGCCTGCTTGGGGATGAAAGATTGAGCAAAGGGCGACAAGCTATGCAATCACAAAGGCAATCCGCCTCGGTACAACCAAGAGCGCAAGCCGGACCAGCAATAACCGTGATGAGACGCATAACAGGATTTTACCCGCTTGGAATTTGAAACTGACCCACTGCCCCAGCCAAAGTACCCAGAATCGCTTGCCCGCCTCGCTCGCTCAACGCCGACTCGGCGGATGCCATTCCCATGATCCGGGGTTGCCGGATAATCGGTACCCCTGATAAGTCTTAAGGGCGTGGTGGCGATGACAGAGGCGGGCTAAATTTCCCATGGCCGTGGGACCCTTTTTGTAGACCGGCTGGTTGTGATCGATTTCAAGGTCGTACTTGTTCCCGCATCCGGGAACCACGCAGACGGGATCGCGTTGCTTAAGAGCCGTGTAGAACCGGGCAGGGATATTTCTACCCATGTGGGTCACCGACTTCACATCGGCTCCATCGGTCAGCACAGCGGCCAAAAAGGCGTCGCCGGCCATCGCCTGAGCGG
>JBPCIX010000055.1:0-18395 GCA_051005875.1 Actinomycetota bacterium | reverse complement strand
CAACCACAGGCGGCGGCGACGGCGGCGGCGGAGCAGGCGGCGACGGCGGCAGCGGCACTTGCAGCACGCCCGGCGGCACCGGCGGCGGTAACGGCGCAGGCTGTACCGGCGGCGACGGCGCAGGCGGCGGCGACGCTGGCGACGGCACCGGTGGCGACGCTGAGAGCGGCGAAGCAGGCGACGCAGGCGACGCAGGCGACGCAGGCGACAGCGGCGACAGCGGCGACATCGCAGCTTGCCAGGCTGGCGACGGCATCACCACAAACGCTGGCTGCGACACCTAGTCAGTAGTCAAGCAAGGAAAAAGCGGCTCCCCTTCGGGGGGGCCGCTTTTTTGTCTTAAACCAGGATTCTTAGCGTGTATTTAGTCCCGCTCGCCAGATGTTGTATTGAGGCTCTTTCAATTGGAGACTCGGCAGCGCAAAAGTTCAACAGAGATTTGAATCAAGTTTCGGAAGTAAATTCAACCAGAAGGCAATAGTCGGCTCGGCCGGCAGAAGGAGGCAAAATGCACCACAAGAAGCTAGTTGGAATCCTAATGGGATTGGCCATGGCGGCATCCCTGATGTCAGCCCTGATCGCATCGAGCGCATTTGGCGTAGCGACCTGTACCGGGGGAGTCTTCGGGGACTGCGAGCTCGAATTCAGCCTTGAGGCCGGCGACACGGGCGGTACGGGCGGCACGGGCGACGGCGGCGACGGCGGCAGCGGCGGCGAAAGCGGCAAGGCAACCGGCGGCGCAGGTAACGGTGGCGCCGGTGGCGCTGGCGGAGCAGGCGGAGCAGGCGGCGGTAACGGCGGCGACGGCGGCGGCGGCGGCGCAGCAGGTGGCAGCGGTGCATACGCAGGCGCAACCACAGGCGGCGGCGACGGCGGCGGCGGAGCAGGCGGCGACGGCGGCAGCGGCACTTGCAGCACGCCCGGCGGCGGCGGTACCGGACTCAACGGTGCAGGCGGCGACGGAAGCGGTTGTAACGGCGGCGACGGCGATATCGGCGGCGCAGGCGGCGACGGTGACGGCGGTAGCGCCGAAAGCGGCACGGCCGGCGACGGCGGCGACGCTGGTGACAGCGGCTTCAGCGGCGACAGCGGCGACATCGCAGCTTGCCAGGCTGGCAACGGCATCACCACAAACGCTGGCTGCAACACCTAGTCAGTAGTCAAGCAAGGAAAAAGCGGCTCCCCTTCGGGGGGGCCGCTTTTTCCTTGTCCAAAGTCCGCAATTCCAGCAGGACAAAGACGGCGCAAATGCGTTGAATTACCTCCCGAGTGCGCGACAATCACATTCTCGGTCTGAGTGAGGGGTCCAGAGCCATTTAACGGGCAACATTCAAACGGGCAACATTCAAACGAGGAGTCACGCTATGTCAAGATCGCTAAATCGCACTGCAGGGGTCGCCCTTTCGGGACTGCTTGCGGCATCAATCGTGAGTGCTTTACCCGGCCTTGCCGCCCCCGCCTGCACAGTGGGGCCCGGGGGAGGGAACTGTTCCCTTGTCTTCAGCTTGGAGAGCGGCAACACCGGTGACACAGGCTCGACCGGCGGCGGCGGAAACGGGGGTCGAGGGGGCCGGAGCGGCAATGCCAAAGCCGGTGATGGCTCGGGCGGAAACTCAGGCGGAGGCCCCGTCGCTGTAGTCCCACCTGGCGGACAGGGCGGCGTCATAAGCGAAGAGGGAGACCCCACCAGCGGTGGCGCGGGAAACAGCAGTTCAAATTCCGCAATTGACGGCACCACCGGAGGTGGCGACGGAGGTGGAGGGTCAGGCGGCGACGGCGAGTCCGGAGCTGCCGGCGACGGCGGGTCGGGTGCCGATAGTGGCGAAAGCGGCGAAAGTGGAAGCCTGGCTCTTTGCCAAGCTCCCGATGATATCTCCGTGACCAACGCCGGCTGCACAACTTAATCGGGCTTAAGGCCTGGTGTGCTGACAGCACACCAGGCCCTTCTAAGTAAATAAATTCGCTTCTGGAGCGACCAATATCGGGTCCCGGGTATAAAGTCGCGGGTCGGCCGTGCAGTTAGCATGCCGAAGTTCGATTAGTATGTGCGGAACACCTTTACCTTAATAATCTTCGACCTTAGGAGCTGTTTATGAAGCTCAACCGATATCTCGTACAACTGACCGCCCTTGCGGTTTTTGGAATTCTGGCCTTGTCGGCCTCGTCTGCCTTGGCGGCGGTTACATGTAACGCCGACTTTTCTAAATGCAACATCAGCGCACAAACCGAAACAGGCGACACCGGCGACACCGGCCCGACCGGTGACGCAGGTAGTGGTGGAAGCGGCGGCGACAGCGGGCCGGCTTCCGGTGGCGCGGGCGTAGGCGGCGGCACCAATGCTGCTGGTTCAGCAGGCAGCGGCGGCGGCGGCGGTCCCGGCGGGGGCACCGGCGGTCCCGGCGGCGGCGGCGGCTTTGCAGGCGGCGGCGGCGATTACGCCGGAGCGACTACGGACGACGATCCCTCTGGATCGGTCGGCCCGGCTCGCGCTGGGAGCAATCGGACGAGCGGGGGTGGAGCAGGCAGCACCAAGTCTGCCGGCGGCGGAGGGTCATCAACACCTGCCTCGACAGCGAGTCAATCAATGGGGCCCGCTATGAACAATGGCGAAGGCGTAATTCTCATCCCCGAGGGTGGATCTGGTTCCAACTGCTCATCTTGCGGCGGCGGTATCGGCGGCTTCACCAAGGCCGCGTCGCTGACCAAACCTGCACAGACCCCAACCACGCCTCAAGGGTCATCGGCGTCGACCATCGCAATCTTGTTTATGCTCGGGTTACTGGCGGTTACGTTCGTAGCCAGGCCGGTTGCCCGCTTTGCAAGGGCTGGCAAGGTGGATTCTGGACGTCACGTCGACTGAGCTAATTGAGTATTTCAAGAGGGCGGCGCTTCGGTGACCGCCCTCTTTGCTTTCCTGTTACCTGTTCGGCGGGTAGCCGCCAGCAGCCCCAAAGCGGCCAATGCCGTCAGGCAGGCGTAAGCGACCCAATCGCCAAACGTGGCGTAGCTCGTGGTCTTGGTGGCAAACCTAATGTTGGCCACAACTAGGTCCGGAACAAAAAGCCCGGTGCGCTTGGTTACCCTTCCCGTCGGCGCCACCACAGCAGAAACTCCGCTGAGGGCGGTATGAGCTACCCACATTCGGTTCTCGGCCGCTCTCAGCTGGCTAAACGCGAGGTGCTGAAGACTGGCCGAGGTGCGGCCGAAGGATGAGTCATTCGTTGAAACAACGAGAAGCCTCGCACCGTTACGGACAAAGTTTCGTACCAGGTCAGGGTAGGTCGATTCATAGCAGATGGCAGACGCAAACCGGCCTTGGGGAAGGGTGAATACCGTCGATTCGGTGCCGGCGGTAAGGTCCACCGGAATGCGACTGATGCCCCGTACAAGGGGCTCAAGAAAGCGCCGGCCGGGCACTGTTTCCCCATAGGGAACCAAATTTTGCTTGGCGTAAACACCCGCCTGGGTCGCGTTTGGGCGAAAAAGCAGGCTCGAATTGCGAACAGCCCCTGAGCCGGCCTTAGCCTCGACCAGGGCGCCGACCAGAAACGGGGCCGCCGTGTCTCGAATGATTGCCTTCAGCGGACCTTCGAGCTGGGGATCGGCATAGGGATCGCGATCGAATGCGCCCTCAGGCCAAACCACCAGCGCCGGTTTTGGGCCCGGGGGCAGGCGCCTGGTAAGGCGTATGTGGCTTCTGAGGACTGTCAGATCGTCCGCATTGGGGTCATAGGTTCCTTCGGGAGCGTTCCCCTGGACCATAGCGATCTTGGCTGAGCGGCCCTTAAGCGGCTCTACAGGAGGAAGCAGCCCACAAACGAGCGGCAGGGCGAGGGCGGCCGAGGCCCAGCCTGCTGCCCCCCGGAGGTGGACCCTTGCTGACCACCGAAGCTTCCCTAACCCCCCTTCGGGCTTTAGAAATCCTTTCGCCGCCTCGGCGACGAAGGCATTCACCGTAATAACCAGCAGGCTTAAGCCCCAGACCCCGGTAAAGCCGGCCAGGCGCAGCATTGCGAGGTTGTTGTGCTGCGTGTAGCCGAAACCGCCCCAACCGAACCCGCCGAACGGAAAATGCGCCCTCAAATACTCTGAAGCGAGAAATGCGACCGGGAAAACAGCCACCCAAAGCGGTCCCGGCGCCGATTTCCGGGCCGCGCAGCCTATCTGCAAAACAGCAACGATCCAGAAGGCTTGAAGCAAAACCAGGGCGATGTAGCCAGGCAGGGTGACCAGCCGCATCCAGGATATGAGCAGTCCAAAAAAGACGATCGCAAAAGCTGCAGATGCCGCGGCAACCTCGCCCTGCTTTCCGCGCCGAAAAATCAGAACCAGGGGCACAAGAGCGACAAAAGCCACCCACCCGGCATCCACAGGGGGGAAAGCCAGGTAAGCAAGGCCCCCAGAAAGAGCCCCGAGAAGCAATGAAAATGGAATGTGCCGCGAGTCTTTCAAAGTGGGCCCCCAGAGACTCGAACTCTGCCCGCCGGATTAAAAGTCCGGAGCTCTACCTGATGAGCTAGGGGCCCGATTTCCTTCAGTTTATCTGGGAACGAGAACCGGCAAAACGGCCCTTGCTTGTCGAAACTCTTTTAAGAAGCTCTTCGAGCTGATTAGCCGCTTGATCGAAGGTCCACTCAGGCGCTGCTTTAAGACAGCCGTTGGACATAGCCCGCAGGAGTTCCGGTTCGCGCTCAAGTCGCAGCAGCCCGGTCACCAGGTTGTCGGCGTCAAAGGGTTCGATCAGCAGCCCCGTCACGCCGTCGGTTACAAGCTCGGGCAGACCCCCTACCCGGGGCGCCACCGTAGGAGTCCCCATGGCCTGGGCTTCTACGGCAACGTGGGGCAACCCTTCGATTCTGCTTGCTAGAACTAAGATATCCGCAGCCCTTAGGCTCGTCAAAACCTCCGAGTTGGAAAGGGTACCCAGAAACTTAACCCGATTCGCCAGGCCCAGGGCCACGGATTTTTCTTCGAGTGCGCTCCGGTCGGGGCCGTCCCCGATGATCTCAAGCGACCATCGGTCGGCTTGATCGAGCGCCTCCAGAATCAGACCGACCCTTTTGAGCTCAATCAACCTGCCGACGAAAACAGCCTTGTGCCCGTGTTCGTGAGCCGGCTTCGGGGCAGCGACGGCAAAGCGGACTCCGTTGCGAATTACCGATACTTTGTTTTCCTCGCCGGTCCACTTGGCGGCGATGCCGGCCAGAGATTCACTTGGGGCAGTGATGGCAGCGGCAGTCTTCAGGCTAGTGTTGCGGACCATGCGCATCGCCTTAATCCGGGCTCCGGAGGTCTTCGCCGCTATCTGAAATTTTTCAAAGTCGGGATCGGCGAGTCCAAGCCGCCGGCCGCGCTCCCACACCGGATCCCCCACTACCTTCGCTACCCAGGGGCGGCGGCTAATTTTCGAGGCCATCGCAGCAACCGGGTGCAGGCCGGTTGCATAAATTACGTCGTAAGCCCCCCGATGACGGACCATGCTAAAGGTCAGTAAGGGGCTCCTCAGCCACCACGGCCAGTGTCTCGGATACCGAACAATCCCCGCCGCCCGAAACCATCTCGGATCATCCCACAGCGTGAAGACGGTAACCGTATGACCACGACGTCGAAACTCGTCTGCGACGTTGCGGGCGTGGGTTGCGGGACCACCGATATCCGGCGGGAAGATCCCCGTCAACAGGGCGAGCTTCATTGGCATGAGTCCCTTATGTGGACCGTCTAGAGAATCGGCAGGTAACGCTCCAACTCGTACGGAGTTACGTAGGACTTGTGATCGTTCCATTCACTCGTTTTATTGCGGATGAACCATTCGAAGGTGTGCTCGCCGAGCGTTGATCGAACAAGCTCTGATGATTCACAAATCTGGACGGCCTCATGTAGATCCTCGGGCAGCGAATCGATGCCAGCGGCCAGCCGTTCTTGGGGCGTCATCTCAAAGATGTCGGCGTAGGACTCGGGCGGAAGTTCGTAATTTTCTTCGATCCCTTTCAACCCCGCCGCCAGCATCACAGCGAACGCAAGGTAGGGGTTGCATGCCGCATCGGGAAATCTTGCTTCGAGTCTGGTCGCCGCCTCCTTGCCCGGCTTGTACATAGGAACCCTTACCAAGGCGGAGCGGTTGCGACGGGCCCAACAAATATAGACGGGGGCCTCATAGTCGGGTACCAACCTTTTGTAAGAGTTGACCCATTGGTTGGTGACGGCGCAAATCTCGCGAGCGTGATGCAGCAGTCCCGCTAAAAACGCCTTACCTACTTTCGAAAGATGTGCGCTGTCGTCGGCGTCGAAGAACGCATTGCGGTCATTCTCAAAAAGCGACATATGGGTATGCATGCCGCTGCCGTTGATGCCGGCGACGGGTTTGGGCATGAAGGTCGCATAAACGCCCTGTTCCTGAGCCACTTCTTTCACCACATGGCGGTAAGTAATGACGTTGTCGGCCATGGTCAGGGCATCGGTGTATCTGAGATCAATCTCGTGCTGCGAAGGGGCCACCTCGTGGTGCACATACTCGACCTGGATTCCCATCTCCTCGAGATAGGTGACCGTATTCTTGCGAAGGTCGCCCGCTTCATCGAGTGGCGTGAGGTCGAAATACGACCCGTGGTCGATGAATTCGGTCCCCGAAGAGTCACGGAAGTAAAAGAACTCAAGCTCGGGCCCCACGTAAAACGTGAAGCCAAGCTCGGCCGCCCGGCGCAGGGTTCTCTTCAGGACGTGCCTTGGATCCCCCAAAAAAGCAGGGCCGTCGGGCATACGAATGTCGCAGAACATTCGGGCCGAGTCGGCTCTGGTCGGGTGCGAAGGCATGACCTGAAAAGTTGATGCATCGGGACGCGCCACCATGTCGGACTCCTCGATACGGGCGAAGCCTTCTATCGACGACCCGTCGAAGCCCATGCCTTCGGTGAGGGCTTCTTCAACCTCCGACGGCGTGATATCGAACGCCTTAAGCAGCCCGAGAATATCGGTGAACCACAAACGAACAAACTTGATATTGCGCTCTTCTATGGTTCTTAGAACAAATTCCTGGTCTTGGTTCATGGTTTGTTACCCCGCAAATCGGTAGCCGACGTTTCTAACAGTTTCGATCATGTTGGCTTCGTGGCCGAGCTTGGCCCTTAGCCGCCTCACGTGAACATCAACGGTCCGAGTGCCGCCGAAGAAGTCGTAACCCCAAACCTCGCTGAGCAAGGAATTGCGCGAGCACACCTTTCCAGGGCGAGCCGCCAGATAAGCGATCAATTCAAATTCCTTGAAAGTTAGGTCGAGGACAACTCCGCGAGCTTTGACCTCAAAACGCTCGCGGTTCACAGAGATTTCGCCCCTTCGTATAAGGTCGCTCGGGTCGGGCTCTTGCGGGCTGACGAGCCGGCCGAGCCGAGCATCCAGCTCAACCGGAGTCGAAGAGTCGGTCACAAAATCAGCGGCGCCACAGGCCCATTCAAAGGTTGGCAATCCTTCAGCGCTTAGCACCGCTACGAAAGCGGCTTCAGTCTCATTCCTAAGTTTCCTTATGAGGGCTGCCGCTTCTTCAGGGCGTTCGCGGCCGTCCACCAAAATCACATCGGCCAGCCTGCGTTGGAGCAGCTCGGGGGTCGCCTCAGAAAATTGGAACGGCTCTGGGGCAGGCTTGCGCCCGGCCAGGGGCGCGTAAGAGTCCTCGGGCTCGACCCTCTCAGGACAAAGCCATAACAAGCGCAACATCGACCTAGTTTATTTCACACACCTTGCCGGTGTGTGGCGGATGGTACTTTCAGGTCATGGCCAGAGTAAGAATGTATGCCGTTTTACGGGAGTCGGCAGGCGCCTCGGAGACCGAAATCGACGCTCCAAATCTGGACGCGCTTTTGGCTGAGGCGCGCCAAATCTACGGACCTGCATTCTCAAAAGAATTGTCAAGGGCCTCGGTCGCCGTTAACGGCCAGACCGTCGAGCCCTCCGGGTACAGCCAAACCGTAATCGGCCCTGACGACGAAGTAGCGTTGCTACCGCCGGTTTCCGGAGGCGCCGCCAAGACAGACGAAAAGCGCTTTAAGCGAGCCGGACTGGTTGTGGCGGCGGCCTTTTGTCTGATGATCGGTCTGGCCTCGTGGTGGGGCGCCGGTCCCTTGGCCGGGCTGGCCGCCCTGGTCTCGGCTTCAGTGGGATTGGTTCTGGCCGGATCTATATCCAGTTCACACCCACCCAGGACGATAGACGGGGCGGTTGCAGGTTTCGGCGCTGCGTTGTTCCCGGTCGCCGCTTACTTCAAAGGCGAGCACGGATTGCTATGGGCGGGGGCAGCGGCGATCTTGACCACGGCCCCCGCAATGGTATTTAGGAAGCCTGCCCAGGGGGCCGTTACCAGCGCCGGCAGCCAGGTTTGGCTCACATTTTATGCCGGCATCGGCCTCTGCCACCTAGTTTTGATCAGGCAGGCGCAGATGGGCCTGAGACTTTTGCTCTGCCTTTTTGTAATGGTGCTTGCCTACAAGGCAGCGAAAGCCCTGACAGGGATTCCCGCCGCCGGTATCGCAGCGGCCGAATTTGCCGCCCTTTTAGCCTTAATTGTTATAAAGCCCCCCTTCACTCTGTGGCCCATGGTTGTTGTCGGACTCGTAGTTGGCCTGGCATGCCTGATGGGGGAGGTCGGCGGCCGAATGCTCAGCCAGGAGTTGACGGGCGCCGACCTGCTCGTTGTCGGTTCCTTGGACGCTTTACTGATCGCCCTGCCGGCCTTTTATTACAGTTTTCGCCTGTACCTTGTCTAATAGCGGGTCTAATACCGCTGCGGGTTGCTTGCCGGCGCACTAACCAATACCCTGATGGCATGCCTACAACCGAAGAGATAACCGAAGTCCTAGCTACAATCAACGACCCCGAGCTGCATCGAAGCATTGTGGAGCTTGGCATGGTGCGTGGAATTGAAATGAACGGCTCTCACGTGGCGGTCGACATCGCCTTGACCATCGCCGGCTGCCCGCTTAAGTCTTTCTTCCAGGAGGTAATCCCTGCCAAGCTGACTGCGGCTTTTGACCAAATCACTAAGGTTCAGGTAAATCTGGGCGCAATGACCACCGAAGAGCGCAAAGCTCTGGTGGGGGGAATTCGCGAAACGGAACCGTCGCCGATGGCCTCGGTCGATTCCTCGACGAGCATCATCGCGGTGGGCAGCGGGAAGGGCGGAGTGGGTAAATCGACCACGACTATCAACCTGGCCGCGGCACTTGCGGCCAGGGGCCACACCGTCGGGCTGCTAGACGCCGATATCTGGGGGTTCTCAGCGTCTCGCATGCTGGGGATCGACACGCAGCCCACGGTCATCGACGAGCGCATGATCATTCCATTGGAGGCTCACGGCTTCAAAATGATTTCTATGGGCAATCTGGTCGAAGATGACCGGCCTGTCATCATGCGGGGCCCGATGCTCCATAAGATTCTCCAAAGCTTCCTGACCGACGTCCACTGGGAGGATCCGGAATATCTCTTGATAGACATGCCACCCGGAACCGGCGATGTTTCGCTCTCATTGTCTCAATTTGCACCGGGGTCGAGGATGATCTTGGTGACGACTCCCCAGCAAGCCGCCGAAAAAGTTGCGGAACGAGCCGGCGGCATGGCTCTCAAGGTGGGAATGAAAGTCGGCGGAGTGATCGAGAACATGGCCTACGCAATCTGCGAGAAGTGCAGCGAGCGGACGTATCCGTTCGGCCGGGGGGGCGGCACCGAATTGGCTGAAAAGTTCGCCGCTCCGCTGCTGGGTCAAATTCCGCTGGATCCGGCAATGCTTGCGCTGGCCGATCAGGGTAAGCCGGTGGTGACGGCCTTGCCCGGTTCCCCTCCGGCTAAGGCGTTCGAGGAGGCGGTGGACAATTTCCTCATGAACTTCCCCCCGAAGCCCAAGCGCAAGCCTCGCAAGACGCTGCCCCTCATAATGACTCCGTAGGTGCGCCATCCGTGGGCCGTCAAGTAAGCCCCAACGTGCGGATTTACACTCGCCGGGGTGATGATGGCTCCACCGGCCTTCTTTTCGGGGGCCGCGTCGCTAAAGATGACGTTCACGTTGAGGCTTGCGGAGCAATCGACGAATCGGTGGCGGCGCTTGGGCTGGCCCGGGCGGCCGGGTTTCAGGCGCCCGCCATGGATGATCTCATTCAGCGTATTCAGCGCAACTTGTTCGTAGTGGGGGCAGATCTGGCCATCCTTGCGGAAAACCGCTCAAAGCTCCAGCCGGAGGTATCTGAGGTAACAGAGCGAATGGTCCAAGATTTGGAAGGCGAAATCGACAAGATGGTCTCGAACCACCCCCTGCCCGACTATTTTGTTCTTCCTGGAAGCACCCAATCCGCAGCAGCCCTCGACATGGCCAGGGTTCTTGTCAGAAGAGCCGAACGGCGAGCCGTCACGCTGTTCAGGCAAGCGCCCGGTGGCGGCGAGAAGGTTCTGCGCTATCTAAACCGGCTCTCCGACCTTCTTTTCGTGGCGGCGCGGGCCGAAGAAGCCTCCAGCGGCAGAAAAGCCGAGCCGAGCCGAGCCAAAAATTAGTGCCGTGAAACAGCAAATGCGCTTGGCAAGACCCAATTTGGGGTATTTTTTTGCCTGTACCACGATTATTTCGTGCAAATTAGGTGTATCTGAGGAATTTACGGTTAGCGTCAATACAGTCGAAAACAGGTGAGTTGCCGCATCCGGGCTTTTTGGATGCTCGTTAACTCGGTACACCTTGGTTTGGTACACTGACGGTTCGTGACGGCAAGGAGCACGAAATCAAGATTCGAGGAGGTAGGGATGGTCAAGTTTAAGAGGGCGGTCGGAGTAACAATTCTAATGTCGCTCCTAGCATTTAGCCTCATGGCGGTAATAGGATCCCCAGCATTTGCGAAATTCAACCTAAACGAGCCCAACTCGGGCGGGGTTGTCGTAGGCGAAGGCGACGCGCCTGATTGTGTCGGCGGCAGCTGCGGTGGAGTCATCGTAGAAGACGTCAACGGCGTCGGTCCCAATTGTGACTGGGGCAACTGTGGTGGCAGCGTTTGTGCCGGCTCCAATTGCGGCAGCTGTGAAGGCGGCAACTGTGGTGGCAGCATCTCAGGCGACGCCATGCCGGCGGACAAGGTCCACGTTTCGAAAGAAACTCAGGCTGGCTCGCTGCCCAGGACAGGTATCAGCTTGCCGATGGCATCGACCATAGCCCTAGGGCTAGGCCTGATGATGGTAGGAGCATTCTTCACCTTTGTGGGAAGCCCCTCCAGCAAGCTTGCAGTGGCTACAAAGGGTTACACCCCCAAAAGGCGT
Organism: Actinomycetota bacterium; assembly: GCA_051005875.1. Lineage (GTDB taxonomy): Bacteria > Actinomycetota > CADDZG01 > JAHWKV01 > JAHWKV01 > JBPCIX01. Next base: position 7,118 of record JBPCIX010000055.1, on the reverse strand, counting down.
GCCTAAGCCATAGCGCTTAAGAAACTAAAAAAGAGACCCCTTCGGGGGTCTCTTTTTATTCTCAGGACGACCACTAGGCTATATTTTCTGTGATCCGGAAGGCCTTATAATTTCAGCCACCAAACTAGACAAAGCGCCCAACTTGCAGCACCAACCGGGGGAGACCCTGGGAGGGTACCGAATTGAGCGCAAGGAACCGCTTCATCATCTTGCCGGGGCTTATTACGAGCTTCGTCACGTAAAGACGGGCGCCCGCCATATTCACATAGCTTGCCCCGAGGACAACCACACCTTTGGAGTTCTTTTCCCGACCGTCCCCGAAGACTCGTCCGGTGTGGCTCACATCCTCGAGCACGTGGTGCTGGCGGGGTCAAAGCGCTTTCCGGTCCGGGACCCCTTTTTCTCGATGATTCCCCGATCGTTGAAAACCTTTATGAATGCAATGACTGCCAGCGATTGGACGATGTACCCGTTTTCGACCCGAAATGAAAAGGACTTTTTCAATCTGCTGAGCATCTATTTAGACGCTGCATTCTTCCCTCTCATTAGCGAGGAGGCCTTCAAGCAGGAAGGACACCGCTTCGAGTTCGAGGTACCTGAGGATTCAAAATCGGGTCTTCGTTACAAAGGTGTCGTCTTCAACGAGATGAAAGGCGCGATGGCGACTCCCCAAAGCGTGATGGAACAGGGCATCGGCAGCTCCCTTTTTCCGGATCTCACATACGCCAATAATTCTGGAGGCGACCCCGAGCACATTCCACAGCTGACCTGGCAGCAGCTAAAGGAATTTCATGCAGTGCACTATCACCCCAGCAACGCTTACTTTTTTACCTACGGGAACCTGCAGTTGGATCGGCTTTTGAGAGAAATCGAAAGTCAGGCCCTTTCTCACTTCGACAAGCTCGAAGTAGACGTTGCGATCCCGGATGCTCGCCCTTTTGCCAAAGCAACCAGTGTCGAGCTAACTTACCCGCTAAGCCCGTCGGAAGAGTCCGCTAAAAAGAGCCAGGTCCTGGTCGCATGGGTTGCCAATCGCGTGACTGATTCTTTTGAGACTTTGACCCTCAGGGTACTTACCGAAGTCCTGCTCGGTAACCCGGCGGCCCCGCTTTATCGGGCCCTAATGGGCTCCGGCATCGGCGACGCCCTTGCTGACGGTACCGGCTACCACACAGAATTTCGGCAAGCCGTCCTCGGCGCCGGCCTGCAAGGCATTTCAGCCGAAGATGCAGAGCAGGTTGAGAAGCTCATTTTCGAAACACTCGCATCTCTTGCTGAAGGGGGCCTGGGTAAGGCCGACATTGAGGCTGCGATCCATCAGTTGGAATTCGAGGCCCGCGAGGTTTCCAACCGGGGGTTTCCTTACTCGCTGAAGCTATTTTTCGAGCTTGCCGGCGCATACATTTATGGCGGCGACCCTTACCTCAGCCTTCAGTTCGAACAAGACCTGGCCCGCCTTCGACAATCCCTTGAGTCGGGTCCCTATCTTGAGGATTGCTTGCGCCGGTGGTTCTTGGACAACAAGCATCGCGCCCTCATTATTTTGAGGCCTGACCAGGAACTTGAGGCTCGCAAGACCGCTGAGGAACTCGCCAAGCTGGCAGAAATCGAGGCCGGTCTGAGCGACCAGCAACTGAAAGAAATAGTCCAGCAGGCGCTGAGGCTGAAGGAATTACAAGAGGCCAAGCAGGACCTGTCCAGCCTGCCGACACTAGAGCTTGCCGATGTGCCCATGCGTTTCGAAGCGGTCCCCGAACAAATTGAAGACATTGCCGGGGCCGTGACCGGACTTTTCCCCCAGCCGACGAACGGCATCGTTTACGTCGATATCCGGGCCGATTTTTCCGATCTTCCAGACCGCCTGGTAGATCTTCTGCCGCTGTTCTCATTCGCCTTGCCCAAGATGGGCGCCGCCGCCGATGACTACCAGGCCATGGCCCGGCGCATCTCTCAGTACACGGGCGGCATCCAGTCGGCAGCGGGTGTCAGGCCACAAGCCGGGAGTGAGGACGTGCTCAGCAACTGGACGATCTCAGGAAAGGCCCTCGTTCGCAATCTTGCTGAGTTCATGGCAATTTTGCGAGATTTTCTAACCGCAGTTCAATTCGACCCCAAAAGACTTCAAGAGTTAATCGGCGAGATGCGGGCCCATATGCAGGCGCAGGTGGTTAGCTCCGGCACCCAGTTTGCGATGTATCTTGCGTCGGCAAAGTTGAGCGTCGCAGGGGCCCTGGACGAAAGACTGCACGGCCTAAGCCAGTTGAAGGTTCTAAAGCGTCTGAGCCAGGCGTCCGCTGATGAACTGGACCAGGTGATCGCCGATCTGACGGCCATTAGCGTCCACCTTTTCCGCAACCGGGGCTTAAGAGTTTGCGTTACCGCCGAGCAGAAATGCTTTGACGACATTCGGGCACTTTTGGAAACAACACTAGGGGCGCTTCCTCCAGGGGGGGCGGGGTCTGCGATTGTCCCGGTCGAGCCGGCCGGCGGGGCCAAGAGCGAGGCGAGAACAACATCGGTGCCTGTGGCCTTCAATGTGAAACTGTTCAAGACGGTGGGGATTTCCCACGCCGACGCCCCCGCCCTAATGGCGCTGGGGCACTTCATGAGAGCAACGTTCCTGCACCGCGAGATTCGTGAAAAGGGCGGCGCCTATGGGGCCGGAGCATCGTTCGATGCCGAGAAGGGGCAATTCAGTTTCACCTCTTTTAGGGATCCGAACATCGCCAAGACCTACAAGGCTTTTGACCAAGCCGTTCGGTTCGTGACGGCCGGCGGCCTTGACCCGGACGAGGTCAAAGAGGCGGTACTGTCGGCTTGCGGGGCAGTCGACCCTCTCGAGAGCCCCGACACCAAGGGCCGCAGGAGGTTCTTTGATGATCTCGCCGGCTACTCCCTTGAGCTAAGGCAGCGATTCAAGAAAGGTCTGCTGCAACTTGATGCAGAAGACTTGATCCGTGTAACCAACAAATATCTTGTTAGCGGCGACCCAATAATGGCCACTGTCTGCAATGCTGACATGGTGGCCGAGGCCAACCGGGCGATGGGCGAAGTCTTCGAGGTGGCGCCGGCAGGTTGAACGAACTCGATCTGGCCCGAGAACTTGCCGACATCGCCGATGAAATTTCGATGGGCTACTTTGGCAAGGCACCCGGCTCGTCATTAAAGCTTGACGGTTCGATAGTTACCGTCGCCGATCACGAAATTGAAGATGCGCTGCGAAAACGCATCGGTGAGGAGTTTCCCGAACACGGGATTGCAGGGGAAGAAGCCGGCGTTCACGGCGACAGGGCGGCGCCGGTTTGGGTAATCGACCCAATCGATGGCACCGCAAACTTCGCCGCTGCAATTCCCGTGTTCGCGACTTTGATCGGACTTCGCGTAAATGCCCGGACTGAAGTCGGGGTCGTGAGCGCCCCGGCGCTCAACGAACGATACGAGGCGGCGAAAGGCGACGGCGCCCGTATGAACGGGGCGCCAATAACAGTTAGTTCGGTTTCAACCCTCGAGGCCGCGGCGGTTTGCTTCGGCTCCGCAAAACGCATGGAGCGCCGGGGTTACGCGGATCAGATGCGAAAGATCCTGGCCGGCTGCAAGCGTGACCGAGGCTTCGGAGATTTTTGGGGCCACATGCTCGTCGCCAGAGGGGCGCTCGAAGTAATGACCGAGCCGTCGCTACAAGCCTGGGACGTTTTGCCCTTGGAGATAATCGTGAAGGAAGCCGGCGGCGAAATCACCACCCTGGATGGGGCGCCCTATCCCGAAGAAAAGCTGTGGGGGCCGGGGCCGAGGGCAGGCTGCCTGACAACCAACGGCGTGTTGCACAAGCAGATAGTTGACCTCCTAAACAGCCGGGATTAGAAGTATTGACGCATGGCCCGAACGCCTTAGGGCCGGCTGATTCATAATGTGCTTTGCGCCCCCATCGACCAGTGGCCTAGGTCACCACTCTTTCAAGGTGGTAACACGGGTTCGAATCCCGTTGGGGGCACCGAAAATTTTTCACGTTCGCGGGAGCCAGTGCTTCACGTTTGAGGCGCGCTTGCGGATGTGGGCGTGTTCGTCACGTCGAGATAGTCTGATAGGAGCTTGGCGCCCTTGCTTCGACGGAAGAGACGACCGGAGGTGGCTCTTTTCACTGAAACCAGTAAGAGAGCCTCTCGCAGAAATCGTTTGGCGTAAGAATTGCAATTCCGTCATCAGTTTGCCGGCTCTTTGGTTCAAGGCAAACGACCGCACGCTCGCCGAGGCCAGGCTGATCCAGCGCCAGTTCCCGCAGTCCCTTCAGGTGACGAGAGCCAACCCTGGCTGTGGCCTTGGCTTCGATAGCCACCTGCATGTCGTTGATTATGAAGTCCACCTCGGCCCCCGACGTCAGCCGCCAGTAGCTTAGGCGCGCGAATGCTTCGTTGTAGTCGTTGCTGGCCGAGAGTTCGTGGAATACCCAGTTTTCGAAGGCCTTGCCGAAAAGCTCAGAGCCGGGCAAAAGCTTTCCCCGCCGGGCAAGGTGATTGACGACTCCTACATCGGAAAAGTAGAACTTGGGCGCAGAAATGACCCGGCGTTTCGGACGAGTTCGGTACGCAGGCAGCCAGCGCCCAAGCAGCGTGTCCTCGATTATTTCAAAGTAGGACTTAACCGTTTTTCCGGATACTCCACAGTCACTTGCGATGTTGGTGAAGTTGACCGGCTCTGCATCGGAAAGGGCCGCGGCGCTGAGGAAGTCGGCAAACACGGGCACGTTTCGTACCAGCGCTTCAGCAGCGATCTCTTCCTTCAGGTAATCCGACACATAAGCGTCGAGGAGGCGCCCGGGTCGATCCGAGCTGTAGATCCGCGGGAGGTATCCGTTGTTGAGCAGGCGGTTGAGGTCGAAGTCTCGCCCGATTTCGCCGGCGGTCAAGCCGTGCAGTTGACGCCTGACCGCGCGCCCTCCAAGTAAGTTTGCTGCGCCCCGCTTGACCTTGCGGGCACTCGACCCGCAGAGCGAAAAGCAGACGCCCTGGTTCTCAATCAACCAGTGTGCTTCGTCCAGCAACTGGGGCACCTTCTGAATCTCGTCAATGACCACGTGCTCAGCCGGCCGCCTGGCTAGCTCTTCCCGCAGGCGCTCGGGGTTTTGCAGGTAGCGCCTGTACTCTTCCGAGCGAAGCAGGTCAATCCAAAGGGACTCCGGGTACATGGTCCGCAGGAGCGTGGTTTTACCCGTCTGCCGCGGTCCCCATAGGAAGAAGGTTTCCGTTCCGGGGGGAGGAAGGTCTAAGGAGCGTATGAACATAGTACTTCAGAATATCACGATATTCTGAAGTGCCGCTTCCAGATAGCACCAGATTGGACGCGCCGTTGCAGGGCTTTTGGGAGACGGGCGGAAAAGCAGGAATGCTGTCATACTGTTGTTGTGGGCAAGAAAATTGTGACGGTGCAAAGCAGAGGTGTACTGGCCATTCCCGCTGAGATTCGCCGGGACCATCACATCGAACAGGGATCCCAGGTGGAAATTTCCTCGAGGGACGACGGGGTTATTGAGATAAGGCCCGTGCTGGCAGTGGTGGACGCAGCCCATATTCGCTTAGCGCAAATGGAGCCGGGAAGCATCGTTTTCGAGGGTGTTGATGGGCTGAAGGATTGGATGCGGCATAACTCCGGCCGGTGAAATACGCCCTCGGGCCGCGGGCTGTTCGGGATTTCAAAGCCCTGCCGCCTGAGCATAAGCGGCTTCTTCAGGACAAAATGCAAGATTTTTCCCGGGGATGCGATATTTTTGTGGCCACCGGAAAAAACGAGTGGCCAGGCGTGATGAAGGTAAGGCTCATGGCAGGGCACGACGATGTGTGGGAGATGAGATGGAATCACTCCCGCCCCGATGGCAGAGCCACCTTCAGTTTCGTCTTGCACGACAACCAGATCCACGTCCAATGGCGGCGTTTCGGGGACCACAGAATTTACGATGACCCTTGATCCCGGGCGAGGTCGACTCTTCACCCCAGGAGAACTCCTTCGAATGGGTCGGCTGGGCAAACTCACTAATCACACTATTTCTCGTAGACGATTTATGAAAATTGGCTCGCTGAATTGTTCCGCGTGAGAAATTATGGGTTGAGGTTCGAGATTCGCCTTGCGGAGTGCCGCCACGGCAGCGGCGATCGGCCCGGCTTTTGGTTCTTCGAAAAAGACTCCGGTCACTCCTTCCTTAACGGTGTCTAGAAATCCGCCCCACTTTAGGACTGCGGACGGCTTGCCGAAGGTTGCGGCTTCCAGGGGTGTCAGGCCCAGGTCTTCGTGGCTGGGCGAAATGAGGGCTTCGCAATTGGAGTAAAGCCAGCGGAGTTGTTCGTCTGAAACCGTTCCCAGAAAACGAACATTCCCAGGAGCCTGCTTTTGAAGCCTTTTTTGCTCGGGGCCGGCGCCGACTACCAGTAGTTGGTCTTTCGGCAGGGCCCAAAAAGCTTCCAAAAGCGCATCGACGTTCTTGTACGGCAAGAGCCGGGTCACGGACAAAAAGAATGGGGGAGCTACATTTGAAACCGCAAGACGGGGACCGGCCGGGTCAACGGCATGAGGCGGCGTGAGCACTTGCGCATCGATGCCGTAAATCTGTTGCACTCGAGTTTGGACGGCGCTTGAAATTGCGAAGTAGGCGCTGGCAGTTGCTGCGGCCGTACCGTCCCATCTGCGAAGGCCCGGCGCCATCGCCTGGAGCGCCGTTCTTGCGAGGGGGTGCCCCGTGCCGAGGTATCGGTCGGTTTGATAAAGCCAGCGGGCCGGTGTGTAGCAGTAGACAATCTTGCGTCCCTGGGTCTTGACCCCGTGGGCCCAACCGCTGGAACTGCACACAACCACATCGGCTGGAACTTCAAGTCGCGAGAATGCCCGGGCCAAAAAGGGGAGTGCAGCCCGGTGGTTTCGCCGAAAGGCGGGGACGCGATTCAGCGGCAATACCCGGATGTCTGCGCCCTTGAAATCGGGAAAGGCGCCATCGGGCTCGTAAAGCGAGGTGTACACGGGGGCCCCGGGCCACGCCTTCATCATCGAGAGCACCACCCGCTCGGCGCCCCCCCGCTGGGTTAAGTAGTCATGAACTATCGCGATCTTCACCGGCTGGTCGCTGAATTCATCTG
>JBPCIX010000054.1:0-66860 GCA_051005875.1 Actinomycetota bacterium | reverse complement strand
TCTAAATCAAGACTCCGGTGAGCCCCGGGGTTTACCAGACCCCAAAGACGGCCGACGCGATCCCTTTATCTTGCTCACCGGCTCAAACGTGAACAGGCTACGGGTGCAAACGTGAAAAATTTAAAGTGGGGCCACGTGGAGTCGAACCACGGACCTCAGCATTATCAGTGCTGCGCTCTAACCAGCTGAGCTATGGCCCCTTTTCACACTGGCTCGGCTCGAAACGGCGAGGTCAGCAGGGACCCATTGTACAGACCGGGCGGGCTAACCCTGCCGCTTGCCCTCTTGCCCCATGGTCACCTCAATACCGCCGAACACGTCGGACACCAGGTTGAACAGGTAGGCCGCCAACAAGGTGAGCGCCGTCATCAGCAACGTGAAAGCTGTGCCCATTATGAGCAGTACCCTGGCCACCTGGAACCAGGTGAGTTCGAGTTCTATGTTGATTGAGAGAAAGAACCTCTGAACCATAACAATTACACCGGTGACCCTAGCGACAAGAAAGAGCAGCATCATCGCCAGGAACCAGGCACCGGCCAAAGACGCGTAAAAGGCCGCTGCGAACTTGGCTAGATGCGGCAGCGTAAAATTCTTGATGGTTCGGCGGAACAATGGGCCCGCGCTGGGTTCAAGCTCACCGGCCTCAACAGCCAGCGGGGCGGGAACTTCGGAAGGCGTCAGGGAAAGGTCGGCCACGCTCTCATTCGTCTTCGGTCGCCGGCGCCATGGCCGCCACTGTAACTCCCGGAGCCATGCGCATTACCCTAACGCCCGTTGTGTCGCGGCCTTGGCGGGAAATGTCCTTGACTGTCATGCGGATTACTTGCCCATCGCTGGAAATAAGAAACACCTGATGACCAACTCTCACGACCCCGGCACCCTGGATGGACCCGCGCCGTCCGGTGAGTTTTGCGGTTTTCACACCTTTGCCGCCGCGGCGCTGACGCGGATACTTGTCGAGCAACGTCCGCTTGCCGAAGCCTGCATCGGTAATCAGCAGCAGCTCACCGTTGGGGTCTACGACATCAAACGAAACGACCTCGTCTCCCTCAGAAAGCCGCATTCCGATGACCCCCGAAGCCTGGCGGGCCATTGAGCGCACGTCGGACTCGGCGAAGCAGATAGCCATACCCCGCTTCGAGACACTGATTAGCTCGTCCTCGCCCGAGGTTGCTCGAACCATCACAACTTCGTCCTCGGGCCGAAGATTGATCGCGATTATGCCGTCACGGCGCGATGAGTTGTAGGCGTTGAAGAAGGTCTTTTTCACAATGCCCTTTTTCGTGCCCATGACCAGATACTTGTGAGCTTCGAAGTCTCTTGTGTCGATTACGGCCGCTACCGACTCTACCTCTGTAAACGGCAACAGATTCCGAATTGAGATTCCCCGGGAGGTCCGTTCCTTCTCGGGAATTACGTGAGCCTTGATCCGGTAGACCTTGCCCCGGTTTGAGAAAATCATGATGAAGGCGTGGTTGGTGGTAGTCAGCATATGCTGGACGATGTCGCCTTCTTTCGGCTTGCCGCCGATGACCCCTCTGCCGCCCCTGCCCTGGGTCTTATACGTTGCAGCCTTCACCCGTTTTATGTAGCCGGTGCGGGTGATGGTCACTACAACGTCCTCGTCGGGGATCAGGTCCTCGATGTCGAACTCGGCTTCGTCGGCGATGATCTCAGTCCGGCGGGGATTGGCGAACTTCTCCTTGATGGCCGTCACTTCGTCTTTTATGATTCGCTTGACCCGGGCGGGAGAGCTGAGAATCGACTTCAATTCTTTGATCGTTTCCGCGAGTTCCTTCGCCTCGTCGCGAATCTTTTGGCGCTCCAAGCCGGCGAGCCGACGCAGCTGCATTTCCAGGATTGCGTTCGCCTGAATCTCAGTCAATTCATATGTAGCTATCAACTTGGTTCGGGCGTCGTCGGCAGAGGCTGCTGCGCGGATCAACTTGATCACCTCGTCCAGATGATCGAGAGCAATCAACAGACCCTCCAGAATGTGCATTCTCTCTTCGGCTTTGCGGAGCCTGTAGGCCGTGCGCCGGGTAATGACCTCGACCTGGTGCAACAGATAATTGGAGATGAACTCCCTAAGCGGCAACGTGCGGGGAATGCCCTCGACCAGGGCCAGCATGTTCATGCCAAAACTATCTTGCAGCTGGGTAAATTTGTAGAGATTGTTCATGACGACCTGCGGAATTGCGTCACGTTTTAGATCGATAACAATCCGGGTCCCCTTGCGGTTGCTTTCATTGCGCCCGCCTGAAACGCCCGTGATTTTCTTTGAATTCACAAGGTCGGCCAGCTTCTCGATCAATCGGTCACCCGAGGCCATGTAGGGCAATTCGGTTATGACGATCCGGTTGCCGCGCTTGGTCTCTTCAACCTCCGCTTTGCCCCGGACCCTGACCGAGCCCCGCCCGGTCTCGTATGCGTCTTTGATCCCGCCTCTTCCAAGGATCACTCCGCCCAAAGGAAAATCGGGGCCGAGGATGATCTTGCTGAGATCCGCCGACGAGATCTCAGGGTCCTCGATCATCGCGATAGTGCCGTCGATAACCTCGCCCAGGTTGTGGGGAGGAATGTTCGTAGCCATGCCCACGGCAATGCCGGTGGAGCCGTTAACCAAAAGGTTTGGGAACCGGGCCGGCAAAACAACGGGCTCCGTTTCCTCGCCGTCATAGTTGGCAATGAAGTCAACAGTGTCCTCGTCGATCCCCTGCAAAAGCTCAGATGACAAAGAAGCCAGCCGGCACTCGGTGTAGCGCATAGCGGCTGGCGGGTCGCCGTCTATTGAACCGAAGTTGCCGTGGCCGTCTACCAGGGGGTGGCGCATTGTGAAATCTTGGGCCATACGGGCGAGGGCGTCGTAGATGGCCGAGTCACCGTGTGGGTGGTACTTACCCATTACGTCACCGACGATCCTGGCACACTTCTTGTAAGGGGTCCCCGGCCGCATGCCCGCAGCGAGCAGACCATACAAAATCCTGCGGTGGACCGGCTTTAGACCGTCACGAACATCCGGAAGGGCTCGGCCGACGATGACACTCATCGCGTAATCGAGGTATGAGCGCTGGACCTCTTCCTCTACATCGACGGTTTGCATGCGGGGCTCTTCCAGTCCCCCCGGACCGAGTTCCACCACGTCGTCGCCGTTATCGCTCACTTGGTAACCCCCTACACATCCAGCGAAGCGTACTTGGCGTTTTTGGTTATGAAGTTCCGCCGGCTCTCAACGTTTTCGCCCATGAGGATCGTGAAGATTTCGTCGGCCAACGCGCCGTCTTCAAGCTGCACCTTTTTCAAAAACCTCGTTTGGGGATTGAGGGTGGTTTCCCAAAGTTCCTCGGCCGGCATTTCTCCCAGCCCCTTGAATCTATTGATTGGAATCTTGCGCCCTGGATACTGGGCCAGCAGCTCGTCGCGCTCGGCATCTGAGAACACGTAGCGCTTTTTGCCCTCAACCACCAAGGCGTAAAGCGGCGGGGTGGTTAAGTAAACAAACCCGGCATCGATCAACGGTTGCATGTGGCGGAATAGGAACGTGAGCAGCAAAGTAGTGATGTGCTGGCCGTCAACGTCGGCATCGGCAAGCAGACAAACCTTGTGGTACCTAGCTTTTTCGATATTGAACTCTTCGCCGATCCCCGTGCCGATAGCGGTGATCAAAGCCTGGACCTCTTTGTTTTCGAGGACCTTGTTCAGCCTGGCCTTTTCGACATTTAGGATCTTGCCACGGATAGGTAGGATCGCCTGAAATTCTCGATCGCGGCCTCCCTTAGCGCTACCGCCGGCTGAATCTCCCTCGACTATGAACAGTTCGGAGCGAATGGGGTCGCGGGAAGCGCAGTCCGCCAACTTGCCCGGAAGCCCGCCGCCCTCGAAGGCCGACTTGCGCGCAATATCGCGGGCCTTCTTGGCGGCCATTCGCACTCGGGCCGCCTGCTGGGCTTTGGCAACAACGCGCCTTGCTTCGGTTGGATTTTCTTCGAACCACTCGCCCAACTTCTCGTTTAGGGCGGTTTCCACGAAAGATCGGATCTCGGTGTTGCCGAGCTTGGTTTTGGTTTGACCCTCGAATTGAGGCTCACGCATCTTGATTGAAATAATCGCAATCAAGCCTTCACGAATGTCGTTGCCTTCGAGTGATGGATCTTTGTCTTTAGCCAGTCCTTTGGAACGCATGTATCGGTTGACAACGTTGGTTAAAGATTTCTTGAATCCCTCTTCATGCATCCCGCCTTCGTGCGTGTTGATGGTGTTGGCGAACGAGTGAAGTGATTCGTTGAACGAGGTGTTCCAGCACATGGCCACTTCGAGCTCTCGCTCGCCGTCACCCTTTACAAAATGAATTGTCTTGTGAAGCTTTTCGCGCCCGGTTGAAAGGCTTTTTACGAAGTCCGCAAGGCCGCCGGCCGCCTTGAATGTGTCGGACGCGCCTGAACGCTCGTCTTTGTACCGAAATTCCACACCCGTCAGGTAGGAAAGCTCGCGCAGTCGCCTGCCGATGATGTCGTAGTCAAACTCGGTTGTGTCGGTGAAGATCTCAGGGTCCGGCCAAAAGGTCACCACGGTGCCGGTTTTGCCTGAGCCCTTTAACTCCTGGATTTTCTTGAGGGGTTGAACGACTTTGCCTTTGGCAAACTGAGCAGCGTAAAGTGCCCCGTCTCGGGCGACTTCAACCTGCAGCTTGTATGAAAGTGCGTTGACGACCGATACCCCAACTCCATGTAGTCCGCCGGAGACTGCGTACCCCTTCCCCCCAAACTTTCCACCTGCGTGCAGCTCGGTCAAGACGACCTCCACCGCTGAGCGGCGCTCCCCCTTTGGCGGATCAATTGGGATGCCCCTGCCGTCATCCTTGACTGAAACTGAGTTGTCTTTGTGGATCGTCACATCTATGCGCGTGCAATAGCCGGCAAGCGCCTCGTCAACCCCGTTGTCGACCACCTCATAAACAAGGTGATGCAGTCCTCGAGACCCGGTGGAGCCGATGTACATCCCGGGGCGCCGGCGGACCGCTGATAGCCCCTTGAGGACGGTGATGTCCTCGCCTGTATAGCCCTTTTTGGCATCTGTTTTACCCCCAGCCGGTGGTACGGCCGCAGGCGCGGGAAGCTTAGGTTCTTGACTCATACAGGTGCCTCGATGGGCGCTGATATTGGACCTTCAAAAGAGGTTTTGGCGCCTTCCAAGCATACCATGCAAGGACCCTCAAATGTCCGTAAATTTCGGCTTTGGTGGAGGGTATCAGGAGCCATTTGGGGACATTTCTGGCCTGCGGGTCAATGTGACCTCTCTATCCAAGGCCTAATCTCTTTTACCACCGGGTGCCCGAGTTCCTCGTTCACGCGTTTAATAACTGCTGGGGCCAAATATTTGAATTCAGAAGCCCAGGCCGGCGACGAGGTTTTCACTTTCAAAACCCCCTGCTTGAGCGCCGTGGGTTGGCATTTTGCGGCGATCTCAGCGCCTACGATATCTTGCCACCCGGCGAAGAGCCGCGCCGATTCCATCGGGTAGTCCATACCCCATTTAGCGGCGAGTTGCGCCAGCAGGCTCCCAAGTTTTAGGGGATCACTCAAGTCGCAACTGTCCTTCCTCCACAACGACAACCCGATCGCTCTCAAAAGGCAAGCCCTCGGCGCCGGTGGCTGTAACAATCGCCTGTGCTCCCCCCTGGACAATTTCAGCAACACGCTTTCGCCGGCTCTCATCCAGCTCTGAAAAAACGTCGTCGAGTAGGAGTATGGGTTCTTCGCCCCTGGACTGGGCCACCAACTCATACTCGGCCAACCTAAAAGCAAGCGCGAGAGTCCTTTGCTCCCCCTGCGAGGCGAAGAGTCTCGCGTCACCCCGGTCGAGGGTGATTTCAATGTCGTCGCGATGGGGACCAACCAAAGTGATCCCTCGCTCCAAATCACGCGCAGAAGACCCGTTGATTCCTTTTGCCATTGCCTGTTGGATCGACTCCAACTCCGTGGAGCCCCCAGATGTTAAAGAAGAGCCCTCAACCGCCCCAAAAAAGTCCTCAGGTATTCCCGACGTCCATGTTGGGCGATACCTAACGCCAACAGACCCACCTTTGCCCGCCACAGCTGCGTACTTAACCGATACTTCCCCACTAATTTGCTTCAACACGACGAGCCGGTCTCTTATCAACTTAGCCGCGGCCATAATTAATTGGTCCGTCCACACACCTAACTGCTTAAGGGCCCGGTCGTTAAATTGAGCCGCCTTTAAAATTCCATTTCGCTGGCGAAGAATCTTCTCGAAGTTGTGTTTATGAGCAGCACCCAAGGTGTTGGTTTGGGTAATGATGGTGTCTAAAAAACTTCGTCGCTCTTCTGGGCCCCCTTTAATCAAAACCAAATCGTCCGGCGAGAACACAACACAAGCCGGCAAAACGCGGTGGATTTGTGTCCGCTCAAATGGAATTTCATTTACCCTCAGCCGTAACCCCCCTTTTACTTTAATTTCAACATCCACCCGGCATTGCCGTTGGTTGACGTGGGCCCCCGCCCGAAGAATCGACACTTCAAATCCGTGCTCGACAAGCCCGGCGTGGGGCGTCGAGCGGTGCGACCCCAAACCACAAAGAACATGAACGGCCTCCAATAAGTTGGTTTTTCCTTGACCGTTGCGCCCTACAACCATATTTAACCCACCCGCGAATTCAATCGAGGACTTGGTGTAGTTTCGGAAATTATTAAGCTCTAAAGTTCCTATCTGCAGTCGCCGTTGGCCTTCCAAAAGAAGTTGCGCACCAATGCCCTCATCATTAGGGAAGCCGCACCGGCATTAACAGGTATGTGTAGCTGGGGTCGTCTTCGGCTTTTAATAAGGCCGGTTTGGCTGGATCAATCACCTCAAGTAAAGCCTGCTCTGTATCAACGCCCTCTAACCCATCACTAAAAAACTTGGGGTTGAAGGCCACAACCATCGGTGACCCTTCATACTTTCCTTCCTCGAGTACCTCTGTGGCTTCAGCCACGCCAGATTCACTGGCTGTTAGTTGAATTTCGTCCTCTAGGTGGAACTTAATAGGCGTGTTCGCTTGAGCGACCAAACCGACTCTGCCGACAGCGCCGGCGAAGTGGTCTCGATTCACCAATAATCTATTCTCATAATTATCTGGAATTAAATTCCGCCAGTTTGGGAACTCTCCCTCAATTAATCTAGTCACCAGTTGTGTGTGCCCCACTTTGAAAACCGCCTGGTTGTCGCCCAACCAAACCTCGACATCCGCGTCGCCGGCGTTTGCAATATGCCGGGAAAGCTCTGTCAGGGCTCGCCCGGGAACAATCGCCTGTTTGTCGGGGGGGGCCTCTTTAACAACAACATCAGCGATCGCCAGCCGGTAACTATCTGTCGCAACTAATTTCAACATACCCGCCTCGAGTATCCACAGAACACCCGTTAAAACCGGGCGGGATTCGTCGGTTGAGGCCGCCCGCACCACCCGGCTAAGTGCTTTACCTAAATCAAGGCCAGGAACCTTAAAAGCCTCACCGCCGGGCACCTCGGGCGCCTGAGGAAAGTCGGCCACCGGAAACCCTCTCATCGAAAACTCACTACGGCCAGCTTCAATCCTTACCTGCCCATCCTGCCCGTTGATACTTACCTTACCCCCAGGCAAGCTCCTTAAGATTTCACTAAAAAGACGTCCGGGCGCAACAACCGCTCCCTGCTCACTAACGGCGAGATCATATGTGCTGGTTATAAACATCTCGAGATCTGACGCGGCGAACTCCACCCCCGATTCACCGGCTGTGATGCGGATTCCACCCAAAACCGGCAGAGTTGCCCGGGGGGACACAACCCTCAATACCGATTGCCCAATTTCAACCAGGGTTTGCTTTTCGCCTTCAATCTGCATCACTCAAACCTCCAATGATTTAAATACTAATTACTAGGTCCGACAAACCTGACGTAAAACGGTTTTCCACATAAAAAATGTTTCGCGTTCTTTAAGACTTAAAAACTAGTAGTAGTAGTAGAGAGCTGCGCTTTGGGGATAAACCACCAAACAAGCAGGTCAAGCTACGTTTCGGGCGGGGGATTGTAGTTGGATTAACCTGGTTGGGTTGTGAACTCAACCACAACGGTGTTGGTAACCAAGTGTTATTCACAACTTCTTCGCAGTGGTTTTAATCCTGCTGGTTAACTCTTGAATTTGGTTGTAAGTCGATCGTTTCTCGGCCATTAAATTCCGAATTTTACTGGTCGCATGCATCACTGTGGAATGATCGCGGCCACCAAACCGCTGCCCAATACGAGGCAGTGATAAATCTGTTAACTCCCGGCATAAATACATTGCAATGTGCCGGGCGTCTACCAACGGCCGGTCGCGTTTGAGTGAAAGAATTTCATCAAGGTTTAAGTCGAAATACCGGGATATTTCAACCAAAATAAGATCAGGGGTAATGGTGCCTGGGCCGCTGTCGGGATAAAGGTCCTTTAAAACACTCTCAGCCAACCCAACTGTGACGCGGCTGCGATCCAGGCTTGCGAAAGCGATCACCCGAATAAGGGCCCCCTCCAACTCCCTAATATTGGACTCTATCCGTGATGCGATAAAAGCCAAAACATCATCAGGAAGGTGGTCAACTCCTTCAAGTCCGGCTTTCTTGCGAAGGATGGCTATACGGGTCTCGAGATCTGGTGGTTGGACGTCGGTTATTAATCCCCATTCAAAACGAGAGTGGACCCTCTCGTCGAGGGCAAGTTGTTTGGGCGGCCGGTCTGAGGTGAGAACAATCTGTTTACTAGCATCGTGGAGGGTGTTGAATGTGTGAAAAAACTCTTCAATAGTCGCCTCTTTTTTCTCCAAAAACTGAATGTCGTCAACTAATAAAATGTCACTCTCACGGTATCGGCGCTTAAAACCGGCAATACGGCCCGGGTCCCCAACTGAAGCTATAAAATCATTTGTAAACTGCTCACTCGATACATAACAAACTTTTGAACCAGGTTGTGTGTCAAGTAGGTAGTGGCCGATAGCATGTAAAAGATGGGTTTTACCAAGGCCAACCCCTCCATAAATAAAAAGTGGGTTATAGGCGCGAGCAGGCGCCTCGGCCACTGCCAGCGCTGCAGCGTGAGCAAAACGGTTTGAAGCCCCAATTACATACGTGTCGAAGGTGTATCGCGAATTTAAAAAAGATGGCCGAACCTCTGTGACAGCGACTGGGGCATAAAAAGGAGTCGTCACGGGCGACTGGCTGTCGACATCGATTTTTATGTCTAAATCCTGCCCGGCGGCGCTACTGACTGCGCCCGAGATAAGGGGAAGGTAACGGGGCTCAATCCATTCTTTAGCAAAGCGACTAGGGACTAACAAAGTGAGCTCGCTACCACCCAAACCAGCAGCGCGAATTGATTCAAACCATGAACGAAAAATTGGCGGAGATAGTCTTGTTTTGATTTGCTCAGCAGCCTGGGCCCAAATATCTCCCGCGGATTTGGAAGGATTAGTCATTAACAGGCCATAAACCAGCAGGGCTGGGAAAAGCCCCACATTTATCCACAGACCAGTGGGAAATATAACGGGAAAGTTGGCAATTAACAGTAGACGCAAATAAGGCCGGCAACCCAATAGACCTGCGGAAATGAGAGTTGTACACAGGTGAGTCCACAGATGTGGAAAGCCTGACTTTAATCAATTGAAGTCCCCTTTTCAGGTAGCTAAAACAAACAACGGCACAGGTAGGACAACGGGGGAGTGAGGTTTGGCCTGCCTCACCTACCTCATAGGTAAGCGCTTGGTGCCCGGCTGATTATAACGATGAATAAGATCCTGGCAAAGTCGCGAAAACGCATTGGCGAACGAGCGGATATAATCACTCCAAGCCAAACTTAGCGAGCCTGAATAATAATTTGTCCACGCTCGGATTACGCTTGGGTTATGCCTGACTCACAATCGACAATTCGAGTTTTTTAGGAGTTAAAAAGACGATGAAACGTACCTACCAACCCAACACCCGGCACCAAAAAAAGACTCACGGATTTAGGGTGAGAATGCGAACACGGGCCGGCCGAGTTATTTTGGCCCGGCGCCGCGCAAAAGGCCGGACCCGGCTCAGCCACTAGGATTTCCATACACCGGCCTTCAGGCCATGGCATTAAGAACCTCAGACTTTCAGCGAGTCTTTAAAAATGGGCGGAGCGTTGTGTCGGCTCACCTCCAGGTTTATATCCTGGATCGGCACGATGGGCTTCCCGCAAGGGTAGGAATTGTGGTGTCCCGAAAACACGGGGGCGCGGTCGAACGAAATCGAATTCGCCGTCGAATAAAGGAAGTTGTGAGAATCATGCGCCTAACCAATCCTGGGATCGATTTGGTTGTCGTAGCGCGACGCGGCATCGATGAGGCGTCTTATGACCAAATCTCAACTGAATTCAACCAAATAATGGAAGGGCGCTCTGCTCACTGCGGGCCTGAAGTTGGTTAGGGGCACTGGTTGGGAGGCGGCCGGCGCATCCATCGTTAGCGCTGCCGAGCGGGTAATGCTCGGTTTTGTTTCGACCTATCGCTTCATGTCGTCATTCTTCTCGCCTAAATGTAGGTTTCAGCCCTCGTGCTCGGAATATGCCCAATTAGCTATAAAGGGTCACGGGCCATGGACCGGCGTCAAGCTGACTATGGCGAGAATCTCAAAGTGTCATCCATTCCACGAAGGTGGGATCGATCCGGTCCCACCACCTAAAACGAGGAGTCTAAACGTCAAGCGCCCGTTGAGCTCTGGGATCTCACACAAATAATGTTCGGCCTCGTATCTGGCATGGGCCAATTGCTCGGCGTCTTCTACAACTTCATACCAAATTATGGAGTGGGGATCATTCTACTCACGGTAACGGTGCGCGTCGCCATGATTCCGTTGGCCGTGAAACAAGCGCACATGATGATCGGCCAGCGCGCCAACGCTGAGAAGATGAAGAAGATTCAACCGGAGCTCAAAAAGCTAAAAGAGAAACATAAAGACGACAGAGCCAAGCTCTACGAGGAGCAGAAGAAGCTTTATGACCACCACGGCGTAAACGCACTCAGTAGTCTGGCGGGCTGCCTGCCTACCTTGCTTCAGATGCCGATTTTTATGGCCATGTATCAGGTGCTGCGCGGGTGCCCAAAGCTAATCAGCCAAGCGGGGTGCAGGCCCGAGCGGTTCATTCCGAAGTCCAACGCGCTTCACGAAGCGATCCGTGCGTCCCGCGCGACGTTTCTAAGTATGAACCTTAACTTTAAGCCCTCGGGAGTGCTGAAAGCCGGGGGTTTGCCGGACGCGTGGCCGTATTACCTCCTCTGCGTCGTTATGGGGTTGACGATGTGGTACCAAACAAAACTTATGACGGCCTCGCAACCCATGGACCCACAAATGGCCCAAACCCAGAAAATCATGCAGTTCATGCCGCTATTGCTCGTGTTCGCCTCGCTCAATTTCCCTATCGGCCTGACGTTATACTGGGCCTCCACGAATATCTGGACAATTGGGCAGCAGTACTTACTCCTAAAGAAGTATGGCCCTCAAGCTCAAACAGCCAAAAGCTCACCCGCAGCCACCACCGGCACCCAGGTGGCCCTTGCTGATAACGGATCGCCGTCTCCTAACGGCGAAGCCAAGGTCCCCAAGCCCGCGCACACGAAGTCTAATATCGCCAAGACCAATGGGGCCAAGCCGGGGGGGACGCCGCCCGGCGCCGGCAAGGCAAAGGGTTCGGGCGCAAGAAGGAACAAAAAGAAGAAAGGCAGGCGGCGGTAGCGTGAGCGAAGATGAACTTGGCGTAGGCGAAGAATTCAGCGGAGAAACAGAGAAGACGCCTGAAAGCCGGCTCGAGCAGGCGTCAGACGAGGCTCTCGACTTCCTAGAGGGGCTGCTTGATGCAATGGAGCTTGAGGGCGAGGTTCAGGCGGCGGTTTCCCCGCCCGATCAGATGACGCTGTCATTGAGCGGCGAACAAAGTGCGCTTCTGATCGGCCGTAAGGGCAAGACCCTTGATGCGCTGCAGGATCTAGTAAGGGCCGTCGTTCAACGCCAGGTGGGCCCCGGACTTAAGGTTTCTCTTGACGTTGAAGGCTACCGGGAACGCCGCCGCCAGGCTATCGAACAACTCACCTCAGAGGTGATCCAGGAGGCGCTGGAAAACGGCGAGGCCGAGCTCGAGCCGATGAGCTCTTATGAGCGTAAGCTCGTGCACGACATTGTCGCCCTAAACGAGGAAGTGACAAGCTTTAGCGAGGGACGCGATCCTGACCGCAGAGTGGTAATCAGAAGCACAGGCTAGACGTTGAAGACGTTGTGCTGGTGTGGGCGACTGGGATTTCGCCTAATGTTTCACGTTTTTCCTTTCGCCCCCGTCAGGGCCGTGGGCCGAAGTTCTCAAGAGTCAGGCTGGTTCTTGCGTGAATGAGCCCATCTCATCTGAATCTGAGCACCTCCTCACCCGATACGTCTTTCTTTTAGGGAGTGTTGCCTTTCCGGCGGGGCTCGTGCATCTTTCCGAAAAGCAGGCCCGGGAGCAGGTTCAACGAAGTATTCTTATGTCCGAGTTGATTGCACAGCAGATGTCCGGGGCCTTCGAAAATCCTCGCCAAGTCTTAACGAAGGGGCAAGCGAGCGCTCACCACAGGCTACTAATCGACGTCGGAAGCGGCGCCGGGTTGCCGGCCATCCCGATGGCTATAGCGCTGTCTGAGCGCGCTCGCACTGAAGGCGGGCCTGCGCTCGAAAGCGTATTGGTCGAGCCAAAGCGCAGAGCGGTAGCTTTTTTAGAGAAGGTGGTGCGTGATCTCGATCTAAAGATTACGGTATTTCACGGCTCAGCTCAGCAAGCCGCAGCGGATGGATTCGACGGTAAAGGAGCATTTGTGACGGCAAAAGCCCTAGCTGAGGCCAAATTGGCGTTACAATTGTGTGCACCGCTCTGTGAGACTGGGGGCAAGATCATACTAACCGCCAAAAGCGAGATCGAATCGCCAACGAAGGATCTGGAATCGTCGGCCGGGGGTATTAAGAGCATGGGTATTAAAAGCATGGGTATTGCAAGCATGGGTATTAAAAGCATAGGTATTGCAAGCACCGAGCTAATCACCCTTTCGGGAGGCAATCACCTGACGCAGCGCGTCCTATTGGCGACCAAATCCTGACTTTCGATGAGTACTGAGCCGCAGGGATTGGAATCCAGCCCTTCTGGAACGCGGGTTATAGCCGTTGCTAATCAAAAAGGAGGAGTAGGCAAGAGCACCACTGTGGTCAATCTGGGTGCCTGGTTGGCAATGCAAGGCAGGAAGGTGCTCATAGTAGATCTGGACCCTCAGGCGAACGCTACTACCGGCGTAGGCATTGATCCCAGGACTACATCTGGAAATATCTACAAGATGCTTGTAGAAGAGCAGGCTGTGGAAGACGCCGTTGAGGCAACCGCGGTTAGAAATTTATACTGCGTTCCCTCTACGATTGACCTCGCCGGCGCTGAAATTGAGCTTGTGGCCTCTTTTTCGAGGGAACTTAAGCTAAAAAGGGGCCTGCAGCCCGCACTCGCTGATTTTGATTATGTATTTATCGACTGCCCGCCCTCGCTCGGGTTACTCACTGTGAACGCACTTGCTGCAGCCGATGAGGTACTGGTACCGATCCAGTGTGAATTCTACGCCCTGGAAGGACTTGGGCAATTGCTAACAAATGTCAATCTTGTACAGTCAAGTCTCAATCCAGACTTGATGCTTTGTGGCATCGTGCTCACAATGTACGATGCCAGGACGAAGTTGGCCGAGCAGGTCGCTGCAGAAGTGAGGGGGCATTTTCCGGGGAGAGTCTTCCGGTCCGTGATCCCCCGGAACGTGAGGCTGTCAGAGGCGCCATCGTTTGGACAGCCGGTTGCCCTTTATGATCCAAAGTCCCAAGGTTCGCTGGCTTATGAGGCCCTGGCCCGAGAAGTTCAAGGGATGCAGGCGGGAGAGGACGGAACCCTTTTCCATGCCCCCCAGGTCGAGGATGCCGGGCCTGCCCCCCAAGTCGGGGGGCCGGACCCGGCAGAACATCCCGGTCCAGCCGGACAAGACGAACCGGGTCTACCCGACGCGGCGGGTCCCGAGCCCGCCGAGAAGGACGAGGAACCTCTCGGCCAGCCAGCGCCCATCGTTGACCCCTCGGCTGCCTCAATTGGAGAGCCCCCGGCTGAAAACGTTTCGGCTGAGCCGGAGATACCCACGACCGTCGCAGACACCGAGAGCCAGGACCGGGATCCAATCGATGCGGACCCGGCCGGCCCGCCTGAAAGCCTGCGAGCAACCCACACAGGAGGAACCCAGTGATAGCCCGACGAAACCAGTGACAGTACGAGGGGGCCTGGGTAAAGGCCTGGGGGCGCTTATACCTTCCGGCGCCAGAGCCCTGCAGGAAATTCCAGCGTCCGACATCGTCCCCAATCCGAAGCAGCCACGCCGCCATTTCGACGAAGAGGCCCTGGCGACCTTGGCGGCCTCGATAAGGCGGCTCGGTTTGCTCCAGCCGGTGGTAGTCAGAAGAAACGAGACGGGTACATTCGAATTGGTAATGGGGGAAAGACGCTGGCGGGCTTCACAGCGTGCCGGGCTCGCGAACATCCCGGCGCTTGTGATCGAGACGGACGACCGGGGCGCCCTTGAAAGAGCTCTGGTCGAGAACATACACCGGGAGGATCTGAACCCGATTGAAGAGGCGGCCTCGTACCGTCAGCTTCTTGACGAAGCTGGGCTTACCCACGATCAGCTGGCTGAGCGCGTTGGCCTTTCCAGGCCTTCCATCAGCAATGCCATCCGTTTGTTGGAGCTGCCGGACTCAATCCAAAAACTTGTAATCCAGGGCAAGTTGAGCGCCGGGCATGCGAGAAGTCTGCTCGGTTTAACCGGTCACCCCTTGCTCGAGAGAATTGCCCAAAAAGTTGCCGGATCGGGCCTTTCGGTGAGACAAACCGAGGAACTGGTCCGAAGGCAGGCAAGCGAATCGGAGTTACCCGGCAGGCCGGCCAAGGCCCCCCCGCCGGGCAACGCCCAACTTCTCGAAGCGGCCGAACGGCTGGGCGAGGCTCTGCAAACCCGCGTAAAGGTGGCCAAAGGTAAGGGCAAGGGCAAAATAATCATTGAATTCGGGTCCTTGGAGGACCTGGACAGGCTGTTAACCGCCATTGCAGGCGAGGAATCGGGCTCTTACGGGGCTTCGGTCGAGCCTTAAGCGCCGGTTGCCTCTGCCGGGGAGTCGCTTTCGAAGTAGTTCTCCAACGCCAGCACCATAGCCTCGGCCAGGCGCTCGACAGCACTGGTCTCGGTGAGAAAGGATAGCTCGGCCGGATTCGTAATAAAGCCAGGTTCTACCACTACTGCGGGCATTACGGTTTCCCGGAGTATCGGATAAGCCTTGCCGTGCGATCGGCAGTCCAGCCGGCCCAGGTCGACGAAAGCGCATTGCATCAGGCCCGCCAGATGCTCACCCGACTCGGACGCTATGGATCCATGCTGGAAGAAGTACGTGGCGGCGCCCCCGGCTACCTGCTTGGGGTGGGCATTCAAGTGGATACTGACCAAGAGCTGCGCAGCGAACTCATTGGCTAGCGCAGCGCGCTCTGAATCGGAAGGTCCGTCATTCGGCCCACGGGTGAGGATCGCTACAGCGCCGCTGGATTCCAGCAAAACCGAAGTCCTTGCCGCGATTCTAAAGGTCAGCTCGGCTTCGGATTCTCCGTTAGCGGCTGTCTCGCCTGGATCTTCACCTCCGTGGCCGGGGTCGATCGCGATGCGCTTGCCCGACAAACCGGGAGGGTGAGCCTTTCGGGCCTCGCGCTCGATGACTCTTGGGCCAAGGCCGGGCTTGATCACGAGCCGGAGCCTTCGGAGCGCCCCGATGGTCTCTAAGCCGCAGATGCCATCTTCGCCGATAGCTAAGTTTTGCTGAAACTCCTTGAGGGCAGCTTCAGTTCGCAGGCCGAAAATGCCGTCGTGCTTGCCGGACTTGAAGCCCAGGGCGTTAAGGCTCGTTTGGAGATCCCGAACGTCGTCGCCTCGTAGATTGGGGTTGCTCAAGTTAAGCGGCCTGTCGCCCAGAGTCCAGGAGCTTTCGACCAGCTCTCGCCAGGTGGCTTCGCCCACGAGGCCGTCCACGTGCAGGCCGCGACTCTGTTGAAGAGCCTTAACGGCGGCTTCGGTTGTTGGACCGAACAGGCCCCCGCGCTCGGATTCGGCGATTTCGAAGTCCATACGCGCTAAACGAGCCTGGATGTCGGCCACTTCTGCGGATCGTTGATTGCGCCGGATAAGCTCCATATAAGACAGAGCTTAATGTCAGGCTGGCGCCAAAACCAAAAAGGCCGCTCTTAGTGGGCTACCGGCCTCCGCTTACCAACGCCGGCCGAGCGGCGTGAGTAGTGTGACTAGAGATACTGCTCGATTTCCGAAACGATTGCTTCCTTGGGGCGGGCGCCTACCAGTCGAGTCTTTTCAACGCCGTCATTGAAAAGGACCATAGTGGGAATGGAAAGGACTCCAAACCGGCCGGCTACCCCAGGGCTGTCATCAAGGTTTACCTTGACCACTCGTATTTTGTCGGGCATTTCCTCGGCGATTGCCTTCAAATGCGGCTCTACCATCTTGCAGGGCTGACACCAGTCCGCCCAAAAGTCGACCAAGACCGGGCGGTCTGAATCGAGCACTTCTGAATCAAAAGTCGAATCGGTTGCGTGGGTTAGTTCCATAATATTTCCGGGCCAATCGGCCCTTCCCTCCTTAGCAGTAAAGCTATTCGAATACCGGGAAGCGATGAAGAATAGCTGTGTTGTCTCTTGGTATAACACCCGCCCGGGTTCCTGTATTCCCATCATACAGGCAGGGCTGTGAGTCTAGTGCCCCTGGTCCTCCAGCCACCTCTCGGCGTCAATTGCCGCCATGCAGCCCATTCCAGCGGCGGTAATAGCCTGACGATAGGTATGGTCCACAACATCGCCCGCCGCAAAGACCCCGCTTACACTGGTACGCGTCTGGGCCGGGGAGTCCGGCTGGGGATCAGATTTTAAATCTGTGCCGGTGACTAAGTATCCCGCGGGATCGACCTCGAGTTTGCCGGTAAACAGCTTGGTGTTCGGTAAATGGCCAATTGCCACAAAAACGCCTCCGGAGGGCAATTGATTCTTGGCGCCGGTCTCGGTGTCTGATAGAAGCACACCGGTCACCCGGTCGTCGCCCAAGATGTCGTCGACCCCGGAATTCCAAACGAATGACATCTTAGGATGGGCGAGAGCGCGGTCTTGCATTATTTTCGAGGCTCTTAGTTGAGATCGCCGGTGTACGAGAGTGACCTTGCTGGCAAAACGGGTTAAGAAGATGGCCTCTTCGACCGCAGAGTCTCCGCCGCCTACAACCACCAGCTCCTGGTTCTTAAAGAAGGCGCCATCGCACGTCGCGCAGGTCGATACGCCGCGTCCCAGCAGCCGCTTCTCGTTGGGAAGACCAAGCATCTTGGCCGAAGCGCCCGTCGAGATAATCACAGCTTCGGCGAGGTGAACTTGTTTGCCCACGTGTATTTTGAAGGGGCGCTCCGAAAAGTCGACCTCGGAAACGTCGTCGGTTAGGTAGGTGGTGCCGAACCGCTCAGCTTGCTTTCGCATAGTGTCCATCAATGCGGGGCCCATGATTCCGTCGACGAAGCCAGGAAAGTTTTCAACCTCACTTGTCAGCATCAGCTGACCTCCGGCCTCGAATCCCTCGATTACTAAGGGGGCCAGGTCAGCCCGTGCTGAATAAAGGGCGGCCGTAAGTCCGGCAGGCCCGGATCCAATGATCGCAATCTTGTGGTGGTTGTCCATGATCGTCCTGTCCATGATCTCAAGGATAACCACAGACCCCGAAATATCCTTCCCGGCCAGATCGTGGCCCCGAAATAACTCCTGCTAACAGTTAATGTATTTGTGTGGCGGACGATCTCGATTTTGTCTGTGTCAATCACCCCAAGCGTTCAACCAGGCTGAGATGTTCGGCATGTGACTCCCCGATCTGTTTGAAGTGCATGCGCGAAAGCTCCGTTGGGATGAAATGTCCCTTTTGCTCTCGGCCACCTCTGAGGGCCAGGATGATCGGCAGGCCCCGCCACTACCTGGCCGGGGGCGGGGCCGGGTTTGCGGTAGCGGCCGTGGCGGCTGCGATTCTCATCCGTCTGAGAATTGGATCCTTCGGTTTCCTTGGGTCCGCCCTTATTGGCTATGCAGTCGGCTCCGTGGTTGTTCGAGCGGCGTCGAACCTGCGCCACTCCGGCATCCAGGCAACTGCAGCGGTCGCCACAGCACTGGGCCTCGTGACCGGATCCCTTTTGGCCGGCTTTCCGGTTCAGGGCCTGGTGAACGGGCGGTTTATTGTTTCGACTCTAATCGCATCAGGGTTCGCAGCTTTTCGCGCCGGAAGGTAAATCACACCGGTAATGACGTCTTAGATTGTGAACGACGAGTAGTTGAGTACTCGGTTAATTAGGGCAGGCCCCGCCAGGGTTGCGCAGTCTTCGGGAGCAAAGATCCACACTTGCACACGGTCGAGCTTGGCTTCGGGGTTTTTGGATGGGGTCCAGGCGAAGGCCAACATCCAGGCGGGCTTGCCCTGGTAGTCGGCCTTTTGGGCCAACAAAGCAACAAGGGTGGAGCCCTGGGTCGCAGCGACCTTGCCCAAACAAGATTCTCCGGCGCTCTTCGAGAACTTGGGTTCGAACGTCTGGCCAGTCTGGCCAGAAGGCGGGGCGATGAAGCCTTCTGCATCGGTGTCCGGCGCCAGGGCCGGGGCAGCCTGCTGCCCGCTCTCCAGCGTTTTCGAGCCGGCTGCCGAATCCTGACCCGCCGCGTCATCGGCCGAGCTTTCCGGCCTGCCGGGCGACGTTTCCGAAACCCCCGCATTGCGTCCGGCCTTGGTCGCTGCGCTGACGCTGTATTTGCCCACCTGATCCGACACCACGGGCAAAGCCCCGACGACGCGGCGAATATCGCGTCCGGACGCCAGTTTCAACGGTGAGCCTGCGGCCTGAACTTCGGGGCGGCCGGGGGTGGGGTCGGAGTTTCGCAGTATTGGAATCAGGCCGAATCCCACTAAGAGCGCCGCCACCAGGCCCGGCGCCAGCCAGCGTCTGAACGGTGCAGGCCTGGTCCGGGCCCCCGGCCTTTCCGTCACGGCCCCCCCGGCCTTTCCGTCACGGCCCCCCCGGCGCCACTCGACGGCCGCCCGGACGAGCCGCTGATGCTCTAGCTCGGTCGCTTCCAGATCGGGTAAAGCTTCCAATTGCCCGGCTACTGCTTTTATGGATTGAAGTTGGTCGGAGCATTCGGAGCAGCCCTCTAGGTGCTGAGCGATCGCTCGCCGTTCGCGAGCATCCAGTTCGCCGTCCAGCAGGGCGCTCAGCGATTCGAGATCTATGTGGTCGTTCATCTGTTGTCCTCAACCTCCGGCGCCTCATCGGCGCTCGCCAAAGGGGTGGCTTCACTACTAAGACGTCCACCGGACCTCGGCGGTTCCTGTTCAGACGGATTCCTGCCGTAGCCCTTTGGACCCAGCACCTCGGAAAGATGCAGGCGTCCGCGGGCGATCCGGCTTTTTACCGTACCCTCAGCCACGCCGGCGACTTCGGAGATCTCCGAATAGGGCATCTGGTAGAGGTCCCGCATGACAACGGCAGCGCGCTGCTCGGGGGCGAGTCGTTGAAGGGCGCGATGAATATCAATCTGTTCGTCTAAGGATTCACCGTGGCCCGCCGCGGCGGACTCGACGGCAACACTGGGTACCGGCGCGCGGCTGCGACTGCGGCCCAAGTCGTAGCAGGCATTGGTAGTTAAGCGGTAGAGCCAGGTGCTAAACGACGAACGATGTTGGAAAGACCCGGCCCGTCGGAATACCGTCAAAAAGACCTCCTGCGTGGCGTCGAGCGCATCGGCTCTGTTTCCCATTATTCGGTACGCGAGACTCAACACCTTTGCCTCATGGCGTTGCAACAGCACTTCCAGGGCGTCCTCGTCCCCCGAATCGACAAAGGCCCTAACCAGGGCCTCGTCGCTTTTAGAATCTAAGTCGGCAAATCGGCGGCCCATCAGCCGGCCGGAGTGATCTCTTTGATTGCAACCGAGTATGGATTTCTTGAGCTGCCCTCTCCCGGCGTTCGGACCAGGCTTGTTGCCCAGACCATCCAGTACTGGTGGTTTCCTTGCGTCTCGAAGGTGTGCTTGCCTGCAACTTGTTCCGATCGGCCGATCGGACTCCAGTTCCGGCCATCATCCGAGAAACGCATGGTCCCCGACCAGCCCCCAGTAACGGATTCGACCGTTACGCGCCGAAGGGGACTCGGGGCGCCAAGGTCGAAGTAGATTCCGACGCCCTTCTTTAATCCGCCGAACTGCTCGGTGCGGTATCCGACCGTAGCCCACCATGTGGTGGGCTTGCCGTCGAAGGCCAGCGGAACCTGTCCGTCATTTTCCGTTCCGTCGCCCGGTGGTGGGTCGTAGCTGGACCCTCCCACAATGCGCACTGCTGCGGGCTCCTTTGGCGCCCCCTTAGAAATTACGCCCCCAACACGATTTCTAAGAGCCGGGACGCCGAGTACCAATCCGACTGCAAGCAGGACGATAAGCAAGGTAGGGACCAGCCACCTGAATTCCGCGCTTACAAATGAACTGGGTTCTGCTTTGCTCTTAGGCGGCACTCGCACCTGTGTTGTTGGGCCAAACGTTGAGTCGCTTTGCCCGGCGGCTTGAAGCAAAGCTTGCCCAAACGAGGCGGCATCGGCGAACCGGACGTCGCGGTTGGGGTCCATTGCCTTCATGATCGCGGCATCAAGACCCTTTGAGACAGAGGGGACGAAATCGCGTGGAGGCCTGGCGAGTTTCCCAACGCGTGCGGTGGCAGTGGCCAGATCGTTGTCGCCGGTAAAAGGCGCGCTGCCGGTGATGGCTTCATAAAGAACAATCGCCAGCGAATAGATATCGGCCCGACCGTCGGGCTCAAGGCCCTCTACCTGCTCGGGGGCCAAATACCGAACGGTTCCCAGGACCGCTCCGGTATCGGTGAGATCGTTCGGAAAAAAGGCGGCTTTTGCGATGCCGAAATCGCCGACCTTGACCAGGCCCGACTCAGAAAAAAGAATGTTGGCGGGCTTGATGTCGCGGTGGACTATCCCGGAGCTGTGCGCGTACTGGAGAGCCTTGCAGACCTCCGCCCCGATTAATGCGGCTCGCTCGGGATCTAGGGTTCCGCTCTGGTTGACCAGATCCTTGAGTGTTCCGCCGGAAAGATGTTCCATGACAATGAAGGGTCTGTCCTCATGGATGCCGGTGTCGAACACTGAAACAATGTTGGGATGAGAAAGTCTCGCAGCGGACAACGCTTCGATGCGGAATCGCTTTCGAAAGACAGCATCGGCCGCCAGGTGGTCGTGAAGAACTTTGGCCGCCACCGGCCGGGCAAGGGTTTCGTCGGCTGCAAGCCATACCGTGGCCATGCCGCCTTCTGCTATTTCCTCCTCGAGCCGGTAGCGCCCTGCCAGCCTGGTTAAAGGGTGTTGCCTTGCGGTCAACGGCGGTCGTATGAGGCCGTGTGCGAGGCCACCGCAACCCGGAACTTCTTGAGGGGCCCAATGCGTTGGATAACAAAGCTCTGCGCCGTTTTTTCAACCTTGACGGTCACAGTCAGAGCGGCTTGATCGATGGAAAGACTCGCCAACCGGGCCCCCTTGTATTCT
The DNA here is from genome assembly GCA_051005875.1 of Actinomycetota bacterium. Taxonomy (GTDB): domain Bacteria; phylum Actinomycetota; class CADDZG01; order JAHWKV01; family JAHWKV01; genus JBPCIX01. Next base: position 45,138 of record JBPCIX010000054.1, on the reverse strand, counting down.
GCAATCCTTTGCGCCGCTGCTTCGGGTGGACCCTCTGAATCTGGATTTCTAACTGCAAAAGCGGCTTCAGCGGAAGCCGCCGAGGCGGCCTCCACGGCCTGGTACCGAGCCAGCAGAACGCTGCCGCCCTCGACCGACACCAAGCCCGCCAGGGCAATAAAGATTGTTAACTTGACCAACCAGTTGACGATCAGGCCCTTGTCTTCCGACCTGAGTCTTGCCGTGACTCCACACGGAGTTTCGCGAAGGGCCACTAGACGGCGCGACCCTTGTTCTTGATCAACCTGGCGATCCAATCTATTTCCTCGAGCCCAAGCATCCTGGTAGCTCCAGCGTAAATCACTATGCCTGCGACCGTGGCAGCGGTGACACTTACGGTCTGTCCGGTGAAAGATCTCGTCAGGTGCTCCGAAAGAGTCTTTGCCGTAAGCCAGGCGGCGCCTCCGGTGAGGGCGGCCGCCGTGCACATCCGAGCAACGGCAGGCCCGTAACCTACCGGGAACACCCTTTTGCCAAGCCGGTTCACCATCAACCAGGCGCCAGCGACCAGCGCAGCCGCGTAAGAGACAGAATGGCCAATGGCCAGACCTGCGATGCGATAGCGGGGCTCGGTGAACGAGAAGAACAGCACCAAGTCGACGGCGACATTCACCACAAAGGCTCCAATATTGATCAGCATAGGGGTCCGGGTGTCCCCAAGAGCGTAAAAGCCTCGAAGAATCAAGTAAAAGGTTGAGAAGAAAAAGATGCCGGGCGCCCAAACCATGAGGACCGTTGAAATAAAGTCGGTCGATGAGACTGTTGTTAGGCCGTGACGCAAAAGGAGCCGCACCACCTGGGGACCGATGGCAATGTAGCCCGCGATTGCCGGCAATATGAAAAAGGCGATTTGCCTTAACGCTGCACCCAGGCGGTCCGCAAGGGTTCCGAACTCGCCCGCTACCGCACTTTCGGTCAATCCGGGAAACACAGCTGTGGCAATTGAAACAGCCAGCAATCCGTGCGGTAGCTGGAAGAGAATAAAGGCGTACTGATAGGCGGTGACCCCACCCTGCACTCGGTTGGCCAGAATCATCGCGACCGCCAGGCCGATTTGATTGGTTGCAACATATCCGAACATGTACGCGGACAAGCGAGCGACCTGCCGGAACCGCGGGTCCTTCAATCCCTGAGAAAAGGAAAATCGGTAGCCAATCCGGCGCATATAGAACCACGGAACCAACCCCATCAATCCCACCCCCGCGGTCGTACCGATCCCCAGCAACCTGAGAGAACCTGAGCCGACGCGGTCGATGTCCCTCATTGATTGCGGCACCGTCAGCGCGAAAAGGATCATCACTGCGGATACGGTGAGGTTGTTAAGCACCGGGGCAAACATGGGAACGCCAAAACGCCGGTGTGCGTTCAGCACTGCGGTTGAAATGGTTGACAGTGCATAAAACAAAAGCTGGGGGATAAACAAACGCAGAAGAAATGCTCCCGCCTGGTTCTGCAAATCAGACTGTTCGGCCCCGATTGTGTACAGCTTGAAAATCGCCGGTGCGGCCACGATCGCAACTACGGAAATCCCACCTAAAATCAGAACGCTCATGCAGGTAAGCCTCGAGATGAATCTCCAGGCTTCGTCCTGGCCTTGGGACTGTTTGACCTCCACGTAGACCCTCAAAAGCACCGACGAAAGGATGCCGCCAAGAGCCAGCTCATACAAAATGTTCGGGGTCGTGTTTGCGAGATTGTAAGTGTCGGCAAGACGGCTTTCGGCCACCCCGAGGGCATAGGTCATGGCCGCAAGACGGACAAACCCTGTCATACGCGACAGCGCAGTTCCCGCGGTCGCCACGGCCGCTCCCCGACCGATTGTGTTCAAGAGGCCGGGCTTACTTTTCTCTTAAAAGCTCCGACGGCCCACCATCCAAGTAGAAACAACCCTGCACCGGCGGTTACTAATACTGCCACCACGTTGTATGCGGTCGACCTAATTGTGAGGCGCTCCTCGGAAATTACTCTTCCGGTGGAAGTCTGAATTTGGACCCGGAGCGGGAAGGTGCCGGTGGCCTGGGCGATGGTCCTTACTTCAACCGTCTTGTTTGGAGGGGTCAGTTTCGCTATGACAATTCGGTTCCCGTCGGGGAACCGAAGCTTGTCGGACTGAAGCTCCAGCACAACATCGACCGGATACGCAAGGCGAGAAATGACCGAGAGGGGAATAATTCCCGTTCGCGAGGTCAGGGTAATCACCTGGGCGCCGGGGGCGCGGATCGAATTCATCTGCCTGGTTACTTCAGGCGAAATTGCCCGGGCGAATGCTTTGCCCTTCTCCACCGATGTTTTCGATCCCCACCAGTCGGCACTTTCGGCAATCAGCAGACGTCGCTGAAGCCCTGCCAGCCGTCCCCCGGGCGGGGCAAGCTCGCCGAACTTCTGAATGGCGTTTTTGGCTTGCTTTAGGTCGTCAAAATAGTCATCGGACGGCGGCTGCGGAGAGGGACGAAGACCTTCTTGCCCGGCTATTGCAGCCAAGGGAAGCGGAGACGGAAATGAGGCAAGAATCTCGTCCACGGTCTGCCCTTTGATCCATGTTGGCGACGAAAGGGCGGCTAAAAGTCCTTCGATTGCAGGGGACTTGGGCGCCCAGTCCACCGGCGCAACCACCACCACAGCACGCTTTTGCGAAGGGCGCTCAAGCATCAAGGTGGCTGTGTCGGCTAGAAACCTTTGCCGGTCGACTACCGGACCGGTTTCCTTGCCGGGAAGCAGAGTGTCATTCAGGAGTTGATCCTCAACCAGAGCCTGAATTGGGCCGGTACGAGTCTCGACCTCAACCGGCGCCGCCCGGGTCAATAGTTGCGGTTCCTTGCGAATTGAGCCAGCCGGAAGCACCATCCGGTTTACACCGGAGCGCTGTAGAGATGAAAGGGTGGGCTCATCCAACGCTGGGTAAATGGGAACCAGCCAAACCTCCGCAGGCTGTGCGGGCAAGACGCCTCCGGACGCGGGCGATAAACGAGTACGCGTTTCGGTTACCTGGGCTTGAGCAAGGTCCTCTAAGCCTGCGCTGGACAGAGCGCCCAGTGATGCTGCCGAATAAGGCATTGAGGCGATACGAGTGTTCGGGCGAGCGGCGAGCAGCTTCAACCGCGCCAGGGTTCGCGCGGCCAGTTGAGCAACGGGATCCTCGGGGCCGACTCTTAGGATCCTGTTGCTGGCATTCTTGCCAAAGCCGTTTGATAGGTCGGTAAGCATGTCTATCAGCAAACCGCTCGGCGCCAGCGTCACCGGCGTTTGGGGATACTTTTCTAGGGCGTCGAACAGTCGCGCCAGGCGACCGGCGCTCAAAGAACGCTCCAATGAGTTTTCGGTCACCACACCCGGGCGGGCACCGTCGGTATAGATGGAAGGGTTATGCAGAGGAATTACCAGTCCGACCCCCAATGGTTCGAGTGACGGTTGCGCAAAGAAGATCATGTGGGTCTCGATCGGCTCGGAGGCCAGACTGCCCGCCCTGACCACAATTCGAACCGGGTAGGCGCCATCATTCGCAGCGAAACGCACCGCGCTTATTTCGCTTAATGGCTTTTCGACAGAAATCACCCGGCTCTGCCCGGGTTCGATTGAACCTTCTGCGGGAATCGTGTCGCTGCCGAGCGATGTTCTGAGAACTCCCTTAAAGGTGTTCTGTAGCTTGGACCGCGAGTTCACCGCTTCGTGGATTGAGAAAAAGACCCTCAACGACTCGATCGGCTCCTCGCCGCGGTTGGCAACTTCCAGTCCGATCTTGAGAGAATCCTGCGGGCCCACTGAGCTGGGGAATTCAACCAGGCGAGCCCGAAGCGACGACTCGTCCAACGATTGGGCACTCGCCGTGCCGGAAGTGGCAAGCGCCGTTGCAGCGACCAGCAAGAAACTGAGATAGGTTCGAGGCCAAAGGGTCATCGCGATGTCCTTAACGCGGTTAGCTCGAGGGCGGCGTAAAAGACAGCGACAAGACCCAGACCCACAGCCACGACCACTTTGAGGCGCCGGTCGGAGCTCCTAATTGCCACCATCGATCCGAGGCGGGCCCCCGGGACACACCCCACAGCCAGCAACAACGCAGCACTCCACTTGATGTTTCCGGCCTGCGCTTGACCAACAATATTGGGGACGGCCATGAGCGCGATGACTGCAAGCGACGTTCCAAGCGCCAGCTTGATTGGGAAGCCAAACAGCCCGGCCAGCACCGGAACGATCAAGAATCCTCCGCCGATGCCCAAAAGACCCGAGAAAAATCCCGCCGCCGCTCCGAGCAACGCGAACCAGTGCAGAGCGCCTACCCGGTTGGTCCCCCCGGCTCGGTCCTCGGCGACCTGTGCGGGAAGCCTGATGGCTAGAGCCAGAAGAACCATAGCCGTCATGATCATCAGCATATGACCGTCGACGGACCGTGTGGCCCTCGCGCCCAAGAACGAAAAAACGGCGCCGGGAACACCAATCGCCAAAGCCGCTCGGGAATCGACGAAGTTAGCCCTCAAATAAGTCCAAGCTCCGGTAATGGCTCCCGGCAAGATGGCCGGAACGGTGGTTCCGATAGCCAGGTAGGGGCTTATACCGGCAAGGCGCAGCAAGGGAGTCGCAACAATTGCCCCGCCGACGCCCAAAGCGCCGGAAAACAATCCCGCGACCAGGCCCGTAAGTATGTAAACGGCCACTTTCACTGATTCATCCTAAGTCCTGCCTAAACATCGCGGCTCGGGCGGCCGATAGAATCCTTAACTGCAGGACAACAACGAAATGGAGCCGGAAGTGGCCGTGTCACAGATCGACAAATATTTGCATGATTTGGTTGACAAGGGCGCTTCCGACCTTCATTTCAAGGCGGGCGCTCCGCCGGCCTTGCGCATAGACGGCGCCTTGGTCCGCACTGAGTTTCCTAAACTCACCGCTGCGGACGTTGAGCGCACCGCCAAGCAGTTGATGAGCGAGCGCGCCCGACTGCAATTTGAAGAGTCCGGCGAAGCCGACTTCGCCTATTCGGCCGCGAGCCTGGGCCGTTTTCGCTGCAATGTCTATCGTCAGCGCGGCCAGGTCGGGATCGCCATCCGCCGGGTGCTGCCACCTTCAACCAGCTTTGAGAGTCTTGGCCTCCCGAGTGTTATGGAGCAGATCGCATTAGAGCCTCGCGGTCTGATTTTGGTCACCGGAATCACCGGATCCGGCAAAAGCACCACAACCGCCGCAATGATCGATTACATCAACCGCACAAAGGCCGTTCACATAATGACGATCGAGGACCCGATAGAAATTGTCCATGAGGACAAAAAATCGATCGTGAACCAGCGTGAAGTCGGCATCGATACGGCGGACTTTAAGGAAGCTTTGAGACGCGTGCTTCGCCAGGATCCCGATGTCATCTTTATCGGCGAAATCAGGGACGACCTGACGGCAAAGGCGGCCTTGGCCGCGGCCGAGACCGGTCACCTCGTGATTTCAACTCTGCACACGACCGATGCTCAGGGAACGGTCAACCGCATCATTGATTTCTTTCCGCCTCATCAGCAGAAAGAAATTCGAATCGCTCTTGCCGGCAGCCTAAAGGGAATTCTCAGCCAGCGTTTGCTCCCAAAGAAAAAGGGCAAGGGCCGGGTGCCCGCCGTCGAGGTTTTGGTTAAGAACGGCAGAATCTTCGATTTGATTGTGGACGCCGAACAGACTCACCTGATTCATGGCGTGATTGCCGAAAGCGGGTTTTACGGAATGCAGACCTTCGACCAGGCCTTGCTCGATCTTTTCAAAAACAACGTGATAGATCTCGACCATGCAATGGATGCATCTTCTAACCCTCACGATTTCGAAATCATGCTGCGGCAGGAGAACCTTCTGGAAGAGTAGAGGAGCCGGGGTTCATCCAGAGTGCAGTAAGGGGTAGGCAAAGGGGACTCGGTCAAAGACTCGACATGGGACAAGCACTGGGCCTATACTCGGGTCAATAGCAGAATTTGTGTAGCGGAATCCCAAGGCCCGGATGCCTGGGATACAAAGAGGGGAAGCCGGTTAAAGTCCGGCGCTGTCCCGCAACTGTAAGCCATCGGCAAGTCCCCGGTGGCAAGTCAGGATACCCGCCGCCTCGCATGCTCCTTACCTTCGCGAGAAAGGCAAGAACTTGCAGGATTTCCTGTCGCCCACCTGGCCCATACCGTTTCCCCTCCGCGTCATATCCGCCTCGATAGCCCTGGTCCTGTTTTGGGTTGTCCTCTTGTTTATCCCGCCGCTGCCCCAGGCGATTGCAACCCAGGCGGTTGCAACTGAACCGGAGTCTTCGGTCGCTCGGGGTTTGACCTGGTTGAAGTCCCAGCAAGCCACCGATGGGAGCTTTCCCGGCTTTTCCGCGATTGGCGGAACTGCTGACGGAATTTACGCTCTTGCCGCCGGGGGTGAAGATCCGCATGATGTGGCCCGGCCGGGAGGATCCGACCCGATCGAGTTTTTGAAGGCAAGGGTGGAGTCGATCGATTGTGACGCTTCGGACCGCTCCGATTGCAGTGCCCGTTCCGCCGGTCAAGTAGCCGTTGCAGCCGAGGCCTCATCGGACAACCCAAAGCGCTTCGGCGGCTCTGACCTGATCGCGGCGATAGAGGCGACTTTTGACGAAGCCTCAGGCTCGTACCGGGAAACCAAATTGGACCCTGTATCCGGGAAGTATTCCTTCGTTACCAATATGTTCGACCAGGCCTTCGCCGTTCTCGGATTGTCGGCCCGGCACGTTCAGACGCCGCGCCCGGCCATTTCCAATCTTCTTGTCGCCCAGCAGTCCGATGGCGGGTGGGAGTTTTCACCGGGATGGGGAACAGATACGAATTCGACCGCCTTGGCGCTCCAGGCGCTTATTGCGGCCCGGCGCCTGGACCCCCGGATAGACGCGGATGCGGCCTTGGTCAAAGCTCTTGAGTTCTTCCACGCTCAGCAAAACGCTGATGGAGGTTTTGCCTACCAAAAGTCTTTCGCCTCAAACTACTGCGGGGGATCAAAGGTCAGTGATACCAATTCCACCGCCTACTCAACTCAGGCGCTTTTGGCCGCGGGCGAGGATCCAGCGGCCGCCGGATGGGTTCCTGCGGGCGCCGGCCCGGTCGAGTTTCTGCTTTCGGTACAAAACGATGATGGTTCATTTAATTATCAACAGGGACCGGATTGTTCAGGTGACGCCGGGGCCACCTCCCAGGCGATCCCAGCTGTTGCCGGCGAATCGTTCGTGTGCCTCATTGGGCTTGGAACCTGCCCGGTTTCGCCGGCGGACCAGCAAGGGGGGGGTTCGAGTGTGGCCGAGACCAGCCCTGTCTCGGTCCCCCCATCAGAACAAGCGTCCCGGGATTCGTCGGTGTCGCGGCAAGGGACGCCCACTCCAGATCCAAAGTCGCCACCCGCCGCGGTTTTACGCAAGAAGCGGGCACCAAGGCCTCCAGCGGCGCCTTCTGCGGCCCCGGTGCCCTCTACCCCCCAGGCCAGTCCGCTGCTGGCAACCTCGCAGTCGCCAATCGCCAGTACTCCAACTTTACAGCCAGGTCCGAGCGGCGGCGCAGCTTTGGCGCGCGCGGAAAATGATCGTGCGACCCCGTTAACTTTGGCCGGGCGCGCCGCAGCGGCGGTCGGGGCCGGTTTGTTGGCGGCCTCTATCGTTTATTACATGCGGAAACGCAAAAGTTGGTCCCACTAGTGGCTCATCGCGAAAATTCCTGCGGCATCAGGACGTCCCGGAATCCACGATCGCTGTGTTGCTCGTCGGTTACATACTGCCGGTATGCGCCCTCCTCGCGCCTTGCGCTCATGGCCCCGGGACGCCCTGTTATCCACATGACTTCCGCGATGAGCCACCAGTAGTGAGCCAGCGACGTTTGACGCTGGGGGCAGCCCGTGCCCTAATCGCAATGTCGATGGCCCTGCCGGTCTGGAGCGGAACTTCCGTTCCCGCCTGTGCATCCGAAAGCAACCATGCCGGGGTGGTAGTGCAGTTAAGTGCGAACGACGAACGGACTTATTGCCTTAGCTTTGAATCGCAATCGTTGAGCGGCATCGAGGCGCTGCGTGCTACCGGGCTGCCTCTAGTCACCAAAAGCAATGGCTCGCTCGGCGAATTCGTTTGCAAGATCGGCGGCGTGGGGACCGAGGCCTCAAATTGTCCGGCGAGTGACAACAGCTACTGGGTCTATTGGCATTTCCAAGATGGCCGGTGGGGACAGTCGGGTCTCGGCGCGTCGAGTTCGCGTGTTCACTGCGGAGGGGTGGACGGATGGACGTGGTACCCGCAGGGCAATGGCTCGCCGCCGTCTTCCACCACCATGCCCGCTTGCCTCGCTGGATCATGCCCAAGTCAACCTACAAGCCCGCCCGAAACGCAAAGTGCGCCGCGAACCGGTGGTCAGTCGGGGAGTTCAAGTGGGGATACCACGGGTGGTAACCCCGGCGATTCGACCGGCCGGCCGAGCGGCGCCGGCTCGTCCGTCGAGGTTGATGAGACGGCAGGTAGGGCGAGAAAAGGGACCCTGCAGGACCAGGTCGTGAGCGGCGACCCCGCTAGCCCTGCAGCCCCGCCGATCCCTGAGCAGGGGACCCCGTCTTTATCCGCAGGACCCGATCCCACCGAACCGACGGTGGAATCGATCTCGCTCGGACCGGCCTCCGAGTCAAAATCTTCCCAACGGGGCCGGAGTACTGCAGCCGCCCCCGGTAGGAAATCGTCGGCCACGGGTGGCTACCTGCTGTTCGCAGGGCTGATGGCCGCTTTACTTGCCCTAAGGATCTACATAGGCACAACCCGCAGGCGTTAGCAGCGACCTCAGGGCTTGGCCGAATCCTCGAAGGGTATCCTCAGGCTGTGACCGAACTAAAGTTGGACGTGCCTTTAACGGCAAAGTCTCTGGCCAAGGCCTTCCAGGCGCGGGGCCACCGGCTGCTGCTGGTCGGCGGTTGGGTTCGTGATGCCCTGCTCGGCGACACCCACGATGACCTCGACTTTGCCACCGACGCCAAACCCGACGCCTCGCTGGAGATATTGGCCAAGTGGGGCCGCGCCGAGCCCTGGACGACCGGTATCGAGTTTGGAACCGTAGGATCCCACAAAGACGGCGCCCGAATCGAGGTGACGACTTTTCGAAGCGAGGTCTATCGCGAGGATTCACGCAATCCCGTGGTCACATTTGCCGATGATCTTGAAACAGACTTGTCCAGGCGGGACTTCACCATCAACGCCATGGCGATGGAACTTCCCGACGCCGTCGTGATAGATCCGTTCGGAGGCGCAAAAGACTTAGCGACGCGCCTTATTCGAACCCCTCTCGGCCCGGAGATTGCTTTCTCAGACGATCCACTGCGGATGCTCAGAGCCTTAAGGTTTGCCTCGACGCTCGATTTTGAAGTTGATGAAGAACTCCTGGGGGCAATTGGCCAGATGCATGGCCGGCTGCAAATAGTCTCTCGCGAGAGGATCCGCGATGAGCTTAGCAAGTTGATGCTCGGACGCTCGCCCGGCGCCGCATTGGCGTTGGCCGCTGAAACCGGGCTGGCAGGCGAGTTCTTGCCGGAGCTACCGGCGCTTCGCCTCGAACAGGACCCTATCCATCGCCACAAAGACGTTTTTGGCCACACCCTTGCAGTGCTCGAAAAAGTTACTGTGGCCGACGCCGCCGAGCCGGACCTTGCCCTAAGACTAGCGGCCTTGCTGCACGATGTGGGCAAGCCGAAAACAAGACAGATCGGCCCCAAGGGGGTTAGCTTCCATCACCACGAAGTAGTGGGCGCGAATATGACCGAGGCGAGGCTTCGGGAGCTGAGATATCCGGCCCGGCTTATTGAGGAAGTACGGGAGCTTGTCTACTTGCACCTCAGATTTCACACCTACCGGCTGGGCTGGACCGACAAAGCCATCAGGCGATACGTTAGAGATGCCGGGGCGTTGCTCGGCAAGTTAAACACCCTGGTCCGGGCCGATTGCACAACCCGCAATGTTGAAAGGGCCCGCAAGCTCGGCCACAGGATGGACGAGCTGGAAGAGCGAATCAGCGAATTGGCCGCGAAAGAGGAGCTATTGCGTTTGCGCCCGGCCCTTGACGGCAACGACATCATGGAGCACCTGAAGGTGGGCCCCGGAAGGGTGGTTGGTGAAGCTCTGAAATTCTTGATGGAGTTAAGGCTCGATGAGGGCGAGCTGAACCGCGAGACCGCCGTTAAACGCCTCGACGAATGGTACGAGGAGAACCGGCCTATACCAAAGTGTTAGAGCGAACGGTATATCGGCCGTACCTCAAGGCGATTTTTCTAGCGTTTCGAAGAGTTCGATGGTTGTTTCCACGCCCGGGGCCTCGGCCAGGCCTGCGTGGCAGGTGATCAGCGGGACTTCAACCTTCTCACTTAGCGCAACATAAACGGCGTCGTATGCACTGAGGTTGTGGCGCAATTCCCAGATGCGCTCGGCGAAAGGCTCGTGAGGAAACCGCTCTATTGTTAAATCTGCGAAATCGGACCGAGCGTAAGCGGCCCTTTCTTCGCTGACCAGACCGGCAAGAACAAGACGGCGCAGGGAGTTAAGAAATTCCACATCGATAAGATAGGGAGCGCTCCATTCGGTTTCGCCCGCCAGCCGGTCGAGCAGCGCTTGAGGCGCGGGTTCGATTAACGCTTCGAGTACGGCAGAGGCGTCTACTACGATGCCGCTCAGTTCTCGTTTCGCCCCGCGCGCACGGCCGCGACGATGGAGGCTGTTCCCACTTTGGGCCCCGGCCGCCGGCTCGCGCGGTCGAGTACTTCCTTAATAGATGGTCGTGCCGCCATCTTGGCGAGTTCGCCAAGCAGGTAGTCCGAAAGTGATTTTCCTTCTCCCGCCGCCCGTGTTTTCAATTTGAGATGAAGATCGTTGGGGACGTCACGAATCTGGACACTTTTACTCATACTTCAAATCATACATGCAATGTGCATGTATCACATGTATTAGCGTGCGACGTTAACTTTTAACTCCCTGCTGTCTTCGACTGATCCCAGCGTGGAAGAATGGATGAATTCCTCGACCATTTGACGGCCTACTTCATCGGAGTACTGCACCGGGGGAGACTTCATAAAGTAGGCGCTGGGGCCGAGCAAAGGGCCGCCGGCGCCGGCGTCCAATGCCAGCCTGCAGCACCGGATTGCGTCGATGACTATCCCCGCCGAGTTCGGCGAATCCCAAACCTCAAGTTTCAAATCGACCGAGATCGGCGCCTCGCCGAACTCACGGCCCTCGAGCCTAATGTGCGCCCACTTCCGGTCGTTTAGCCACGGAACATGGTCGGAGGGACCAATGTGGACATCTTCTGCATCGATGGTTCCGCGAAGTTGCGATGTGACCGCCTGGGTCTTCGATATCTTTTTCGAAACAAGCCGGTCGCGTTGCAGCATGTTCATAAAGTCCATGTTGCCACCGAAATTGAGCTGGTAGGTGTGATCCAGGCGCACGCCGCGGTCTTCGAAAAGCTTTGCCAAAATTCGGTGGATTATTGTGGCGCCGACCTGACTTTTGATGTCGTCGCCGATGATCGGCACTCCCCGCTCGGTGAATTTGTCGGCCCAAGCCGGGTGCGACGCAATAAACACGGGCATGCAGTTTACGAAGGCAACTCCCGCGTCGAGGGCCTGTTCCGCATAAAACTTCGCCGCCTTTTCACTGCCGACGGGCAAGTAGTTGACGAGAACCTGAGTGTTTGTGTCCTTCAGAACCTGGCTGACGTCAACCGGCGCCGCGGGGGATTCGGTTATCTGCTCGCGGTAAAAGTCGCCGAGGCCGTCCAACGTGGGCCCCCGTTCGACGGTGACGCTTAGGTTGCTTACCTCCGCGAACTGGAGCGTGTTGTTGGGTTGAATCTGGATTGCCTTCGACAGATCGACACCTACTTTGTTGGCGTCGACATCGAACGCGCATGAAAATTCAATGTCCGAGATGTGATAGTCCCCGACTTTCACATGCATCAGGCCCGGCACATCGTCGCCCTGCTGGGCGTTGCGGTAGAACTCGGTCCCCTGAACCAGTGCTGAGGCGCAATTGCCTGCGCCGATTATTCCTACACGAATCTTTTTTGCCATTTGGCGAATTCCTTTCAGTTGCCCCTTGGTTTAGCCGCCGGCCGGACCGGGCACGGTGCCCGCCGGGCCGGGAGTTTCAGACTTTTCTTCCGCGATTAGGCGGTCTACCCATTCAAGATCGGCGCTGGTTGTATCAACGCCATGTTCCATCAGACGATATGTGTACGCGTCGAGTCGCTCTTTGTAAGCCCTGAGCTTGGCTCGAAGATCTATGAGTTTGTCGGTGAGGTAGGCCCGCCTTCGCTCCAGAAGCTCCACGCGCTCATTGGATTCCATGTAGCGAAAAAAGGCCATCTTGATCGAGAACCGGGCGTCGTCGACTTCGGAGTGCTCGGCGATCATTCCATCGAACAGCTTTTCGCCTACGGGGGTGATGCGATAGATGTTCAGGCGTCTCTTGACGTTCTGCTTGTCATAAACACGCTCGACCGCGCCGGATTTTTCGAGACGCTTGATTGTGGGGTAAAGGCTCCCGTAAGAAAATTGCCAGAACTGCCCCAACTGGGCGCTCAGCTCTTTCTTCAGCTCGTAGCCGTGCATGGCGCGATCCTTGAGAACCCCCAATACGGCCATCTCAATCACAGTTTAAGCACAGTTTCACGCCTCTAACCATCGCACCGATATATCGCACCGATATATCTAACCGTTATATCGCCACAAAGTCAAGCATCGGGCAAAGGGACGCCCGGAGCTTCCGTTCCAAGCGATCACCGAGTACAATGCCGAACATAGTCCGCCGACCCTGGGGGGAACGTTCTTGCGCATTGAATCGTCGGTCACGTCGCTTTCTTGGATTCCGTCCGAGTCGATTGAGGGGATGGCGAAGCATGCATTCGGGACGGCCCTTCATTACGACGAGCCCCCGCCCGAGGCTGTGGAGGATATCGAGGCTCTGCGGCAGGCCGACCGGTTTCGTTTCGCCAATGAGCTCCGCGCATGGGTCGAGGTTGAAGACGGCAAAATCACAAACTTTGGGCACGCTGGCAGGGGGCACATCGGCGCGACCACCATCAAGCTGGGCAGCCGGCAAATGACGGTCCCGGCCGTGCCGATGCCCGACATACAGCCGACGCCGGTCGTAGGTGAGGGCTGGGTCAAATTCACGCAAACCGCAGGGGGCAAAACCGGACTGCCGGCCCCCCGGCCTGTGCAGAGAAAGCCTTTCTTTCAACTGAGCCCGCCTTTAGCCTGGACCACGCTTTCATTAACAATCAAGGCCAACGGCGAGTCCAGCTACGAGGTTTTAGGGCACAGCTGCTTTCCCCGCCATTGGATCTACGATTCGTCGGGAAGGCTCTCGGCCAAGTCCGGTCTGGTTGATCTAAAGACGTGGATGAACGATGCTTTCGGCGAAAACACTCCGTGGGGCGATCAGGATTCGGCCGCTTTCGTTGTTCAGGCCGAGAGTGCATTGGAGCGCCAACTCTCAAGCGCCATTATGAGCTCGGGGCCTGCCCCCGAAATACGAAGGGTGTCCAAGGGCGCAAACCTGGTAGAGCAAGGCAGCGCAGGCAAAGAAATGTTCCTGTTACTCGACGGGGTCCTCGAAGTTGAGGTCAACGGCGAGGTACTGGCCTCGCTCGGACCGGGGGTTCTGGTCGGCGAGAGAGCGCTTTTGGAAAAGGGCACACGCACCTCGACGCTCAGGGCCCTCACAGCCTGCAAGGTGGCGGTCGTGCCCCCCGATCGCGTCGCAATCGATTCGCTGGCTGAGGTTGCGCTCGGGCACCAGCTGGAATATCCCGCAAAATAGACCGTTGAACGAAAAGATTCTTGTAGAGTGACCAAGTGCGTTCCGTGAACCGCAAGACTGCTGTTGGGGCGATCCTGGTTTTGCTGTTGGCGTCGTGCTCTTCAAATGAAAGCGGCCCCCAGACCCGTACGGTAAGGGTCGACTACCTCCACGATGAGTTCCCAACCGCGATCTTCGAATACTTCCCCCGCGCCCTCACCGTCAGGCAGGGCGATACGGTTTCTTTCCAGCAGGACTGGACCGGCGACGCCCATACCGTAACCATGGGAACGTTGGTCGACAAAATGATGGCGCTGGCAAGCCCCTTGGTCGAACGGCTCCGCAAAGGCGACGAAGTAAAGGAAGAGGAATACGCCGCAGTTGACGAAAGCCCGGAAATGAAAGCCCTTCCATTTTTCTTCGGTCAAGGCGGGGTCGCCCAAAATGCCGCTCAACCTTGTTATCTGAACTCAGGAAATCCGCCGACTGAAGCCGATCAGACCTGCCCCAAGACCAAGAAGCCCGAATTCAACGGGCGCCAAAGCTTCTTCAATAGCGGCTTCATTCCCTACGAAGGGGTCGGCAAGAACGAATTCAAAGTGAAGTTCGCCGGCGACACGAAGCCGGGAAGCTATTTTTACTATTGCAATCTGCACGGGCCCGCGATGTCCGGCAAAGTTACCGTCAAGCCGAAGGGCGCCTCAATACCCTCGCAAGCTGTTGTGAACAGGCAGGCGATCGAGCTAATCGATAAGCAAATGAAGCCGATCAAAAGTGTGGTCTCTACGTACAATTCAAAGGGCAAGGTGGACAAGGACGGCCGGACCATAACGGGGAATATTGCCGGGGTCTACCCGGGAGAGCAGGTGGTCTTTGGGGGCGCCAACGCCTTCCTGCCAAAAGCAATTGAGGCTGAGGTTGGCGAGACGGTCACCTGGACCTTTGACGGTAGACATTCGGTGAGCTTCGATGTTCCTCCCTATTTCCCTATTTATTCGGTTAAGCGCGATGGGCAAGTTTCGATTAATCCCAAGATCGAGGAACCGGCGGGAGGCTCTCCGCCATTGCCCGAAGAGCCCGACGGGCCCCCGGCCGAGGGAGCACCCCCGCCGAAACCATTGGAGATCGACGGAGGGACCTGGGACGGCAATGGGTACTTCTCATCTGGTCTTTTCCACGGCGAAGGCGACGCAACCTATTCAGTGCGGATCGGTAAACCCGGAAAATATAACTATGCGTGCGTGATCCACCCGGCGATGGTCGGGACGATCGTAGTTAAGTAATTTCGTGGCCAGTACCCCTGGCGGCCCGGTGATTCGGAAAGCCGAGGTCGTCTCTAAGGGCGTGGCCAAAACTCGCAGATCGCGGCCCGACTTTGTCGTGCTGGGCCTCATAGTCATATTCGCGGGGGCTTCCGCCGGCATTTTGGCCCTGGGGGCGGCAGCCGCGGCTGCAAAGTCTACGCCCTCGTTTCACCAGAGCCTTCACGAACTCGCCTTCGGGACAGGTTTAGTTGCCAGGGTGGCCGAAGGAGTGGCCGATGCATCGCATAAGGTCCAGTCCCTTAGCCAACTTGCTCTCGACTACCTTTTTAGCGCCTTTAACTTAGTGCTGGCCTTCTTTTTACTCAGGCTTCGCTGCGACGAGAAACCCGCCCGCTTGCTTGCCACCGGAATGATAGGCACGGCCGCCTTGTTGAACCTCCAGGCGGTGAGCGTCTATGAGGTGATGCCTAAAACTTCGGTTGAGATCCTGTTGTTTTCGTTGCACCAGCTTGTGACAGGCACCGCCTACATTGCCGCCTTGATTCTTTTCCCCGATGGAAGGCTGGTGCCCCGATGGCCGCGGTGGGGCCAAACTCTGCTGTACGGGCCCTTAATGCTCGCTGTAGCCTGGGCCTCTTTCGGGCGCGCCGGAAGCCAGCCGGGACCAATCGATCTCATCTTGTTTTTCGGGCTCGTAACTCCGGCGGCGGCGGTCCTTGCTCAGGCCTATCGTTACCGTCAGTCGCCCACACCCGAGCAGAGGCAGCAATCGCGCCTGCTGTTTTTCGCCCTGTTGCCCGCATTCTTGGTCGGGCTTTTCGTCTTGACGCAGGGCATCAGGTCGTTCCTATCGCCTGGGTTGGAGGGGCGCGATCTGCATGAACTGCCGGTGGTGGTTTTCAGAGTCTTTCAGCCGGTGTTTTCCTTGGTTCCGATCGCACTATTTGTGGGACTCCTTCGATACCGGCTGTGGAATATCGACCGGGTAATCAGCCGAACACTGCTGTACGGGACCCTCGTAGCGTTCGTAACCGCGGTGTATGTTGCGATCGTTGCCGGAGTCGGAACGCTATTGAACGAGCGCGCCGACAACCTGCTCTTATCAATTGTTGCGACAGCGTTTATTGCGTTCGCATTTGAACCTGCTAAAGAACGGCTCGAGCGTTTCGCCAACCGGGTGGTTTTCGGAAAGCGAGCGACCCCTTACGAGGTGCTGTCGAGATTCTCCGAGAGAATGGTCGAGTCCTTCGCGTCCGACGACCTTCTTGTCCGGATGGCTCGGGTGCTTGCCGAAGGCACCGCCGCCTCCAGGGTTGAGGTGTGGCTGAGGGTGGGCAATGCGCTTCGACTCGAGGCAAGCTGGCCGGCTGAAGACTTAAGCGAGGTTGGGGAACTCATTATCGAAACTGAACACTTGCCCGAGATGCAAGGAAGTGACCGAGCCGTAGCGGTTCGGCACAAGGGAGAACTTCTGGGCGCGCTAACTGTGACCAAACCCGAAGGCGAATCCCTTACCCTTCCGGAGGAAAAGTTGCTCGAAGACCTTGCCTCACAGGCGGGGCTGGTGCTTTCAAACGTGCGGCTGAACGCGGAGCTGATGGACCGACTGGAGGAACTGAGCGCGTCCCGGCAGCGTCTCGTTACCGCTCAAGACGAGGAAAGAAGGCGCATCGAGCGAAATCTTCACGATGGTGCCCAGCAGCAACTCGTCGCACTTAAACTGAGAGTCGCCATGGCCGCCCGAAAGGCTCAAGACCACGCGCCGGACTACAAGGCCCTCCTCGATCAAATTGCGGCCGATACCGACGATGCATTGCAAACGTTGCGCGACTTGGCCCGCGGAATATACCCGCCTTTGTTGGCGGCAGAAGGGTTGGAGGTTGCGCTGAACGCACAGGCCCGGAAGCTGGCGATTCCGGTGGAAGTAACTTCGAATGAACCAAGGCGCTTTTCCCAAGAAGTCGAAGCAGCCGTTTACTTTTGCTGCCTTGAGGCTTTGCAAAATATTTCAAAACATGCCGGTGCGACAGGAGCGTCGATCAGCTTGCACATCGAAGGCCAAACGTTGCGCTTTGTCATTTCGGACGACGGCCGGGGGTTCGACACATCGACCGCTCAGAAGAGTTCCGGACTGCAAAATATGTCGGACCGAATCGAGGCCCTGGGGGGACATCTCGGTGTGGTTTCCTCACCCGGAATGGGAACAACGACGACAGGTGAAATCCCGGTGGAAGAAGCTGCGGAGTCGCCTAGGGGGGCGGTCCTTGACCGGGTTTACGGGGGGCGACTAACTTGATCAGCATCTTTTTGGCCGACGATAATTTGATTGTCCGCGAGGGCGTGCGGGCTTTGCTGTCGATGGAAGATGACCTTGAAGTGGTGGGCACAGCCGCCGACTACCCTGAACTAATCGACAAAGCTGGAAAAGCCGGGGCCCAGGTACTGGTTACCGACATCAGGATGCCGCCGTTTTTTCAACAAGAAGGTATTGAGGCGGCCAAGGAAATTCGCAAACTACACCCAGGGACCGGCGTCGTGATTCTGTCGCAGCATGACGATCCGGAATACGCGGCGGCTTTGCTGAAAGAGGGTGCCCAGGGCTATGCCTACTTGCTGAAAGACCGGGTGGCCGAAGGCGACCAGCTGGTAAGAGCCGTGCGCGAAGTAGCGTCGGGCGGATCGATGTTGGACCCCAAGATTGTTGAAGCCCTGGTTGCTCCCGTGACGGCGAAGGGCGATCTGAGCGACTCGGATGAAGAATTGCTTCGCTTGGTTGCCGAGGGCAAATCAATTAAAGCGATCGCTGCATCGAGGAATACAACCCCCGCCGACATTTCAAACCGAATTGAAGATCTGTTTATGAAAGTAGCCCAAGGGGCTACCGGCGGCGCATCGGGCGCGGTTAAAGGGCTCAAGGTCCTGCATCAAGCTTTAGTTGAGCGCGAAGAAATCGGTGAAAACCTGTCGCGCTTGTTGCCGGGCGGCATCGCCGAAAAACTTCGAACGCAGGGCCGGCGGATAGGCGAGACCGAGATGTTGAACGTCACAGTTTTGATGTCCGACGTAAGGGGGTACTCGGCCATCGCTGAGATTGTCGACCCGTCAGAACTTGCCGGCCAATTGAGCAAGCACCGCGCCGAAATGACGAAGGTCGTTCTGGCCGAGGGGGGGACCGTAATGCAATTCGTCGGCGACGCGGTGATGGCGGTGTTCGGCGCCCCCTTTCCCCAGCTCCACCACGCCGACAGGGCCCTGGCTGCCGCCGCTGGAATGCACCGGGCGCAAGACGAGGTCAACCGGGTTTGGGCAGAGACTGGGCTGCCGTCTTTCATGCTGGGAATCGGTCTGTCAACAGGTCAGGTGGCGGCGGCGCTTCTCGGTTCCGAAGAGCGCCTTGAATACACGCTGGTCGGCGATACGGTCAATTTGGCCCAACGGCTTCAGCAATGGGCCGAGGGTGGCGGCACCGTACTGAGCGAGCCCACTTACAACGCGCTGGCACACAAGCCCGAGGCTCAGAGCTTAGAACCCGCCACCGTTAAAGGCAGGCAGACCCCGGTTAAGGCCTTCTTAATACCTGCCGCTACCCCCGGCGAAAGCGCTACGTCCGGGCAGCAGTCCAACGAGCCAGGAGAGTCTCAGGGCTGAATTCGTATTTTGAGATGTAGCCCGAAGCGCCCTGAGCCAGGGCCTTGGGCTCGTAATCCTGCGCTTCATAGGTTGAAAGAACAAGAACAATCGGAAGTTTTGAATGAGTGAGAATCAGTTTTGTGGCCTCAAGACCGTTGATTCCCGGCAAGTTGACATCCATGAGTATCAAGTCGGGATTAAGGTCAGCCGCCATCTCAACGGCCTCTTCTCCTGAACTGGCTTCACCTACAACCTCGAAGCCTTCAGTGGCTTCGACGACCAAACAAACCTCAGATCGAACAGCAGGTTGATCGTCAACTAACAAGACGCGCACTTTGGGCTCGTTCATTTTCAAATAGTACTCGCCACAAGCCCTACAATATGTGAGCCATGCAAGGAGTTATTGACTACAGGCTGGCCAAGCGGGCCGTGCTCGAGGGATTTCGCCGTGGGTCTTTGGACCGCATGGACATCTGTGACGCCCACCCCCAACTCATGAGAGCTGCGCACAACATTGGAATAAAGACCGAGGGGACGTGCCCGGTTTGCGCTCACCAGAGCCTGAGGCAAGTCAAATATGTGTACGGCGATGAGTTGAAGCATCTCTCCGGCAGGCCGGTTTATCCCGAAGGTTGGGAACTAAGTCTTAGCCGGGAGTTCGGCGAGTTCCGGTGCTACACGATTGAAGTTTGCGTCGATTGCGCTTGGAACCATCTTGCCGCCTGCCAGCTAATGGGGCGTCGGTTTAAGCCCGCAGGCCCCAAGGCAGCCGGCCAGCGCAGCCGCCGGACCTCCTCGTAGAGGGGCTCATCGCGGACGTCACTAGCGCCCCCCACGTGTTCTTGGCAGTACCAATCGGCTTTGTTGGGACCATTTTCTTGATTCTGGTGTCTGCCCGCACGTCGCGCGAATGGCCTCGCAGAAAAGACTTGTGGCAGCCAGCCGGGGCTCGCCTCGAGTTGACCGCGCCTCAGGGCCGCGCGGTGGTCGCTCTTGCGCCCTTTGGAATCGCTATCGGAATTCCGGCGGCCCTGGGGCTTGTGCCGGGAAACGTCTTGATACTCCCCGGCGCACTCATGGCGTGCATTCTCGGAAGGTCGTTGGCCGGGGGTGAAATCCGGCCCGAAGAAAACTGGCCCGTTGATACGCCCGCCGACGACGCCCCTCAAGCCCCTCGTCCCATTCGAAATTTCGGCAAACTCGATTCACCTTATTTGTGGACCGCTGTCTTGGCCTTGAGTATTTTCATGCCGCCGATTCTGCTAAACACTTCGAGTCTTCGCCAGATTTTAGCGGCGCAGACGGTCTTGGGGCCCCTAGTGCTCACCGGCGGAACTCCTGCCGCAGCCAGCCTTTCGGCCGCATCGGCAAGCGGTCTCATTGCGGCTATTTTTTGGTCGGCGCGGACGCCGCGCTTCGCAAGCCGAAAGGCCGACGCAATGCTTAGATGGTCAGAGTCCGCACTAGCGGGGGCCGCGGTGTCCTGGGTGCTCACCGGGCCTGCTCTGGGCGCATTGGTGGCAATACCGTTTGCTCTGAGTGTTGGGATGCAGGCGTCCGCCAGCTTTGGCGTCGCATGCGTGGTGGTGGCGGCTGTTTCCAAAACCAACGCCTGGTCGGCAAGGGCCAGGCCGGGGCCGGCGTTAGCGATTTGCGCGCTCCTCTGGCTGGTTGCGATCGCGGCGGCGGCACAGGCGGTATGACCTGGCTGCTGGTCGGTTTAGCCGTCACCCTGGGCGTAGTTTTCTGGGCCGACGCCGGAGGGTCTGGTCGCTTTTGGGCGGCGTGCATATCAACTCTGGGAATTCTGAGCGTGGCTATTGCTTTGGCCTCCCCCACTTCGATCGGATTTTTTGGAACGCCTATTACCTTCCTGGTCCTATTCATTTCGATCACGCTAATCCTCGGCGTGGGTGGAGTGTTTCGCAGGTTGACTCCTGCCGCCTTCGCGTGCTTCGCCCTTTCTGATGTTGCACTTGCCTTGGGGATGTGGTCATACCAGGTTCACGCCTTGTCCTGGCACGTTCCTGCCAGGGGTTCGTGGGGTCCGGCGGCCTGGCTTGTGGTCGTGGCGGCGTCCTTGCGCCTGGCCGCCCCGGCCTTCTCTAATGACTGCGACGCCAAGCTATGGCGCCAGGAAGGCTCCAACGCTCCCATCGACGGCGCGATGGTTTCGGTGGGTTGGTGGCAGGGCGCGGTTCTTGCGTTTTGGGTGGCCCCATCAGCTCCGCTTGTACTGGGATTGGGCGGAGCGGCGGTTTGGCTTGTTTCGGCATTCTTATTCCGGTCGAGGCTCTCGGGACTCTCAATTGCCGGCGGATCAATGGCCGTCGCTGCTGCCCTCGGAGCTCCCTCTGCCGGAATAATGGCGATTGGCTTAGCCGGGCTTGCCATGGCCTTGGGCGAAAGAGTTATCGCAATTTGGGTGGTTGCAATCCTCCCCCTTTCGCTGGCCGGCTGGACCGAGGTTTTCGCTTCAGCGCAGTCGCTTCGCTTGCCCGGCCCCATCGCAGATTGGTTTTACAATCTGACTACACCTGCATTCGGCCCTATAGCTGCGCCGGTGTTCGCAGGGGCCCTGGCTCTCGTATTCACATCTACGTGGGCGGCGGCCGCAAGCCGGCTTGCCGACCGGCCCCGAGCTGCGCTGCCACCCTTGGCCGGAGCATGGCTTGCAGCTGCTTGCGCTCTTGTCATCGCTGTGGCAAGCGGCCAACCGGCAGCATGGCTTTGGCTTGGATACGGGGCGGTGATAGCCGGAGTGGTTTGCCTTAGGCTCGCAAACTCCGATCCCGGCGGACTCTCGGTGCGCTGGCCCTGGCAGGCCGCGAGCGGCCCGATTTATGAGGCGGTTTTGGTGCTACCTCGTCGCTCAGGTCTAGGTCCCGGCATCATGCCTGCCGGCTGGGCGGCTCTGGCGATTGCCTTAGCAGTGGCCGCAAAGCTGACACTCATGGGGCTGCGCACCGGGTTCCTCTAATGGCAGGCGCCGGACTCGCCTGGCGCGCCGGACCACTAGTGGTCAACTAGGATTGACCCAATGTCCAGAAGAATCCCTCGTCGCACGCGTGTTCAAAAGGTCGGCCACTTTGTAAAAACGCACTGGTGGCTGTTTGCAGGCGTATTAGTGGCCGTGGCAGCGATGGGGGTGGCGGCAAGCTTCCTCGGCAACGTCCCATTGCCCGAAACTGCGCCGGGGGCTCAGTCTTCGAAGATTCTGGCTTTCGACGGCAAGTTAATAGGCACGCTGCATGGCGAAGAGAACCGCTCGATCGTGCCGCTCGATCAAATATCGACGAATCTTCAAAAGGCCGTCATAGCGGCCGAGGACCGTGGGTTTTTCGAGCACCCCGGCGTCAGTTTGAAAGGCATCCTGAGAGCCGCTTTTGCCAATGTGCGCGGGGGCGGGGTGCAGCAGGGAGGATCCACGATCACCCAGCAATATGTCCGAAACGCCTTCGCCCAGGTTGGCCGCGAGCGGACTATTTTCCGGAAAGTTAAGGAAGTGACTCTTGCGGTCAAAACTGAGCGCAAGTATTCCAAAGACAAGATCCTTGAGTTTTATCTGAACACCGTGTACTTCGGGCGAGGAGCATACGGCGCCGAGGCGGCCGCTCAAACCTATTTCAAGAAGCCGGCCAAGGATTTGACCGTCGGCCAAGCCGCCTATTTGGCGGGAATCATTAGGTCCCCCGAGCGCTTTCAGATTGATCGAGCAAAGCAAGACGCCGAACGAATTCGGTCCGTGGTAATCGCCGACATGCTTGGGTCGGGCTTTATAGACCAGGCCCAAGCCGAGCAGGCGAAAAGGGAAGACCTGGCGGCAGACTTCAAGCCGGGACAGTCGGTCGAGGCGGATTCTCCAAGGGCGGCCTATTTTGTGGAATACGTGAGAAGGCGGCTGCGCGACGAGTTCCGGTTGACCGACAAGCAGATATTGGGCGGAGGGCTCACGGTCAAGACGACGCTGGATTTGCGGATGCAGATCGCGGCCGAAAGCGCCATCAGCTCGACCCTCGACAAGGACAACGATCCGGAAGCGGGGTTGGTGGCCATGGATCCGCAGGGAATGGTTCGGGCCATGGTTGGCGGTCGCAACGTTACCGATGTCAAGCGAGCTCGAGGGACTAATTGGGCGGCTAACGTCCGGTCCGATGACCAGGGCGGGCGTCAAGCAGGATCGGCCTTCAAGCCTTTTGCGCTGGCGGCTTTTGTCGACGAGGACAAATCGGTCAATTCGCAATTCCCGGGACCAACAGAGATCAAAATCGATTCACGCAGGTGCCGAAACGCCGACGGCACTGCCTGGGAAGTTTCCAATTTCGAGAACGAATCTTTCGGCGCGATCGACGTTATAAGCGCCACCACAAAATCCGTAAACACGATCTATGCCCAAATCATGGACAAGGTCGTTACGCCCTCGAAGTTCGTGGCGATGGCGGATAAGGCCGGAATCTCGATTCCCCGCAACGATGTTGGCTGCGCCTTGACGCTCGGAACCGCCGATGTCACCCCTTTCGGGATGGCCAGGGCCTACACAACTTTCGCGGCGCGCGGCAAGCGGCCGGATCCTCTGACGATTCTTCAAATTATTGCTCCCGACGGGAAGATGATCGCCGAGCGGCAACCAAGAATCGAACGGACCATCGACGAGAACGTGGCCGATACCGTCAACCACGTCTTGAATCAGAACATCAAACGTGGAACCGGAACCGGCGCGGCCATTGGCCGCCCCGCCGCCGGCAAGACCGGCACGACCCAGAATCATCGAGACGCCTGGTTTGCCGGATATACCCCTGAACTGACGGCAGTCGTGTGGATGGGCTACGCCCCTAAAACAAAGGGCGGCATTCCGGACGAAATGTTAAACGTCCACGGTAAAAAGGTAACCGGCGGGTCGTTCCCGGCGACCATTTGGCGGCGGTTCATGTCAGAAGCCCTCAAGGGCGTGAAGGGCACTGACTTCTCCAAACCGGATCTGGGCGGCGAAGTAATCAATGTGGCGCCGCAGCCGTGCAAGGCCGTCAGTCCCAGTGAGTCACCCTCACCGGCGCCGTCCCGGGATCCCAATTGCATTCCCGTTGCGACTCCGTCCCCCTCGCCGAGCCCCGAGCCGTCCATTTCGATCGACGTGAGTCTGCCGCCCTCACCGAGCATCCCGGTGGTGCCGTCGCCCAGCCTTCCGGTGATTCCGCCGATCGGCGGCAATATCGGGCCCGACAGCGGGCTTCCGGGCGACACCGGGAAAAATGGCTGACCCCTAGAGTGGTGGCGGGGAACACCACGCCGGGTCGCCGGGGGCGGATTGATTGGGGGGTCCCCAGCCCTGCCTGGCTGGCCTACGGGGCCACGGCCTTGGGACTGCTTGTGGGATTTTTGATCAAGAATCAATGCGTCGTTCATGCGTGGGTCGACAACTTTCAGTACCGGCGTCTTTGCTACAACGACATCCAGCCCCTCTGGGCGCCACGGGGCATTCGGGATGGCCTTGTCCCCTATCGTGACGTGCAGTTGGAGTATCCGGTCCTGTCGGGGCTTTTCATGGATCTTGCAGGCAGATTGCTGCGGGTTATTACCCGCTCGCCGTCCGATGGATCCTACTTCGTTTTAAGCGCGGCGCTCCTGGCGCCGCTTGGCTTTGTTGTGACGGGCCTTCTTCGCCCGGTGGTTCCCGCTCGCCGACTGATGATTTGGGCCGTGGGGACACCGATCGTCCTTTACGGGTTTATGAACTGGGACCTGCTGGTCGTCGCAGCCGCTACCTGGGGCCTGACCGCCTTTGGGCGAAAAAGGGATGGGTGGTCCGGAATCGCCCTGGCGGCCGGGGCAAGCGCCAAGCTTTACCCCCTGTTTTTTGTCCCCGCTCTGGTCCTTCAGCGGCTGGCCGCCCGCGATCGCCGGGGCGCTTACCGGCTGGTCGGCGGGTTCGCTGTCGCTTACCTATTGATCAATCTTCCGTGGGTTATTGTCTCGAACGGCTCACCCCATGCTTCGTTCGGCTTCGCATTGGCTCACCCCGATGTACCGCTGCGCGAAGCGGGCGCGAACGGCTGGCTGGGCATTTGGCTGTTCCATGCCCGCAGGCTTGTCGATTACGACACCGTTTGGTACTGGGTTGCCCACCACGGCCAGGCCACGGTCAAAAGCTTCAACTGGGGCGCGGGTTATCAAAAGTTCGTCTCGCTAACGGGCATTGGTCTATTCGGCCTGGGCGCCGGGTGGCTGTTGTGGCAGGGATGGCGCCGCAGGGTCGGTGAAGCCTACCCGGTGGTCGCAATTTGCTTGGGAATCTTGTGCGTCTTTCTATTGACCTCAAAATTCTACTCCCCGCAGTACGCACTTTGGCTTGCCTCCCTCATGGCTGTAGTTGGGGTTCCCTGGTTGAAGGTCGGCGCCTTTTTGGCCGCCGACCTTGCCGTTTTCGTGTCTCGCTTTAACTTCTACATAGTTAGCCAAACGCCGAAGTCAAACTGGATGACGGCGTTTGAGCTGTCGGTTTGGCTTAGGGCGGGCGCCTTGATGGCCATCATTGCCTGGGTGGCTTTTTCGTGCCCACCGGAGATTTTCTCGCGACAAGCAAAGGTTTTTTCCCAGCCCGGCTAGTTTTGTCGGCGCGGGTTCCTATAGTGAGATTCGAATGGACGCAACGACGAGTCGAAGGTACGATGGCACAACGGAACCAACCCTGCCCCCGTTAGGGAGCCCTCGGGTTTTGCGAAATTTTGAAGTATCGCGAGACCCGATGTCCAAAGGAGTAGTCATTGCAAAGAAACTATGAAGCTGTCGTCATCGTTGACCCCAGGCTGGAAGATGCGGCCATTCAACAAGCGGTCGAAAAGTTCACCAAAGTCATCGCGACCCAAGGTGAGATGGCGAAGATCGACGAGTGGGGCAAGCGCCGCCTCGCTTACCAGATCGACCATCTCAACGAAGGTCACTATGTCGTGGCGGATTTCAAAGCTGAGCCAGAGCTCATCGGCGAACTCGACCGGTTGTTAAGCATCGGCGAGGAATACATCCGTCACAAAATAGTGCGGGTGCCGTAGTGCTCCAGGCCGGAGCACCAATCGAAGGGCGGGGGTCCTTCAAGGAGGATGACAGATGTCGAACAACGTAACCGTGGTGGGAAACCTCACCCGTGAGCCCGAGCTCAAGTACACGCCCTCGGGGGCCGCAGTAGCTAAATTTGGGATCGCGGTAAACCGGTTTTACACAAACCGCAACGGTGAAAAGGTCGAGCAGACAGACTTTTTCAACGTAAACGCGTGGCGCCAACTGGCTGAGAACATCGCTGAATCCCTATCTACCGGCGTAAGGGTGATAGTCAGCGGCCGGGTTCAGTCCCGCAGCTGGGAGACCGAAGAGGGGCAAAAGCGCACCGTTGTTGAGATCGAGGCCGACGAAGTAGGGCCGTCGCTCAGGTGGGCCACTGCCGCTGTAACCAAAACAACCCGCGGCGGTCCCGGCGATTGGCAGACCGAAGCCGCCGGTGCAGAAGCGCCGGGTGTAGAAAACCAGGAGGTTCCCGCTGGGGCGTAAAGACTCTAATTCTCGCAGCACCAGCTCGGATGCGCGGGAAAAAAGAGATAAACGAGCCGGTCGTCCGGTCCGGAAGAAGGTTTGCATGTTTTGCAAGGACAAGATCGACTACATCGATTTCAAGGATGTGTCCTTGATGCGCAAGTTCACTTCCGACCGGGGCAAGATCCGCGCGAGAAGGGTGACCGGCACCTGCGTGCAGCACCAGCACGAAGTGGCGTCCGCAATCAAGAACGCCCGCGAGGTAGCCCTAATCCCCTACGTAGTCAGATGAGGAACGACCTGCATCCCCGGAAGGCAGCCTTCGGGGCGCTGTCCGTCCCTCATTGCGGGAGATGCAAATGAGGGTAGTTCTGAGCGCCGATATGGGGCGATTAGGCAGGAAAGGCGATGTTGTGGAGGTTGCGGGCGGCTATGCCCGCAACTACCTTTTGCCTCGCAAGCTGGCCATAGCGGCTTCGAAGGGAACGTTGAAGCAGGCTGAGATCATGCTGCGCTCGAGGGCCGACGGCGACCGCAAGGCAAAAGAGTCGGTCGAGGCCATAGCCCAGAAGATCGCGGCAACGCCGCTCAAGATAGCGGCCAGAGCGGGGGCCGAAGGTCATCTGTTCGGGTCGGTCACCACATCGGAGATTGCCCAGCAGCTCACCGAGCTGTTGGGGATAGAGATTGACCGGCGCAAAGTCTCGGTGCCAGAGGCGATTAAATCCCTGGGTTCGCACTCGTTCAGTGTTTCGCTGGAGCACGAGGTGACGGCTCAAGGCAAAGTCGAGGTAGTTTCTGACGGTACCGTCACGCCGGCGGAAGAAATACCCGAAGCGCCCTCCACAAAACAAACCTAGCTACTTCCCCCTGATAACTGGCTCGAGCCCTAAATCAAATGCGGCACTGCTAGCAGTAGGCTCACGACCCCGATAAAGAGGGCTGCAATCGCGAAGAACAGCCCCCGAAGCTTTAAAGTCAGCTCGTCCTTCAGATCGCTCTTCAGCAGGTCCATGTCCCGTTTGGTCGCCACTCTAAATTCGTCTATGTCTCGTTTGGTCGCCACTCTAAATTCGTCTATGTCTCGTTTGGTCGCCACTCTAAATTCGTCTATGTCCCGTTTGGTCGCCACTGTAAATTCGTCCAAATCCCGTTTGGTCGCCATGTCCCCCCAGCCCATCGGCGGGACGAGATCCATGAGGGTGCCAGCATCTTCCATTCCGAGAACCTTTTCGAGTTTTTTAAACAGTTCGTGCCTAGATCTTTCTGTTACCGACATTGTCCCTCCTTACGCAGCCGCTGGCAAGCATGACGGTTGCCTTCGCTGGGGAAGCACAAGACACGATAAGGGCTGCCGCCGACAAGACTAATCCGCCCGATTGGCTTGGCGCTCGGCCTAGACTGAATACCCGGTGGACCCTAAAGGGAGCGCCCTTTTTCGAGTCGGGAAGATATTTCTAAAAGGCCCTTGACTGGCCCGTAGCGACCCAATATATAGTGAGTAATCAAGTCATTGACGCTATATGTTGTGGGTAACTAGCCGGAAACTTGGGGGAATGCCTGTGAATTTCTTGCTCGAATTGTGGAAGCCGTGCCTGGAAGGGCTGTGGATTTCGCGCGTAGCATCCGGGGGATTGTCGCCCCGGCCGGTTAGACTATCGAACATATGTACGAGAGGTCACTAATAGCTCCTGATGGCGACAAGACTTAGAAGCGGCAGCCCCGACGCCACACTTGCGGCGCGCGTGCCGCCCCACAACCTCGAGGCTGAAGAGTCGGTTCTGGGGGCGTGCCTTCTGTCGCGTGAAGCCGTCGCCGGCGTGCTCGAAATCGTTAACCCCGATCACTTTTACAAGCCTGCCCACACCGAGATCTATCTGGCAATGCTGGAACTGTACGGTCGGGGAGACCCCATCGACGCTGTGACTTTGGCCGAAGAGCTTCGTCGCAGAGGCACACTCGAAAACACCGGCGGCAAGCCTTATATCTTCACGTTGGTGCAAACGGTGCCGACCGCAGGCTCAGCGGTGCACTACGCCCGGATAGTTGAAGAGAACGCATTGCTCCGCAGGTTGATTGAAGCAGCTCATGAGATTTCCGACCTCGCCTTCAGCGTTCCTGAAGACGTGGAAGGCACCGTGGATTTCGCCGAAGATCTTGTGTACAAGGTATCCCAGCGCAGAGACGCCCAAGATTTCACCGCGATTCGCGACCTCCTCACCGAAAACATGGAGCTTGTAGAAAAACTCTACGAAAAAGGCTCGACCATTACCGGTCTGCCGACGGGTTTCACCGAGCTAGACGCCATTACAGCGGGCCTGCAGCCCTCGAACCTGGTTATAGTCGCCGCCCGTCCGGCAATGGGTAAGTCCGCTCTTGCAGTTTCAGTAGCCCAGCACGTCGCGGTCGAGATGCACCAGCCTGTCGTCATCTTCTCGCTGGAAATGTCGAAAATGGAACTTGTTCAGCGGCTCATGTGTGCTGAGGCCAGGGTCGATTCGAACCGGTTGCGCCGGGGGGCTCTGCAAGAGGCAGATTGGCCCAAGCTCTCGCACGCTCTAGGCCGTCTTGCCGAGGCCCCGATCTACATCGACGATTCCGCCAACCTGACGATCATGGAGATCAGGGCAAAGTGCCGCCGCCTGAAGGCGAAACAAGGCCTCGGCCTGGTGATAGTCGACTACCTACAGCTGATGCTCCCTCCGCCCGGCCGGCGCTCCGACAACAGGGTCCAAGAGGTAACGGAAATTTCTCGATCACTCAAAATCCTCGCCAAAGAACTCGATCTGCCGGTAATAGCGGTGAGCCAGCTATCCAGAAATGTAGAACACCGAACAGACAAGCGCCCGCTGCTAGCCGATCTTCGCGAGAGCGGGAGTATCGAACAGGATGCGGATATCGTTATGTTCATTTACCGGGACGAGGTCTACAATCCCGACTCGCCTCAAAAGGGAATCGCCGAAATTCAGGTGGCCAAGCATCGTAACGGCCCCATCGGCAAAGTAGAACTGGCGTTCCTGGACCACTACACGAAGTTCGCCAACCTAGCGCGGGACATTAGGAGGTAGCCGGGGAGCCGAACCGGCTCTTCGAGGGGCGTCCGAAGGGGGACCCGAAGGTCCGCCTCGCCGACGCAGCTCCCCAGCAGTGTCGCATTAACTATTATCGGCCGGGTAGCTCCTGCGCTTTAGGCCCAACCGAGCTGTTCCAGGCGGTCGTCGTCGATGCCAAAATGGTGGGCGACTTCGTGGATGACGGTGCGCCGGACTTCCTCCTTGATTTCGTCGAAGGTGCCGGCGGATTTTTCAATATTGCGCTGATATAGCGTGATTCTGTCGGGAAGCACGCCCGAGTAGTCGCTCCCGCGCTGCGTCAAAGGCACGCCGTCGTAGAGCCCCAGCAAGTTTGCGCGATCGTCTTCGTCGTCAAAGTCTCCGGCCAGTGGAAGAGGCTCAATCACGACCTGTACATTCGCCATATTCCGAGCAATCTCTGCGGGTAACTCGTCGAGAGCTTGGGAAGCAAGCTCTTCGAACTGTTCTTTAGGGATCCTCACGACACTTCCTTCCGCGAACGCATAACTTGGAGCGGGTGAGGGGAATCGGACCCCCGCCTGAAGCTTGGGAAGCTTCCGTTCTACCATTGAACTACACCCGCAAATGAACTACATTTTACCCAAGGCTGGGGCCACGCCCGAAAACCCAAGTATTTAGTGCCCTGGGCACTAGCCGATAGAATCGAATTTCATGATTCTCTCCGACAAAGACATTCACTCCGAGATTCGGGACGGACGAATCGTTATCAAGCCGTTCGAGACATCGATGGTCCAGCCTTCCTCGGTCGACGTTCGAATCGATAATCAGTTCCGGGTCTTCCAAAATCACCGCTACCAGGTGATTGATGTGAAAACCCGAATGGATGACCTCACCGAGCTTATCGAGGTAACCGGAGACGAGCCGTTCATCCTGCACCCGGGCGAGTTTGTTCTCGGATCAACACTTGAATGGGTTCAGCTGCCGGATGACGTTGCCGGCCGACTCGAGGGGAAGTCGTCGCTCGGGCGGCTGGGACTGGTTACTCATTCGACGGCGGGCTTTATCGATCCTGCCTTCGAGGGGCACCTCACCCTGGAGCTGTCGAATCTGGCGAACCTGCCGATTACCCTGTATGCAGGCATGAAGATCGGCCAGATAGCCTTCTTCAGACTCTCCTCGCCGGCCGAGCGCGGCTACGGTTCGCAGGAGCTTCGTAGCAAATATCAGGGTCAGCGGGGCCCTACGCCCTCCCGTTACTGGGAGAATTTCTAGCCGCCGACGGCCGCTGCTGACTCAACAAAGTTGACAATGAGACACTCAAGTCTTACAATATCTCCAGACGTGCGAATCAGACGTATTCGAACGCTAATAACCTAAGTCATTAATTAAAGAGATAAAGGAGCAAATTATGCCTAAAGCAGTTGGAATTGACCTCGGCACCACCAACTCAGTTGTGAGCGTGCTTGAGGGCGGCGAGGCCGTGGTGATCCCTAACGCCGAAGGGCAGCGGGTTACGCCCTCGGTTGTGGCGTTCTCAAAAACCGGCGAGATCCTGGTCGGCGAGGTCGCCAAGCGCCAGGCGATTACGAACGCAGATCAGACCGTTCGCTCCATCAAGCGTGAGATGGGGACGAACTGGAAGATCAAGATCGACAACAAGGACTGGACTTCGCAGGAAATTTCAGCCCAGATCCTGATGAAACTAAAGCGCGACGCTGAGGCCTATTTGGGCGACAAAGTTACTCAGGCGGTCGTTACCGTACCGGCATACTTTGGAGACGCTCAACGCCAGGCTACAAAAGAAGCCGGCGAGATTGCGGGCCTAGAGGTCCTTCGGCTTGTGGCGGAGCCGACCGCAGCAGCGCTTGCCTACGGCCTAGATAAATCCGCCGAGCACACGATCCTGGTCTTCGACTTGGGCGGTGGCACTTTTGACGTTTCAATTCTCGAAATAGCGGACGGTGTTTTCGACGTCAAGGCAACGAGCGGCGACTCACACCTGGGCGGCGACGACTGGGATCAGAAAGTCATTGACCATCTGTTGAAAGAGGTTAAGAACAATCACGGCGTTGACCTTTCCAAAGACAGGGTTGCTCTACAGCGTTTGAAGGAGGGCGCCGAGAAAGCGAAGATGGAGCTTTCTCAGGCTATGCAGACCAGCATCAACCTTCCATTCTTGACGGCGACCGACGCCGGGCCGATTCACCTCGAAGTGCCTTTGACGAGGTCTCAGTTCGAGCAAATGACCGAAGACCTCCTCGATAGGGTAAAGGTCCCCTTCCAGCATGCTGTAAAGGATTGGGGCAAGCCGGTGGCCGACATCGATCACATAGTCCTAGTCGGTGGTTCCACCCGCATGCCCATGATCGTGGAGCTTGTGAAGAGCATGACCGGCGGCAAGGAACCTCACAAGGGCGTCAATCCCGATGAGGTCGTCGCCATCGGCGCCGCGCTTCAAGCGGGAGTACTGAAGGGCGAGGTTAAGGATGTGCTCCTGCTCGATGTTACGCCTTTGACCATGGGAATCGAGACCAAGGGCGCCATCTTCACAAAGATGATCGAGCGCAACACCACGATCCCGACGCGAAAGAGCGAGATCTTTTCAACGGCTGAGGACAATCAGCCTTCAGTGACGGTAAACGTGGTGCAAGGCGAAGGTCAGATGGTTCATTCGCCGGGCGTACGAAGCCTTGGCCAGTTCGACCTGGTGGGAATCCCGGCCGCGCCCCGTGGGGTGCCTCAGGTCGAGGTCAGCTTCGACATTGACGCAAACGGAATCGTCCACGTTGGCGCCAAGGATCTTGGGACGGGCAAAGAACAAGCCATGACCATCACCGGCGGTTCGGCCTTGCCTAAAGACGAAATCGACCGAATGATGAAAGACGCCGAGCAGTTCGCCAACGAAGACAAAGAGCGCCGCGAGCTGGCCGAGGCACGCAACCTCGCCGACAACTTGATCTATCAAACCGAAAAGACACTCAAAGAGCATGGCGACAAGCTGGCCGAATCAGATCGCACGGCGGTTGAAACGGCAGTGCAAGAACTCAAGGACTCGCTCGGCACTGAGGACGTGGACAAGATCCGCGCTGCCTCGGAGAAGTTGACCGAGGCTTCGCACAAGCTGGCCGAGCACATGTATGCCGAGGCCCAGCAAGGCACCGGCGATTCAGGCGGCCCAGGGCCCGCCGACGCAGCTTCGTCAGACGACGATGTTGTCGACGCGGAAATTGTAGAAGAGGCGGGAGCTTAGGCGATGGCCGATTCGAAACAGGACCGTCCGCTGGAGGCGGAGCAGGAGCCTGAGCCTTCTAAAGTTCAGGTGCGCGACCGCAGAAAGCTGCGCCCCGACGGCGAGTCGCCGGATCAACTCGCCGATTCGCAAGCTCCCCCGGCGCCGGTCTCGACCGGGGATCCTTCGGTCGAGCTGGCAGTCGAGATAACAAGGGCAAAGTCTGAGGCAGCAGGCTATCTCGATGATCTCCAGCGCCTAAAGGCCGAGTTCGACAACTATCGAAAACGCGTGGTCAAGGAGCAAACGGCTCTTGCCGAAACAGCGGCTCTGCCTATGGTGGCGAGGCTCCTTGGAGTTCTCGACAACTTCGGGCTTGCTGTGGCTGCGGCGGAGGAGACCAAGGATTTCGAAAAAATGCTCAAGGGCATCGAGATGGTTTACGGAGAACTGAAGGAGGTTCTTCAAGCCGAGGGTATTGAGCTAATCGAAGCCAAAGGCCAGCCCTTTGACCCACATCTTCACGAGGCCGCTTTGGAGATTCCAGGCGATGAAACAGGGGAACTCGTAGTCGCGGAGATCCTGCGTCCGGGCTACGCCTTTAAAGGAAAAGTCCTCAGACCGTCGATGGTCAAGGTAAGAAGGGGCTCCTGAGCGTCACGGTCGGGATCAAAGAAGAAAAGTGAGCCAAGCCGATTGGGTGAAGAAGGATTACTACGCAATGTTGGGCGCGGATAAGAACGCATCCGCAGCCGATATCAAAAAGGCCTACCGTAAACTTGCCCAGCAATATCATCCGGACAACAATGCCGGCAACAAACAGGCCGAAGAGAAATTCAAGGAGATCTCTCAGGCAAATGATGTGCTGTCGGATCCCAAGAAGAAGCAGGAGTACGACAGGATTCGTCAGATGGTCGACTCGGGAGGGTTCGGCGGCGGCCAGCGCAATGTTCGGGCCGAGGATGTGGGCGATATTTTCGGCGGCGGCGGGATTGATCTTGACGATCTGCTCGGAGGGCTTTTCGGCGGCGGCGCCGGTCGAGGCGGCGGCGGTTTCCGAAGGGCCCCCTCAAGGGGTAGCGACCTCGAGACCGAAGCAACCATCCCGTTTGAGGACGCCCTTAAGGGCGCTACCGTGAGCCTTGGGATAAGTTCGCCGGGGAGCCCCAGGCGAACGATCAAGGCCCGAATCCCCGCAATGGTCAAAGACGGTGACAGGATCCGCCTAAGCGGTAAAGGCATGACCGGCGCCGCCGGCGGTTCCCCGGGTGACCTTTTCGTGAAGGTTCATGTTGCCCCGCATCGCTACTTCGGACGCCGCGGTCACGACGTCACGCTTCAGCTCCCCATTACATTCGCCGAGGCCGCCTTGGGGGCCGAGGTCGAGGTCCCGACGTTGAACGGTAAGCACGTGACTCTGAAGGTTCCCGCCGGGACGCCCTCGGGCAAGATCTTTCGGGTGCGCGGCAAAGGTGGCGCCGACGGCGCCAAGGCGGATCTGCTGGTAACAGTCAACGTGGCCGTGCCGAGCAAACTGTCGAAACAAGGCAAAGACCTTGTTCGTAAACTTGCCGAGGTTGAGCCGGAGTCTCCCCGCGAGCACATCTATGAGTGAGCCCAGGCCCGGCCCGGGGGACCGAGCCGTGTATGTAATCAGCGTTGTGGCGGAAATCGCCGGTGTTCACCCGCAGACGCTTCGAATGTACGAGCGTAAGGGTCTTTTGGAGCCCAAGCGAACCGAGGGGAATTCTCGCCGCTACTCCGAGCGCGACGTGGCGCGATTGAATCGAATTCAGGCGCTGACGCAAAACGCGGGCGTCAACCTGGCCGGGGTGAGGATCATTATCGATCTTGAGCACCGACTTGAGCGAATGCAGGTGTCCCTGGAGAAAGCCACTCGCATGCTGGCCGATTCGGAGGCAGAGCTTACCCGCCGGCGCGAAAGTCGCGGGGTACTTGTTCGCCTTAGCGATGTTCGCGATATCTTTGCCGCCGGAAAGGGAATACATGCCAGGACCATCGAAAAACATTAGACAAATCCAAGGAGACTTGGCCCGCCATTCCATCAGAATGACGGCCGACCGAATCCTGGTTGTCCCTCCGAAGGAAATCGGTGAGCGCCGCTCACGAGGGGGCATAGTCATTCCTGCAACTGTCGATGCTGAAACACGCAGAGCGCTTTGGGGCGAGGTGGTTGCCTGCGGGCCTATGGTTAGGAGCGCGGAGTCGGGGGACCTAGTTTTGTTCGGCCCCGAGTCTGCTTATGAAGTCGAGGTTAGGGATCAGGAATACATTGTCGTACGTGAGCGCGACATCCATGCGGTCGCCTCTGAGCGGACGGAAGGAAAGACCGGGCTTTACCTTTAGCCGTCGCCGGCTATGCGGCGAAAGCTATCTCTCGCAGGCAAGTCACTCCCCTTAGGCGCTTTAACTTGCCTAGAGCGGCCATTTCGAGCTGGCGAGTTCGCTCGCGCGAGATCCCCAGTGTCCGGCCGACCGCTTCCAGTGTCATTGGGTCGCCCGAGGACAGGCCAAAGCGAAGACCAATTACCTCTCTGTGCCTTGGCTCAAGGGCCTGAAGGCATTGTCGGAGAGCGGCGGCCAAATGCTCGAAATCGACGGCAGCCTCGAAACTCGGCTCCGGAGACGATAGGAGGTCCCCAAGCGATCCGCTACCGTCGTCGCCGATAGGCTGATCGATGCTGGCAACCACTCGCCCAGCCAGCCGGATGCTCTCAAGATATTTGGGGGTAATACTGGTGGCGGCGCTAAGCTCTTCCTCGGTTGGGCCCCTCCCCAGCTTTTCAGTCTGATCCAACACGGCCTTGCGCAGCTTCCATTCGGCTTCTGAGTGATGAATGGGAACCCTTATTGTCCTTGAGTCGTTATGCACCGCTCGCACGACAGCTTGGCGGATCCACCACGTGGCGTAGGTCGAGAACTTGCATTCCCGGCGCCAGTCGAAGCGCTCTGTTGCCCGGACTAATCCAACGACCCCCTCTTGAATTAGGTCAAGCAACGGCAACCCGCCGCGGTAGCGCCTGGCTATTGAAACCACCAACCTCAGGTTCGAGCTGATCATGAGGTCGCGGGCGGCTTTGTCGCCTTTTTCGATCTTTTTAGTCAACTCAACTTCTTGTTCACGGGTCAACAGCGGGAAACGGCCAATCTCCTGCAAGAATGCTCCCAGACCATCCGGAATGACACCGGCTTCTTCACCACGTTTAGCCATCAGATGAACTCCCTTTTTTCGGTTTGTTGGGTGCTTCGGTTTGGTGGGGTGCTTTTAGCTTCGCCTTCGCCTACACCTACTAATACGCACGAGTAGGGAAAAACCCACGGGCCCGCCCCATCCTTTTGGCTTTTCTTACTCCCTTTCTTCCCATCCCTTTGGCTTTCCACACCCTTTTTCTTTTCAGGCGTGGGGCTTTCTTGCTTTCTTTCTTTGTGCTTGGTACAGGAATAGAGCAGTGATTGTTGCTGCCATTAGGGCGGCTGTTGCGTATAGAAGGGCTTTTTTGGTCTGGTTCGGCTCTGGGGATTGCGTGGGGGATGGTTTGGGAGTTGGCTTGGCTTGGGTTGGAGAGGGGCTTGGGGATGGGGGTGGCGCTGTTATCTCGATTTGGGTTGGAGGGGACTGGATTTTGTCTACTCCGTCTTCTGCTGTCAATGCTGCTTGGTAGGGGCCTGGGGGCAGGGCCGCTGTGGTTGTTTCTATTGTTAGTTCTTGGGGGCCTCGGTCCTTGGCTTCTTCGGGCAGAGGGTGTTCGGCCCCGTCTGGTCCCTTCAGAACTGCGCGAACCCTTGCCGGGGCTGAGAGGTTGAAGGCGAACTTCGACAGACTTGACGGCGCAGGGGACGGGCTCGCTGTCACGATCCCCGGCGTTGCGGTGGCCGGAGGAATAGCCGACAGGACTACGTTGTCAATCTTGAGGGTTGGGGCGATGGGGCTGCCTGCCTTGACCGCTATTGTTTTGCCGCCACTGAGGTTGATTGGTCCTTCGGGGACCTTGGCGCCCTCGACCTTGACTTCCCCCTGCCGCTCTACTGTTATGTCTTCCAGCCCAACCGCGAGGCTAATCCTTATGTTGTCGGGCTCGGATGTTTTGACCGGGGTTAGGCCCCCGTAATAGAAGGCGAGTATCTCGGAGTGGTCCAGGCCCCGATCGGCCTTGCCTTTGGCGCCGTACTGAACCATGCCCGTGCCATGGCCCCAGCCCCGTCCCTCGATGATGGCTTCGTCGCCAGCTTGGCGGACGGTCAGCCATTTCGATGGAACCACTTGCGGATACTTTCGGCCGTCGGCGCCGAGGGTGGGATAGCGGGCAGGCGTTAGGCAAATCGCATTGTTGTTCAGCTTGATTCTGAATTTCTCCACCGACAGGGATCCCGACTGGCCTCCGCCCGCAAAGTGAACGGTCGCTCCATCCTGCTTGATCGTGTCAATCGTCGCACCCGCAAAGGCGCCGCCCCTTTTTAGCGATTCGGCTACGTCGGCCAAGGGCATTTTCACGCTCCAGCGTGAAAGCGGCGATTCCCCGTCGTCGCTTTCTTTAACAGGTTTCAAGTAAGGAAGGGGGTCGCCGCCAAACACGTCTTTGTTGGAATAGGTTGTCCCATTCGAGGTCGAAAAGTACAAGGCGTCGGCGGGCTTACCCTTGTATTCAAGAACTTCGCCGCGGGTTTCATCCACGGCCTTTACCCATTGGTCCCCCCAGGCCCCTCGCTCCACGTTCAACCCCCGGTACACCTGGCATGCATCGGTCGAGCAAAGGTCAAAATTGAGTTCGCGAGCAAGAGCGGTTGTTGGATTGGCGTGCTTCATTGCATATGTGCGAGCCGCGACGACTTGCGTCTTTAGGGCTTCCAAGGGCCATTGCCTCGGAACCTCGGCAATCCCCTTTAAGTAGTCGGCAAAGCTAAGTTCGCTGACGAGATAAAGGTTCCCGTCAGCCCGGCGGCCGACCTCGAGGATCCCCTTGTACGCCGCATGCAGCGTGGTCCGCTGCTCCTTTCCGCACGCTCCTGACTTTGGGGGAAAATGTGCATCGATTCTGACGGAAGCGTCGGGAGTCTGGGGGACAAAGCGAACCGGGTCAACCTGCTGGGCGCCGGCAATTCCTGAAATCGTCTCGCCGGTCAGAAGGGCTAACGTGGCCATAGCTGTTATAAGGCGCCGCACCCCCCAAGTATCCATGTTGTCGAAAGACTAATTGGGCTTGGCTCAAAGTGTCACAATGATTCCCATGGAGCTTGTTGGAATAGATCAGGTGACCGAGGCGGCAGAGCGCTTGGTTGGAGTGGCCGCCAGAACGCCGCTTGAGATCTCGAGGGTGCTCTCTGAGCAAGCCGGTGGGCAGGTCTTTTTGAAGTGCGAGAACCTTCAGCGTACC
Organism: Actinomycetota bacterium; assembly: GCA_051005875.1. Classification (GTDB taxonomy): domain Bacteria; phylum Actinomycetota; class CADDZG01; order JAHWKV01; family JAHWKV01; genus JBPCIX01. Next base: position 7,252 of record JBPCIX010000054.1, on the reverse strand, counting down.
GGCGCTTTCAAGATCCGCGGCGCCTACAACTGCATTGCAAAGCTGTCGGATGAACAACGCAACCGAGGGGTCGTCGCTGCGAGCGCTGGAAATCACGCTCAGGGAGTAGCGCTCGGAGCATCGCTTCTGGGGGTTAAGGCCACCGTGTTTATGCCTGAGGGTGCTGCGTTGCCAAAGGTCGAAGCCACCACCCGGTACGGTGCTGAGGTAGTCCTCGAGGGATCAATTTACGACGAGGCTTTCGCCGCCGCTCAGGCTTTCGCCGCCGAGGCGGGCCTGGTTATGGTGCACCCCTTTGATCACCCGGACGTAATCGCAGGCCAGGGAACCGTCGGCTTGGAAATCATGGACCAGCTGGCAAATGTCGCCACAATCATCGTCCCGGTGGGTGGAGGCGGGTTGATATCGGGCATTGCCGTTGCTGCTAAAGCCCGGAATCCCTCCATCAGAATTGTCGGCGTGGAACCGGTCGGCGCGGCAGGAGTGGCTCTGGCGCTTGAATCGGGCAAGGTCCAGCAGGTGCCGGTCCTTTCTACCGTCGCCGACGGCTTGGCGGCCCAGCAGACAGGTGAGCTTTGCCTCGCTCATGTCCAGCGATACGTCGATGAGATGATTACAGTCACCGACGAGGAGATCGGTGAGGCGCTGCTGCTGGCGGTGGAAAGGGCGAAGCTGCTGGTCGAACCAGCAGGAGCGGCCGGCGTGGCGGCAATCCTGGGCGCACACGCACACATCAATTTCCCTGCCGCGGTCGTCGTCTCAGGTGGAAACATTGATCCCCTGCTTCTTCTTCGGGTGATCAGGTTCGGGATGGGTTCGGCCGGCCGGTACTTTTCTTTTCGAACCACTTTGTTCGACCGGCCCGGCGAGTTGCATACTTTATCGGGCGTAATTTCCGGCGCCGGCGCAAATATAGTGGGCATCGAGCACCGGCGAGAAGGTACGGAGCCGCGGCTGTTGGGTGACGTGGAGGTGGCCATTCAGGTTGAGACGAGAGGGTCCGGCCACGTCAAGAATCTGATAGCCCGGCTGAACGAGGAAGGCTACACGGTTCTGCCCATTTAGTGGTCAGGGCACTGCCCGCAAAAATAAGCTTGATTGAAGGTTATTTGGGGATTTAGTTGGATAAGATCTACAATGATGACGATGTCTAAGCGCCTTGCAATACTGTTTCTTCCGCTGTTCCTGTTCGCCGTCGCTGCGTGCGACCGGGCTAAGGTGGCAACACCCACGCCCATTGAAACTTCCCAAGCGCCCTCGCCGAGCCCTACTCCCGCGTCGTTTGAGCTTGAAGGTGTCGTGGTCGAGGCTTCAGGGAGCGCTGCAGCGACAACGGTCGGCGGTGCCGCGTCACAGTCACCCAGTCCGTCAGCATCGCCGAGCCCCTCGGCCTCCGTCTCGGCCTCGGCCGGTTCCAGCGCCAGCCCCGGCGCCAGCCCTGAGGCAACCACCGGAACCGCTCAACCCGAGTTGTTCAACTATTCCTCGCCCGGCTCGATAGCCCTTCGGCTTACATCTTTCAACGGAGCGGGCGGCGCCTGCGTATTTAATGCCGGAGATACCCTGGTCGTAGCGTACACGGGCACTACGACCTTCGATCCTGCCGACGTTACGGAAAACAGCAAATTTCCAAACAGCATTCAAGGCTTCACCATCGGTGTGAAGGGTGACGTTACAGAATCGGAGCAAGGCTGCTTGCTCATCAGCAGAAGCGTCAACGTCGTGAAAGCGGAGGAGTCGCCGTCGCCGAGCGCGGCCAAAAAGACGACCAAGGCGACGCCCAAACCCACGCGGAAGCCGAGCCCAGCTCCTTCGAGCCCAGCTCCTTCGAGCCCAGCTCCCTCGAGCCCAGCTCCCTCGAGCCCAGCTCCCTAGCCAAGGGTTAAGTCATGAAAATTGAACTTGAATACTGCGTAGTCTGAGACTACACAGACAAGGCCGTCGGTCTGACGGCCAAGTTACTCGAGGACTATAAAAACGCAATCGAGTCGTTCGTGCTTATCCCCTCGGGTGGCGGTAAGTTCGAACTGAGCGTTGACGGTATCCAAATCTGGTCGAAGAAGCAGGCCAAGCGTTTTCCTGAGTACAGCGAGGTAACCGACGCAATGCCCAAGCGAGAACCGGCAGCCGCTACCGGCGCTTAAGGTATAGCTGCGTCGCTCAACTGCTCCGCAAGTTGGGCCGGATCCGTTGTTGGGGCTTGGCAGGCGTAATTCTCGCAGACAAAAGCCGTCGCTCTTCCAGCTACTAGAGTCTTGCCTGCAAGCAAGGGTGAATCGGCGGGTGAATCGGTTGATGGGTCCGCAAGTTCGGCCCCGGCCACAACTTTGTTGGGCAGAAACCGACGCCAAATTTCAGTCTTTAAAAGATCCGCGCCGGGCCCGGTTCCGAGGACGACAATTTCTTGGGGCTTGGATAGGTAAAAATCCAGGGCGCTTAGCAGAGTTCCCGCCACTTGCGGCGCCTGAGACATATAGACATGACCTGCTCTAAGGGTGGCGACTCCCTTTTTTGCAAAAGCGTCGTCGCCGGTCAGCACAGCAAGCCGCAACAACAGTAGTGAGGCCACCCCGTTCGACGAAGGAGTTGCGCCGTCTATCAACTCCTTAGGTCGCACGATCAGCGCCTCGTGGTCTCGGCCGGTCGAGAAAAATCCGCCCCGCTCCTCGTCCCAAAACAGGCTAATCATTTCTTCTGCCAGGCGGCGGCACTCGCTAAGCCACTGGGGGTCAAACGTGACTTCCCAAAGGGCCAGCAGGCCCTCCGTCAGATACGAGTAGTCTTCCAGCATGCCCAACACCCCGGCCCTGCCGTCCTTATAGGAATGCATCAGCCGGCCGGTTTCATCAACCGAATTGTCCAACAGGAAGCGGCACACCCTTGCCGCCATTTCAGTCAGATCCTTCCGGCCGAAAGCAGCGCCGGCTTCCGCTAAGGCTGAAACCGCCAGGCCGTTCCACGAGACCAGCGCTTTGTCGTCGCGACCGGGGCGTACGCGAGACCGTCTTTGCTCCAGCAGATTGGCCCGATCCCCTAAAGGAGGGTCGTCGCCGGTGGCCGTAAGGATATTGACGCCTTCAAAATTGCCTGCTTTGGTGACGCCGTAAAACTGGGCGCCATCCGGCGCAACCCCGATGAACTCGTCGTAGTCCCAAACGTAAAACTTGCCTTCCTTGCCCTCTGAGTCCGCATCCTCGCTCGCAGCGAAGGCGAATGGTGCGTCCGGGGGGCCGGTGCCCGGCGCAACGCCGGAGACCATGTCGGAAAGCAAATAATCAAGGGTCTCAATAGATACCCGCTTGAATAACGGATCCCCCGTGAGCTGCCAGGCCCGTGTGTACACCCTGCTTAGTTGAGCGTTGTCGTAGAGCATTTTCTCGAAGTGAGGAACGAGCCAGCGATTGTCCACCGTGTACCTTGCAAAGCCGCCCGCCAGGTGGTCGTAAATTCCGCCCAGAGCCATCTTGCGCAGGGTGACCTCAGCCATTTGCCTGGACCGTCCCAATTGGCCGGCTGCGGCTCGAAGGCAAAGCTCCAGCACCGGGGCCTGGGGGAACTTGGGGGCCGATCCAAAACCTCCGTTGACCGGGTCGAAGGAAGTCTCAAGACGGCCAATCGCCTGGGATATGAGTGAGGAAGTGAGCGGTTCGCTTGACGGGGCGCCCGCTTGGCTGCGGATCTGCTCGACCAAAGCTTCAGTTTGCTCGCCAATTTCGGCCCTTCGGTGCTGCCAGGCCTCCCAGACGGCATCGAGGATCCTTGCGAAGGAAGGCATGCCGTGCTGTTCGGTGGGCGGAAAATAGGTCCCCCCGAAATAGGGCTTGGCGTCGGGCGTAAGAAACATCGTCATGGGCCATCCGCCGCGGCCCGTCATTGCCAGCAGGGCATCCATGTAGATGGAGTCGATGTCGGGGCGCTCCTCGCGATCCACCTTCACACACACGAATCTTTCATTCATCACGCGGGCGGTAGCCTCGTTCTCGAAAGACTCCCTTTCCATCACATGGCACCAATGGCAGGCGGCATAACCGACCGAAAGCAGAATCGGCCGGTCCTCGCTGCGGGCCCGTGCAAGCGCCTCTTCTCCCCACGGGTACCAGTCAACCGGATTGTGGGCATGCTGAAGCAAATACGGGCTGGTCTCGTCAGCCAGCCTATTCGTCGAAATCGGGGACTCTGCGGGCATATACGCCACTCTATCCGCTAGGCTCAGGGCACTCCCGAGCTCGCTTATTTGCTCGATGAGGTAGCCCCGCGCCCCGCCCGGCCACTACAATCATGGTGATGCCCGGAATAGTGCTTGTAGGTACCCAGTGGGGAGATGAAGGCAAAGGCAAAGTCACCCACCTGATCGCCGACGAAATGGATATGGTCGTTCGCTATTCGGGCGGCAACAACGCGGGCCACACCGTGATCGCGGGGACCGAGACGTTTCGCCTGCATCTGTTGCCTGCAGGCGTGCTGTATTCCCACATCGTCCCCGTAATCGGGCCGGGTGTGGTCGTGGATCCGGCGGTCCTTCTCGATGAAATGGATGCTCTGGCAGCGCGAGGGGTCTCGCCGGAGCGGTTGCTGATCTCAGGCAGCGCGCACGTGATAATGCCCTACCACAGGGAACTGGACCGGGTGACTGAGCGGCGGTTGGGAAAAATGAAGCTCGGCACGACCAAGCGAGGAATCGGGCCCGCCTACGCTGACAAGGCTTCCAGAATAGGCATCCGCATGCAAGACCTTTTAGACCCTAAAATCTTCGCTGCCAAACTCGATGTCAATATCCGGGAAAAGAACCTGCTGCTGACAAAGATCTACGGCCGGCTTCCGATGAAGATCCACTCAATCTTGGAAGAGTACCTGGGCTTTGCCGACCGGCTATCGCCGTATATTGCCGACACGGTATCGGTTGTCCACGCTGCCCTCGACGGTGGAAAAAACGTTTTGTTTGAAGGCGCCCAGGGCACCATGCTTGACCTTGATCATGGAACCTATCCCTTCGTAACCTCGTCGAACCCAATTGCCGGGGCCGTTTCGGCCGGCGCGGGTGTCGGTCCGCGGGCGCTCGAGCGGATCATCGGAGTGACTAAGGCTTATTGCACAAGAGTGGGTGAGGGACCTTTCCCCAGCGAGGATTTGGGCCCGGATGGGCTTGAATTGGTCACCCGCGGGAAGGAGTTTGGAACTACGACCGGCCGGCAGCGTCGGGCGGGTTGGTTTGATGCGGTAACCGGCCGCTATGCCGCCCGCCTTAACTCCCTGACCGAGTTGTTTCTCACCAAGATCGATGTCCTCAGCGAATTCGAGACCGTTAAGATTTGCACCGGCTACGAATATGAAGGCGAGAAGTACGAAAGCTTCCCCCCCAACCAGACCATTTTTCACAAGGCCCACCCAATCTATGAAGAGCTGCCGGGATGGCAGGAAGAAATCGGCGGCGCCCGCGTTTGGGAGGACCTGCCGTTGGCCGCCCAGAATTTCATCGGAAGGATCGAGGAACTGCTTGATGTGCCCGTCGCCGACATATCGGTTGGCGCTGAGGCTACCGAGACGGTCTCGCGCAGGCGCTGAATGAAAGCTTTGGTGATAGGCGGCGGAGGCAGGGAGCACGCCCTAGTTTGGGCGTTGTCTCGAAGTAGCCGTGTGGGGGAAATCGTTTGCGCACCCGGCAATCCAGGAATCTCAGAACTGGCGGAATGCGTTGCAACTCGGGCGGACGACATCAGCCATTTGGTCGAGCTTGCCCGCAGTATTCGTCCGGACCTTGTGGTTGTTGGTCCGGAGGCGCCTTTAGTGGCAGGTCTGGCCGATGCATTGGAGCGCCACGCGCCCGTTTTCGGCCCATCGTCGAGTGGGGCGAGGCTCGAAGGCAGTAAGGCCTTTGCAAAGGACCTTATGGCGTCCAAGTCAATTCCCACCGCCGAGTCGCGCACCTTCGACAATGCCGGCGAAGCATTTAGCTTCGTCGAAGATTTTGGGCGCCCGGTTGTTATTAAAGCCGATGGGCTGGCGGCAGGCAAAGGGGTGACCGTATGTGACGACACCGCAGCAGCGCGCGACGCAATCACAAAGACAATGGTTGATCTGCGGTTCGGCGAGGCGGGCTCTAGGATCGTCGTTGAAGAAAGGCTAACCGGGCCGGAGTTGTCGATTCTTGCCTTTTGCGACGGGAAGACTGTCTTGCCCATGCAAGCCGCTCAGGACTTCAAAAGAGCCCTTGATTCCGACCTTGGATCGAACACCGGAGGAATGGGTTCGTACAGTCCGGTTCCCGTTTGCACTCCGTCAATTTTTCGCCAAGCGCAGGATGTTGTTCTGGGTCCCATAGCCGAGGCCCTTGCCGAGCAGGGCACCCACTACGTTGGAATGATTTACGCAGGGTTGATGCTGACGGATGAGGGCTTGAAAGTCATTGAATTCAATTGCCGGTTCGGAGACCCCGAAATTCAGGCGCTGATCCCAAGGTTCGACTCGGACCTCGCTGAGGTAATGGCCGCTTCGATCGAGGGCTCGCTGGCGGGCATGGAACTTAAGTGGAAGCCCGATTCATGCGTGACAGTCGTGGCGGCCTCGGAGGGTTATCCTGATGAACCCCGCATTTCAACTGGCTTTCCCATCGAAGGGCTGACCGAGGCCGGTCAGCAGGACCGAGTGGTTGTTTTTCACTCCGGAACTGGGACAAAAACGGGAAGGACCGTTACCGCGGGGGGCCGGGTACTCTCAATCTCCGCTTTGGGGGTCGACATCGCCGAGGCAAGAGACCGAGCATACGCAGCAATAAGCAAGATTTCATTTCATGGAATGCAGTTTCGAAGCGACATTGCAGCCGTGGCCGACAGCCGCGTTACAGCAAGCGCGAAGCCACTTTAGGAGGGCAGATGCCAAAGAAGACAAAAGTTCAAGAACCAGCAGCTATCGCCGGGCGCGAAGAGGGGGCGCCGTGGGTTGGGATAGTGATGGGCAGCGCCTCTGACAAGCCTACGATGAAAGCAGCCGAGGTCATACTCGGGCGGTTTGGAGTTCCTTGCGAATCGAATGTAATTAGCGCTCACCGGAATCCCGAGCATGCCCAGGAGTACGCGAAGCTGGCCGAGGTTCGGGGCCTGGAAGTCATCATTGCCGCCGCCGGGCGGGCTGCCCACCTGGCGGGCGCCATGGCTGCCAACACAACGCTGCCTGTAATCGGGGTGCCCATCTACGGGGGCCACCTGGGCGGCGCGGACTCGCTTTACTCGACGGTTCAAATGCCTTCAGGCGTTCC
>JBPCIX010000053.1:0-14815 GCA_051005875.1 Actinomycetota bacterium | reverse complement strand
TTCCCCACTTTTTTTTTCGTCCCCCTGTCTTTTTTTGTTGGGCCAAGGCTCTGCGTCTCTGCCTTTGCCCCCCCCCGCCCCGGTGATCGGAGTCTCACGGTCAACTCCGCCGCCGGCGAGTGCTGCGGTTCCCCCTGCGATGGCCGTGATTGCCACGGCTGCTGCCGCGATCCCTCTAGTCTTTCGCTCGCATGTTCTCGGCCAGCACTGTTTGAGCCAGCTCGCCAAGATTGGTCTGGTCCGGATGGGCCAGAGCGACCTCCGCATGCTGTCGGATGCTGGCGACTGGGGAGCGCAACTCATGGGATGCGTCGGACACAAACTGCCTCTGCTTTTTCTGGGATTCTTCGAGGCGATCCAGCATGAGGTTCATTGTGGCCGCCAGTTTTGATATCTCATCTTTTCCTGGGGGCTTCGGCACCCGGCGGTGCAGCTGCGCTCCGGAGATTTCGTCGACCTCGCCCCTAATGGCTTCAACCGGAGCAAGAGCCCTGCCGACGACCCTGTAAGTGGTGAGGCCAACCACCAGCAGCAACACCGGCACGCCGGCGATCAGCAGGTTGGTGAGGATCTGCGTTGGGCCCGTAACGTCGTTCAGCGTGGCGGCCAGAACGGTGAAATTGCCGCCCTCGGTTCTGGCTTCGGCAGCAATGGTCACAAAGAGGTCGTCGTCTCCAAGTAGGTAGCCATTCGCGGATTCTCCCGGTTTAAGGCCCGCCAGCGGAGGCAGGCCTTCGATCGCCTTGCCGGACGCGACTACCCTGCCGCTTTCATCAAGAATCTGAACCAGCTGTTCGTCCCCTGTCGGCAGCGGCACTTTTCGAGGGTCACCGGCTGCCTCGACCGCGGCGGCCACCTTGAACGCTCTGAGCCGGGCCACCGCCCGGACCTCGCGGGTGAGCGATTGACGAAGGGCAAGCACCAGAGCGAAAGATGCAAGGGTGAGGGCGATTCCCACCACTAGGAGGGCGCCCACGGTCGTGCGAAAACGAACCGTTCCTGCTCTAGGCCCTTTCATCCGTCCTGCGAGGCGCTCAGACCGGCGTCCGGTTGCGATGTGCCTTTAGCCTCCATCAGCGGCCAGACGGTATCCGGACCCGCGAACAGTCTCGATTGATTCCCGGCCGAACGGACGGTCGAGCTTGTTGCGAAGATGGCCGACATAGACCTCGACAATATTGAGGTCTCCTTCGTAGTCATTGGACCAAACGTTCTCGATGATGTCGAGCTTCGAGACTACCTCGCCGCGCCGTCGCAACAAGAACTCGAGCAGCGACATCTCGCGGGCGGTCAGACTGACCTCAGCATCTCCGCGTGAGGCCTTCCTCGCCGAAGGATCCAAGCGCAGATCGCCAGCTTCGAGCACCACCGGTCGTGCCCGGGCTCCCCGGCGCACCAGCGCCCGCAGGTGGGCGACCAGCACCGGATACGAAAAGGGCTTGGTCATGTAGTCGTCGGCGCCGGTGTCGAGCGCCTCGACCTGGTCCCACTCACCGTCTTTGGCGGTCAACATGAGGATGGGGGTCCAGATCTGCTTCTCTCGCAGCGTTTCACAGATCGTGTAGCCGCTCATGCCCGGAAGCTTGATATCCAGCACGATCACGTCGTAAGGGTGCTCGCGGGCCATCCACAGCCCGATCATGCCGTCAAAGGCCAAGTCCACCGCGAATCCTTCGGCCACCAGGCCGGCGCGCAACCCCTCGGCGAGTCCCTTTTCATCCTCGACCACCAGCACTCGCATTGTTTTTCCTCTAGAAGTCGCTTGTCCTCCAGATTATTCATCAGCTTGGCTGAATTCTCGCTGAATGCGAGATTTCGCGTCTCGGGTGGCTGAACGCGCCGCTTCCACTAAACTGCCTCGCAATGAGCGAAACTAAGCAGGCGATCCTGAAGTTAATTATGGAGCAAGGCTATGAGCGCCGGGAAGAGGCCTTCAAGCTGTCCTCGGGCGAATGGAGCCGCGACTACATCGACGCGAAAAGAGCCATAAGTGACGGCGACGGTTTGAAGCTGGCCGGCGAGGCCCTGAATGAGCTGGCACAAGACGCCGGCGCGGATTTCGAGGCGGTCGGCGGGCTGACGATGGGCGCCGATGCTCTTGCCCACGCCGTCAGTATTCTGTCGGGCGCTAAATGGTTTTCGGTTCGTAAGGAGGCCAAGAGCCACGGCCAGCGCCGCCTTATCGAGGGGGCCGAGCTGAAGCCGGGAATGCGGGTTTTTCTGCTGGATGACGTTATTTCGACCGGGGCCTCGATCCTTAAAGCGCTCGATGCCGTCGCCGAAGACCAAGTTGAGGTTTGTCTGGCTACGAGCCTGGTTGATAGAGGCAAAACTGCAAAAGCCGCTCTTGAATCCAGGGGCCTGCTCTACCGGCCGCTGCTGACCTTCGGGGACCTGGGAATAGACCCAATTGGCGTTAATTAAGGGATTTTTCGATAACAAGGAGTAAACTTATAGAACACTGGCTAGACGTTCCGGGGTGCCGTCAGCTTTAACACTAGGTGCAAAACGCATATAGTACACAGGCCGATATCGCACTGAAAGGGGTGACGCCTTGGGAGCTGTAAGAAATTCTCTCGTTTATCTGGGTTTCATCGAGGATGACCTCGAAGATGAAATCGGAGCCTACCAAGAGCCCTACCAAGAGGGCCTCTCGAACATCCGCAAGATCACCCACGACCAGGTATCAATGGTCCGCCCGGTAGCCCCCGTGCGCGTAAGGCCCATCGACCAAGTTCACATCGTGGAGCCTGAAAGTTACCAAGACGCCAGCGAAATTGGCGACAAACTGCGTGACTCGGTGCCTGTGATCATGAATTTGAAGGGGGCCGAAGAGGACCTTTTCCAAAGAGTCATGGCGTTTGCCTGTGGCCTGGTTTACGGGCTCGACGGCGCCCTGCAGAAGTTGATGCCCAGAGTGTACCTGCTGACCCCCTCGCAAATAGAAGTATCAACCGAAGACAAAACCCGCCTCGCAGCCCTCTCACTGTAACTCGGCCGGTCGATAAGCAGGGCTCCAACCGAGCCCCAGGGTACACAAAGTCTTTTTGAACTTTCTGGGGTCTCGCGGGGTCTTATAAGTATGGAGACCGAAAAGGTGGTTGAAGAAGATTTCCTTCAACTGAAATCTTGGGTCGACTCGTATCAGCCCAAGGTCTACAAAGCCGCCTGCCTGGTTCTACATGATACGGCTGAGGCCGAGGATGTAGCCCAGGAGACTTTTATCAGGGCCCTGGGGGCCATGGGTCGCATGGAACGGGGCACCGATGTCGAGCGGTGGCTATGCCGAATTTCGATCAATCTGTCCCTGAATTGCATCCGCTCTCGCCGCAGAGAGCAGGCGGCTCTTTCAAGGATTAGCTCGGACCGGTCCGAGCCGTTTGAGAGCCCGTTCGAGGCCGAAGACACCCGCAGTGCCGTAGGCGTGGCCCTTCGCCGGCTCCCGGACCGCTTGCGAGTCCCCCTGATTCTCCGCTACTACCTCGACTTTTCCGAAATGCAGGTCGCCAGCACGCTGGGCGTGCGGCTCGGGACGATTAAGTCGCGCTTGCATGAAGCACGCCGTTTTTTGGCTGAAGACGCCTCGGTCCTCGAGGCATACCCAGGAAGGTGACGAAAATGCCAGATATTTCCGAAGAAGAAATCAGAAGACGTCTTGAGGCGGAGTCGTTGGCTTACGAACCCCCTGAAGACCTGGCGGCCCGCACTCTAGGCAAGGCGCGGGAGACGGGCCGGGGCGGCTTGTTCGGCCGTTTTCGCTCGCGGTCTGCCACTCGGGGCCTCGTTCCTAGAAAAACTCCCAGATGGGTGCTTGCCGGAGCAGGCATCGGGATTTTGGCCCTCTTCTACGCGGTGGGCTTTCAGGTTCCCCCTGAGCTTTCGGACACAGCGGCCACACCGCCCAATGGCACTGGTGACGATTCCAAGGGGAGGGATCTTGCCTTCTCGGGTTCACCGGAGTCTAAGAAGCAGATTGCGCCCGACGCCATGTGTGAGGGTGGAAATTGTGGGGGCCAACTGGGTGCCGGCGGGGGGGCGGTCCCCGGCGCGGCGGCGGGGTCCTCCGGCGCGGCGGTCCCCGGCCCGGCTCAGGCCCAGGTCCAGCCCCAACTTGCTGAGCGGCAAGGCGCGGACGGCGACTTGCCTTCTGGTGTTTCGAGATCCTCTCCCATCCGCTTGCCGGGTCCATTGCCGGGGCCGGGTTTCGGGAACGGGCAGAGCATTGTTCGAAACGGCGATATGGAAGTCAAGATCAAGAAGGGCACCTTCAGCCGGAACTGGGCCCGTGCGACCGCAATCGCCACTAAGCATGGCGGCTTCGTGGCAGGGTCCTCCGCCGATCAAGTCAAAGGCCAGCTTTCCCGAGGGACCATAGTGGTGCGTATCCCTTCGAACGAACTCGACGCTGCCGTCATCGAATTTCAGCGCCTCGGAAAGGTTGTTCGGATGTCCACATCGTCGTCGGACGTTTCCGGTCAGATCGTCGATTTCGACGCCAGACTCCGGGCTGCACAGGCCCGTGAGCTCCAGCTGTTGGAGCTGTTGAAGCAAGCTAAGTCGGTCTCAGACAGTCTCCAGGTGGGAACGTCGCTGTCAGAAGTGCGAACCGAGATCGAATCTTTGCAGGCCCAGCGATCCAGCATTCAGAATCAAGTGGATCTATCCACTCTGACGGTCTCGATCTACGAGCCCCAAGCTGCGCCCGAAGATCCCCGGCCGATAGCCAAGGGCGCCCTCGGGCAAGCCTGGAACAAAGCCATCGACTCAGCAGAACTCACGGCGTCTTCGATCGTGATCGGTGCGGGCCGCTTGCTGCCCCTGGCGCTTCTAGGTCTGATCATCTGGGCAGCCGTGCGATTTCGCCGCCGCAAAACGCTGAGCTGACGTTTAGTGGTCGCCGCCCTGAACGCTCTCTTGCGGTCGAGCCGCAAATGCAATGAGGTAGCCAAGCCCAATCCATGCCACTCCGATTAAGACGAGCGGGACTTCCAGGAGGCGTTCGTTCACTGATTCGAGTGCCCCTCCGACGGCAATAAGCGGAATTGTCGAAATTCCTAAGACGAGAGGGAGCAGCCTTCCTCGCCCGGGAAGGGTACCCGATCTCCTGACGGCAATTCCGAGGAGGATAAGGCTGGCGAGGTTGGCGATGAATCCTCCGAAAATCCAGGGCGAGAAGGATTCGGCCCCTGGGGTCGATGGGAGGACGAGACCCACAAGAGCGAACAGGCCGCTCAAGGCAGCTAAAACAAGGCCGATAGTGCCAGGGAGGCCTCCCTGGCCCTCCAATCGGGCGTGAAGGCCGATAAGGGCCACGCCAAACAAGGGCGGGGCAACTCCAAACAGAAAAGGCGGCTGATCCCCGGTCGCCAGGATTGCGAGAGCCTTCACCACCCAGCATGCGCCCCCGACCATGCCTGCGATTCCAGCAACACGGACAGACTGTGAGCGCATGCTGGCAGAATAGCCTTGATGTTTGGCCAGCAGGCGATTTCGTGGCTTGCAATCTCCAGGCTTAGTCAGAATTTTTCCCGACTCGCTCGAATTTCAGTTGGAATGGTCGGACTTGCTTGATATGTTCTAGACACGCTTCCCCTGCTTCCCCGCTCTGCGACACTTCCCTCGCGCTTTAGGAGTTGGAATGTGAAATTACGGCGGCGTCTCCATGGGTGGGTCTAAACCCTGAATCGGTCCTGGTCGAATGTTCGGCAGTATGAAAATGTCCGGCGCATCGTGGGGGCCGAGGCCGGCGCAAACCTGGCCTTAGCGCGCGGTAATACAACCCTCGGGCTATTGAAGCGGAGTTTTTGGATTCAGCTGAAGCGGCCGCAAATAGTTGCCTTAGTGATGGCCGGGGCGCTGGTTCAATTCCTTATCGAGTCGGCAGGCAGCAGAGCGCCGAGGGCATCTGAGCTGGCCGGCATGTTTGCTCCGCCCCCTGTGGATGCATTCACCTGGCTGAGGCTCTTCCAGGGGTCCATATGGCCAATTCAGGCCATACCGGTCTTGATTCTACGCGTGCTCATTGTTTGGCTGTTTCTGAGCATGATCCTCGCACGCAAGCCATCGGCCAGGGGCCTGACTCGCGCGGTGGTCGTGTACATCGCCGCCCTCGGCGCCTTCGGGGTTTTCGTGATTGCTGGAATAACCGCCGGACCTTTTCTCGTGAAGGCCTTGGCGGGAGTGTTCGCGGGAAGTCCCAAGGGTGACTTTTACGCAACCGGCCGGGTCCTGGGGTTCGGCATCATTTACTACGGCGTCTTTGTGCCGCTCTTCATCTGGGCAACCGTCGCTATTTCGCCTGCACTGGCTAAGGTGGTTGCGGGCAAGCCCCCCAAGCTCCAGCTAAAGAGTCTTTCGATCTGGCTGCTGGTAACGGTTTCGACCGTTGTCTATTTGACGGTATCGATCAGAGGCCAGGATGATCGCCTCACCCCATCCGCAGTCCTCGGTGCGTTCTTGGTGTTACTCGCTCAGTCCCTGCTTTTCGGCGCTATCGCACTTGCCGCCGCCGACGAGGAGCCTGAGGCACTACCCGGCGGTAGTCAGGGTGGCCGCCGCACTTTGGGAAAGCGGTTCGTACATTTCTTTTAAGTAGTCTCGCAGCATTCTGTATCCACTTACCTGCGGCGCCAACGAGCAAATTGAGTGTTTCACCTTTGCCATCCAGGCGGTGGGGATGCCGTCGGCGTTCCGGTCGTAGAACAGCGGAATCACTTCGTTTTCGAGCAAGTCGAAAAGGGCGTCGGCTTCTCTCTGGTTCCGGTATTCAGGGTTTTCGGTTTCTTCTGTCGAGGGAATGGCCCAGCCGTTCTCCCCATCGTACATTTCGTCCCACCAACCATCTGGAATCGAAAGATTCAACGCGCCGTTATATACGGCCTTTTCGCCGCTGGTTCCACAGGCTTCGAGTGGCCTTAGCGGATTATTCAGCCAAACATCGGCGCCTTGATACAGCCTTTGGGCCACGCCAATATCGTAATTTGAAATGTAGGCCAACCTCCCATTGGTCTTAGGCTCCCGCCAAAACCGAACCACCTCTTGGATCATGCGCTTGCCTGCATCGTCTGCCGGGTGGGCCTTGCCTGCCAACAGAATTTGGACGGGCCGCCGAGGGTCCGAAAGCAGCGCCTGCAGGCGGTCCCGTTGGGAGAGCAAAAGAGTCGGGCGCTTGTAGCCGGCAAAGCGGCGGCCGAATCCAATTGTGAGGGCTGCTGGATCCAGGTTTGGCGCCGATAAAATCGAGTGCCCATTTGCCCATTTAACTAAACTATCTCTAGCGATCCCCTTAGCTTCCCAAAGCTCTTTATCCGGGACATTCCGCAGCTGGTCCCAACGATCTTGGCTGGCGTCATCCCAGTTCGGGCCTAGCTCGCGCTCGAATATTCGCTCAAATGAGGGGGAAGCCCAAGTGCGGGCGTGCACGCCGTTGGTGACCGATCCGATGGGAACATCTTCTTGTTGCCGGTCCGGCCATAGAGAGTGAAATATCTCTCGGCTCACGTGCCCGTGAAGTTTAGAAACTCCAACCGACCGCCCTGCAAGCCGAAGACACATCATTGCCATGTTGAACGGAGCGTCCGCGCCGGTACTGGGATCGTTTCCGAGCGCAAGGAGGTCACTTAGCTCGATTCCGCACTCCTTAACCCAGCCGCTGAAGTACTTCTCCATGAGGTCGCGCGGGAACAGGTCGATACCTGCCGACACGGAGGTGTGGGTGGTGAAACCGCTGGTTGCCTTTACTGCCTGTCGGGCCTCGTCGAAAGACAACCCACCGGCTATAAATTGGCGGATCCGCTCAAGGGCCAAGAATCCCGCGTGCCCTTCGTTCATGTGGAAAATCTCACAGCTCTCACCAAGTTGCTGTAAGGCCCGCATCCCGCCGACGCCGAGCACAATTTCCTGGCGTACCCGGTGCTCTTTGTCTCCCCCGTACAAATGGTCGGTTATGGCCCGCCCCTCGGGGCTGTTGCGGTCAAAGTCGGTGTCAAGAAGGTAAAGCCGGACCCTGCCAACATCGGCGCGCCATATCCGGGCGACAACCGGGTCTCCGGCCAGATCGATTTCCACCTCGGCTCCCTCGACCAGTCGAACCGGTGTCGTAGCTGCGTCGAACTTCAAGCTGCTTTCCTGCTGCCAACCGTTGGCGTCCAGGCTTTGTCGGAAAAAACCGTAGCCGTACAACAGGCCTATCGCAACCAGCGGAAATCCGAGATCGCTCGCTGCCTTCAAATGGTCACCGGCGAGCACGCCCAGGCCGCCAGAATATTGCGGAAGCGCTTCGCACACTCCAAACTCGGGGGAAAAATAGGCGACGGATCGTAGTGAATTCGTCTGAGATTGGAACCATGCGGGCGATGAGAGATATTGTTCAAGACTGCTCTGCACCTTGGCGACCGACTCTAGATAATCAGGACTGGCCGCCAGTTCCAGGAGCCTTGCCGGGGAAGCGTGAGATAGGAGGGCCATGGGATTACGGTCGGAGGCTTTCCATTCCAGCGGGCTAATTTGGCGGAATAGGTCTTGGGAGTCCTCGTCCCAGCACCATCTGAGATTAAGGGCTATGGGAAGAAGAGGTTTTAGCGGCTCAGGAAGCCGGTCTTGGAGCTTTAGAGTGGCATCTGATTCGGAATCGGGCCCCTGGACGTTATTGCTACTCATATTAAGGAAAAGGTCATGATCGGGCGAATTGTAATCGAGAATATCCGTCCGTCCACGCCGGGCGGCGACTTTCCTGCGAAGACGGTCGCCGGTGAGCCTGCCGCGGTGGCGGCCGACATCTACCGTGAGGGCCACGACTTGCTCGCCGCGCTGGTGAAATGGCGCTCAGAGGGATCCGACTGGCGGCACGCGGCGATGACCGTCGGCCGTGCAGATCGGTGGTGGGCCACGATCGAACCTGTGGACCTTGGCTTGCACGAGTTTGTAATCGAGGCCTGGACCGACAGTTACTCCAGTTGGGTGGTCGAAATGAAGCTGAAGCACGGCGCCGGCCAAGATGTCGCTCTCGAGCTTGAGGAAGGGGCGCAAATTGTCCAGGGAAGAATGCCGCATGCGGACCGCGAAGACAAAGCCTTGCTGTCGGATGCCTTGGCGAAAGTTCGCAACCTCAGTTTGCCCATCGAGGCCAGAGTCGCCACATTGACCGACGAGGGCATCGCCGCCGTGTTCGGGCGGATTCCCGAGCGCTCTGATCTGAGCGTCTCACCTGTCTTTAAGTTGTGGGTGGATCGCGAGCGTGCTCGAACCGGTGCTTGGTATGAACTATTTCCACGCTCCGAGGGCGGCCTGCAAGGGGTGACTAAACGAATCGAATCTGTGGCCGAAATGGGGTTCGACATCCTCTATCTGGCGCCGATCCATCCAATCGGGGTCGCACATCGCAAGGGGCGCGACAATTCGTTGGAAGCCGGTCCGAATGATCCGGGCAGCCCTTGGGCTATCGGGTCCGACGAGGGAGGCCATACGGCCATAAATCCGCAACTCGGCACGTTTGAGGATTTTGACCGGCTGGTTGAAAAGGCCGGCATTCTCGGAATGGAAATCGCGATGGACTACGCCCTGCAATGCTCGGCGGATCATCCGTGGCTAAAGGAGCATCCCGAATGGTTCAACCATCGCCCCGACGGCACAATCATGTACGCCGAAAATCCACCCAAGAAGTACCAGGATATTTACCCGTTGAAGCTCTTCCCGATGGAAGAACAGATGCCGTTGTGGGAAGCCTGCAGGCAGATCCTCGATTTTTGGATTGGCCACGGAATCAAGATTTTTCGGGTGGACAACCCCCATACAAAGCCGCTTCCTTTCTGGCAGTGGCTGATCAACGCCATCCACTCCGCCCATCCCGATGTGATATTTCTGGCTGAGGCGTTTACGCAACCGCGCATGATGGCCAAGCTCGCCGAGGTCGGATTCAGCCAGACGTACACCTACTTCACGTGGCGTGTGGCAAAGCAGGAGTTGACCGATTACATCACCTCGGTTACTACCGGCAGAACCTCTGACTACATGCGCCCGAGCCTGTGGCCCAACACGCCGGATATTTTGAGTGGGCCGCTGATACACGGTAGTCCTGCCGCCTTTAAACAGCGACTTGTGTTGGCCTCAACCATGAGCCCGTCGTACGGGATTTATAACGGGTATGAACTTTGTGAAAACGAGCCCGCTTCCCCCGACGCTGAAGCGGGGGAAGATTACCTTCACTCCGAAAAGTATGAGATCAAGAAAAGAGACTGGAATGCCACCGGCAACCTGACTGCCTACATAACCCGAGTAAATGAGACCAGGGCCAAGCACCCAAGTTTGCGGCGCCTGACGAACATCAAATTCCATGAGACCGACAGTGCTCAGGTACTTGCCTATTCAAAAAGGGCCGGCGACGATGTTGTGCTGGTTGTCGTCAATTTGGATCCAAAGGAAATTCAAGAAGCCTCAGTCCAGTTAAATCTCGAGGAGCTGGGACTGGCCGGCGGCGTAAAAGCCTTCGATGAACTCGCGGGCCCAGGGGACTGGGTTACCTGGGAGGGCTCCCGCGCCACAGTGAAGCTCGACCCCGAGGTGAACCCAGCTTCCATCTTCTGGCTCAGAGCGGCGCCGTGAACGATCCAATTGACCTGCTGGCAAGTGACGACCATTGGTTTCAGCGCGCCGTTTTCTATTCGGTGCTCATCAGAGGTTTTTTCGACGCCAACCAGGACGGCACAGGCGACATTCGCGGGCTAATTGAGAAGTTGGACTACTTGGCCTGGCTTGGCGTTGACTGTATGTGGTTACTGCCGTTTTATCAGTCACCCATGCGCGACGGTGGGTACGACATCAGCGACTTCTTCACCGTTTTGCCTGAGTATGGGGACCTGTCCGACGTGATGGAGTTGGTCGAACAGGCCCATAAGCGCGGGATCCGAATCATTGCGGACCTGGTCATGAATCACACCAGCGATGCTCACCCATGGTTCCAGGAATCACGTGCGTCGGCCGACAACCCCAAGGCAGACTGGTATGTCTGGAACGACGACGACCTCAAGTGGCCGGAAGCTCGCATTATCTTCGTCGACACTGAAAGGTCCAATTGGACCTGGGACCAGCAGCGTGGACAGTATTACTGGCACCGTTTTTTTGGTCATCAACCCGATCTGAACTACCGCAACCCTGAAGTGCAAGAAGCCATGCTCGGCGTAGTGCGCTTCTGGCTGGATATCGGGCTGGACGGCTTTAGGCTCGACGCCGTCCCTTATTTGTTCGAGCGCGACGGAACCAACTGCGAGAACTTGCCTGAGTCCCATGACTATCTAAAGCGTGTCCGCAAGGAAATAGATGCGTCGTATACGGGCAAAGTGTTGATTGCAGAGGCCAACCAATGGCCATCCGATGTGGTCGACTACTTCGGCGACGGCGACGAGTGCCACATGTGTTTTCACTTTCCCTTGATGCCGCGCATGTTCATGGCGCTCCGCCGGGAGCAGAGATATCCGATCACAGAAATTCTGGCACAGACCCCCTCCATACCTGCAGGGGCGCAGTGGGGAATTTTCCTACGCAACCACGACGAGTTGACCCTCGAAATGGTCACCGACGAAGAGCGCGACTATATGTACTCCGAGTACGCGCGAGATCCGCTCATGAAAGTCAACATAGGGATTCGCCGCAGATTGGCCCCCTTGCTTGAAAATAATCTGCGCTCCGCCGAACTCTTCCATGCGCTGCTCTTTAGCTTGCCGGGGAGCCCAATTCTGTATTACGGCGATGAAATTGGAATGGGCGACAACATCTTTCTTGGTGACCGTGACGGAGTTCGCACACCCATGCAATGGGCGCCCGACCGCAACGGTGGTTTTAGTAAGGCTGATTTCGCCCAGCTGTACCTGCCGCCCCAGATGGATCCGGTTTATGGCTACCAGGCAGTCAATGTCGAATCCGAAATGCGCAATCCAAGCTCCTTTTTGAGGTGGCTGCAACGCTTGATCCAAGTCCGGCGCGACCACCCGGTCTTTGGAGTTGGTTCGATAGAAATTCTAACCGCCGAGAATCCCTCGGTTCTCGCTTTTGTTCGAGAATCAGAAGACGACATAGTGCTTTGCGTGAACAATCTCAGCCGGTTCCCCCAGCCGGTGGAGCTGTCGTTACCCCGCTTCGCGGGTAAAACTCCACTGGAGCTTTCCGGAAGGATCCCGTTTCCAAAGATCGGCGAGCTCCCTTACTTGATGACATTGGGGGAGCATGGTTTTTACTGGTTCCAACTGGTCGATGATTGATCAGGCGAAACTCGAAGCCGCCTTGGGGCAATTTCTGCCGGGGCAGCGTTGGTTTGCTCAACAAGGCCGAGCGCCGGTCAGGGTTCGTGCCCGGCGCGTGGAGGTCCTCCGCAGTCAGCCCCCGGCGCTCCTTCGAGTTGAGCTTGAGGCCGAGCCGGTATCGGACATGTCCGAGGAATATCAATTCCTGGTGGGCCTTAGGCCCGCCGGATCAGCGCTTGTTGGCCTAAACGGCGACCCGGCGGTGGTGGTGGGCGAATTTGATTCGCCCCAGGGCCCCTGCTGGGCTTACGATGCCCTTACCGACCCCGAGTTGGCCATCGCGTTGTTCGAGATGCTGGCCCCGAAGTCGGCCGGAAAGGTGAGCGCTGTCCGGGCGATGGGTGCCGAGCAAAGTCATACGTCGCTGGTTTTTGATGAGCGGCTGGTTCTAAAGGTTTTTCGCCGCCTCGTCAGGGGGCGCAGCCTTGAGCTCGAGATGACCAAGGCCCTGACCGACGTGGGTTTCGACCGTATGGCGGCCATGGTCGCCGAATGGCGAACCGACGAATTCGACCTGGGTCTAATCCAGAGATTCCTCGCAGGAGGCGCGGAGGGAAGGGCCCTGGCAGTCACGTCGATTAGGGATCTTTACGGGCACGGTGGGGACCCGGCTGAAGCGGGAGGAGATTTTCGTGCCGAGGCGGAAAGGTTGGGCAGGACTACCGCCGAGATGCATGTCGCCCTGGGTAAGGCATTTGGAATCGAGAATGGCGGCCCGGCTGCCTGGGCCGATTTGATGGACAAACAATTAGAACGAATTTCCCATCCCAAATTGGACAAGCGGGCAATCGCAGAGGTTTTCGATGACCTGCGAAAGCTGCCGGAGGCCGGGCCCGCGATCAGGACTCACGGTGACTATCACCTTGGACAAGTGGTGAGGGCGGATGCCGGTTGGTACATTCTTGATTTCGAGGGGGAGCCGTCGCGGCCGCCGGAGGAGCGCACGTTGACGTCTTCTCCTCTTAAGGACGTAGCTGGGATGCTCCGCTCCTTTAACTATGCCGCCCTCACTGTTTGGGGAGAAAGCGCCTCGGCTTGGCCTGCGCCGGAGAGGGCGGATTTTGCGCACTTCCCATCAGGCGACGTGCGCGGGAACTCTCTGGATTTGGCAAACGCCTGGGTGGAGCGAAATCGGAAGGCTTTCTTGGATGGGTATGTGTCCTTCGTTCACTCGAGTCATTCGGGCCGGGGCCTTCTGCCGGCTGAAGCTGCTTCTTTCGATCTTGTGTTGAGGGCCTACGAGTTGGACAAGGCCGTCTACGAGGTGGGCTATGAGATGGCTCATCGCCCGGACTGGGCGTGGATTCCGCTTTCGGTTTTGTCCGAAGTATCAAAGTAGAGGTGTCAAAAGTAGAGGTATCAAAGTAATGGCGGGGAAGACTTTCGAACTGGATGGGCGCGAGGTCACTGTTTCAAATCCAGACAAGATATTTTTTCCGGAGATTGGCCTCACCAAGGTGCAACTGGCCGAGTATTACGTGGCAGTCGCCGGTGGGGCGTTAGGGGGGTGCTTTGACCGTCCGGGCTCGCTGAAAAGGTACCCCAACGGCGCCCAGGGTGAATTCTTCTTTCAAAAAAGGGTGCCCGCTCACCGTCCGGACTGGATCGAGACCGCAGTAGTGACTTTCCCCAGCGGTCGCAGCGCGGAGTTCATGGTAATCGTTGACACCGCGCATCTAATTTGGGCGATCAACCTTGGCTGTATTGATCTAAATCCCTGGCCGGTTCGGCGCGCCGACCTGGATCGTCCCGATGAACTGCGAGTTGACCTCGATCCCGGCCCCGGCGTTGCATTTTCAGCTGTTCGGGAAGTCTGCCTGGTGGCCGGGGATGTCCTTCGAGAGCATGGGCTGGAGGGGTTTCCCAAAACGTCAGGGTCGAGGGGGATTCACATTAATGTGCGAATCGAGCCCAAGTGGGGCTTCACCGAAGTGCGCAGGGCGGCGCTGGCTCTGGCCCGAGAAGTTGAGCGCCGGGTACCTGAAATTTCGACGACCGCTTGGTGGAAGGAGCAGCGCCACGGAGTGTTCCTGGATTACAACCAGAATGCCCGCGACCGGACGGTCGCCTCGGCTTACTCGGTGCGCCCGGTCCCCGATGCCCGGGTTTCATGCCCGCTGAACTGGGACGAGGTGCCCGGCGTGGACCCGGCCGCGTTTACGGTCAAAACGGTCCCTGCCCGATTCACCGAAGTAGGCGATCCTGCTGAATCGATTGATGAGTCGGCCGGCAGCTTGGCCTCGCTTTTGGAATTGGCTCGCGAAGACGAAGAAAAGGGTTTCGGCGACGCCCCCTGGCCACCTCACTTCCCCAAGGCCGACAGCGAACCTCCTCGAGTGGCCCCCTCTAGGAAGGCGACGAAGGCACCGGCTCGGAAGGCGAAAAAGGCGCCCGTTGAGGCGAAGAAAGTCCCCGGCAAGGCACAAAAGGGCCCCCAAACGTAAAACAGGAGCCGGTTTTAACCGGCTCCTGTTTAGGAACCAGGGCCCCGGGGGGGACGGTGCCCTTGGTTATGCTTTCCG
>JBPCIX010000052.1:0-11076 GCA_051005875.1 Actinomycetota bacterium | reverse complement strand
TCCCCGGCTACTTGCCTTGTTGGCGGCGCTGCCAGCGTGTTTTTTTCAGCATCTTCCGATGCTTTTTCTTACGCATCTTTTTTCTTCGCTTTTTTACAACCGATGACATTCAGCTATTTCCTTCTTGTCGTAGAGTTCCAAAAAGCCGAGGTAGGCGGCTAGTTGGCGAGCAGATCGGGCAGGGTGACCCGGCCCAGCAGCTTGCCCTCTGTTGAAATTCTGACCGACCCGAGCCTAAGCCCTTTTGCCCCATCGGTCACCGAGGACACCATCCGAAGAACGTTCTCTTCCGACTCGTACTCTAGCAGGCCGATTCCGGCACAAAATTCTGACCCAGTTTCCAATCCCACCACCATCCCGTCCAGCAGCGATAAGTCGGTTTCCGGCGGGATCGACGGCATGAATACCGTGGGCTTCACCCGCCAGCGAGACAACGGCGGCTGAAAGTACGATGCAAGACTACTCTCTCTAGCCGCCAGGCGTTCTTCGGCGCTTCTTTCCACCACCGCTCGGCTCACCTTGAGCGCAGTGACCTCAGCCGGAAAAAAGCGACTGACGACCCCCAGGATCGGCTGAAGCTCCTCGCCCCTTTGGAAGCCGATTACGCAATCGGGCTGGGTCAATTCAAGTTTGTAGTACTTCAACAGCTCTGCGGCGACGCCCGATATAAGGGCGCTGGTGTCGATGATGATCATCTCGCAGCCGAATTTACGAGCATGCACCACAAGGCGGTGTGTCGAAGCAACGAGCGGCAAGAGGTGGCCCTCAGGGGAAGTGGAGCCCACGAAGCCGAGTTCGTCGGCCTTACTGACCGTTTCGGCGTCGATAACACTCAGCTCGTCGCAGAATTTCAAGCCCACGCAGGTCGGTGGGCCCACGGTTGAGCGACTCACATCGGCATCGACATAGGCGGTGGAAATTCCCTCAGCGCGGGCCGCTGCGGCTAAATTGAGGCCGAAGCTGGTTTTCCCGGTATCGACACCCCCCAACAGCGCAATCGTGCCGCGCGAAGCCAGTAACCTTTCGATCATTTCATCCTGGGTTACGCGCGTCACCCAGGATCCCTAATGGAGGCTCAAACCGCTTTTACGTAATGGTCGTCCAGATATTGATGGACATCTGATTCCCGAACCCGGTAGCGGTTGCCTACCTGAACAGCCCTAAGCGATCCAGACTTGATTAGCCTGTAAACGGTCATATTGGACACGCGCATCAGCTTGGCGACCTCGGTCACCGTCAAGAATTCTGAAGTCACATTCTTGTTCGCCAGTTCACTCACCCCTCAAACGTGATTATACACATCACTGTTTTCGGCCCATCGCGGGGTCGTTCAGTGCGAATCGCTATCAAGCCGAGCCGAATTCCTGCCGAAACGTTACACATGCCAACCGCATTTGCATATCGGGTCAGAGACCCCAATGGCGCTGTTATCGAGGGCACCATGGAGGCCGAATCGGGTGCAGCCGTCGCCGTGCGCCTAAACGCCGAGCGCCTCATCCCTCTCGACATCCGCCCGGCCCCCGCCAACAAGCTGCGCCGGGAAATACACCTGCTGCCCGAAAGGGTAAAGCTCAAGGACCTCGCCCTCTTCTCGCGCCAGTTCGCGACGATGATTTCGGCCGGGCTCTCGCTTCTTCGGTCGTTGACGATACTTTCCGAGCAGACGGACAACAAAAAACTCGCAGAGACCATCAAACTTGTGAAAGGCGATGTCGAACAAGGCGCCAGCCTCTCGGTGGCGATGGCAAAGTATCCAAAGATATTTAACAAGCTCTACATCTCGCTGGTAAAAGCCGGCGAAACTGGCGGGCAGCTCGAAACCGTTCTGCTGAGAGTCGCCGAAAGCTTCGAAAAGGACTACAAGCTTCGTCAAAAGATCAAGTCGGCCATGACCTACCCGGTCGTGGTCTTTGGTATCGCAATTGTGTTGGTCACGATAATGCTGATCTTCATTGTCCCCACATTTGCAAAGATGTTCGACGATCTGGGTGGCGAACTTCCGGTACCTACCAAGATCCTTGTGTTCCTGAGCAGGGGGGCGGCGCTGTTCATTCCGCTCACTGTAGTAGTCGCCGTGGGCACCTTTTTCGCCTACAAGAAGGCCAGGGCGCGAAGCGAAGAATTCACCTACCAGTCGGACCGGATCAAACTCAAACTGCCGGTCTTCGGCGAATTGTTCTCGAAAATCGCGCTCTCGCGTTTTTCGCGAACTCTTGCTCTTTTGCTACGAAGCGGAGTGCCGGTGCTGCAAGCTTTGGAAATCACATCTGAAACCGCAGGGAATCGAATGGTCGGCCGCGCCGCGCTGGACGTGAAGAACAGCGTCAGAGAAGGTCAAAGCATCGCAG
Organism: Actinomycetota bacterium; assembly: GCA_051005875.1. Lineage (GTDB taxonomy): Bacteria > Actinomycetota > CADDZG01 > JAHWKV01 > JAHWKV01 > JBPCIX01. The sequence continues at coordinate 8,728 of JBPCIX010000052.1, read as the reverse complement.
GACCCCTTAAGGCTCACCCAGTCTTTCCTCCGATGGTGGTTCAGATGATTGCAGTGGGCGAAGACACCGGTGAGGTGGACGTCATGCTAGACAAGATCGGCGACTTTTACGAGCAAGAAGTCGAGTCCACCACTGAGTCCCTCACCTCTTTGCTGGAGCCGGTAATGATCGCTATTCTGGGTGGAATAATCGGCGGTATGGTTATCTCGCTCTACCTCCCGATGTTTAAGGTCTTCGACCTCATCCGTTAATTACGCTTAATTACGCTACCCGCCTAGGCGGAACCAATTTCCAGACTCAGCTCGGAGCCTGCCGGGTAAACCAGGCGTGTTCCGTCTTTGATGACCGTCACAGCGCCCTGGCCAAACACCGCGAAGGCGCCGGCGCGGCCGATTAGGCTCGTTTTCTCGTCGAGGCCGAGCAGGCCCACATTACTGAACCGGCGGCCGATCCTGGTCGCCCAGCGATGAATACCGTAGGCGTTGTAGTGGGGCACGGTGATGAAATTTTTCATCGGACCGAGGCCCCGAATCAATGAAAAGGGACGGGGAGCGCTCAATTTAAGACGCCACTCGAACAGCTCAATAGCCCCGGCCGACGACCCGGCCAGCAAGGCCCCCTGCCGCCAGCGGCCGAGGATCCGCTGCCACAAAGCGGTGCCTGAGAGGGCAACGTGGATCCGATCGGGAATGCCCCCCGTCAGCATGATGATGGACGCCTGATCGAGTACCTGGCCGGCCCTTGCAGCCGCGCCCCCGGGCAGCACGATCTCAACCGACGCCCCAAGGCCCCCCCAATAATGGCGAGCCATTTCGACCGCCTCAGGGCGCTTCTTGGGGCTGGACGCAACGGGGACGATGGCAACCAGGGGATTTTGGCCTCCGGCCTGCTCAATCAACCTCTCGCCGATGACTTCGCTGCCGCTGCGGTGTTCAAGACCGCCCATGAGGGCTATCGGTCCGGAAGATGACTCGATCAAGCGTCGGCGCCGGAAGAATTCGAGGCAAGCTCGGCCCTTCGATCGCCCGTGACCGGGGCGTCCCTTCGCCCGGCGCCCTTTAGATAGGCTGGTATCCCGGCTAAAACCGGAAGCCAGTAGCTGATCAGCCGGTAGCCCAACACAGCGACAACCGCCACTCCGGCGGGAACGTCGAAGGCCGTGTAGGTGCCCACCAGACCTGCCTCAACAAGCCCGAGGCCCCCGGGCGTCACCGGGAAGGCGGAGATGAGGTTGGCCACTCCATACCCCACCATTAAAACGCCTATGTGCATCCGAAAGCCAAATCCGAGGAACAACAGCCACAGAGCGGCGGCGTCAAGCAGCCAGTTCACCGCCGACCAGGCGCTCGCCCGAAGCAGCCGGGGAATGGGTGGAAGGTCATGCGCCACCTCGTCAATAAATCGCCGCGGAGCCTCGAGCTTCAGAGTGCTTCCTGCATGGCGGAGCATCGATTCCCCCCAGGTGAACACCTTTACCCTAAGAGCCGATGATCGTAGGACCTTGACTGCAACCAGTCCCGCGGCTGCGAATAGAGCCAGAACCAACGAGATGGTGATCAAATAGCCCGGCGGCAGGTCGCCCCGAAACAACGATGCGATCGATCCCACAAACACAAGAACGCCGAGCACAGCCATTGTCACCAGCCCCTCGGTCAAAACGGAGGTCGCCGCGGTCGAGGGCCCTACCCCCGCAGCGGTGAATCCCCGGACCGCATAAACTCCGGCAGCCGCTCCGCCACCGGGCAAGGCTCTGCCCACTGTGAATGACCCCATCGATATTCTCAGCGATTCGCGGTAGCCGACGTCTTTGCCCAGAGCCCTGAGGCATTCGCGATAAACCTGAGCGAGGCAGCCGTTGGCCGCTATTTCGCAAGCCAAAGCAGCAATCAACAAAGCCGGGTGCAAGTTGCCCAGGGCCGATGCGGATTCCCTGATTCCCGGTAACCCGAGCAGCACCAGGTGGGCAAGCAGCCCCAGAGAGAAAGCCAGGATCGCCCACTTCAGAGATTTTCCGGCGACGTGCCGCCTTACGGCTCGATGAGGCTCGGAGTCGCCGAATCTCTCCCATGCAAGCCACGCTCCGGCACAGGCGGCCAACCAGACCGCCCCCATAGCCGCTCCTCCAATAACGTCGGAAGTCCAATGCACGCCCAGATAAACACGGCTGACAGCCATAAGGGCGGACACCGAAACCGCGATGATCCAGGCGAGGCTCTTAACCAGGCGTGGGATGGCGCGCCTCGACAAAATGAAGGCAATCCCGCAGGATAATGTGACCGCCGCTACCACATGAGTAGAAGGAAACGAGTAACCCGTAGCCATGACCAGAGGGTCGGACGGCCTGGCTCGATGCAGCAAGAGCTTTAAGAGGCGGGCTAGGGCGGTCCCTCCTCCGACTGCAGCCAGCAAGAATGTGGCGGCCTGGATGGATTTTAGCTTCCAGACGACCAACAGGGCGACGAGCAACGCCACCGGAAAGACAAAGGCAGCGTCGCCGAGATGCGTAAAGGCCGCCATGAACTGGGTTACGCCGGGGCTTCGATGCTCCAACATAAAGCGGGCGACCGGAAGATCGATCAAGTGCCTACAGCCATCGAACGATAGGTCGCCTCGAGCCCCTGCCTCAAACCTATTTGGGGCGTCCACCCGAGTGCGCTCAGGCGAGAAACGTCCAGGAGCTTTCGCGGCGTGCCGTCAGGCACCGACGCGTCATACACGAACTCGCCCTGCCAGCCCGATATCTCCGCAATCAGTTCCGCCAACTCCCGGATCGAAACCTCTTGACCGCTTCCGACGTTCAAATGCTGTTCACCGTCGTAGTTTTTCAAAGCGAAAATCGCAGCGTCGGCCAGATCATCAACGTGGAGGAATTCCCGCCGGGGCCTTCCGCTGCCCCATATCTGCACCGAGGGCGCATTGCTTCGTTTTGCTTCCGCAATTTTGCCGAGCAGAGCAGGAAGGACATGGCTCGTTTCCCGGTCGAAGTTGTCGTTGGGGCCATAAAGATTGGTCGGCATGAGCGAGATGGCGTCCATCCCGTACTGGCGGCGATACATCTTCCCGAGCTGAAGCGCTGCGATTTTCGCTACCGCGTAGCCTTCATTCGTCGGCTCAAGTGGTCCCGTAAGCAGGGCATCTTCAGCAATTGGCTGAGGGGCGTTCCTTGGATAGATGCATGATGACCCCAGCAACACAAATTTTTCCACGCTGGCATGCCGCGCCGCCTCAATGGTATTGGCCGCGATCATCAAATTGTCGTATGTGAACTCTGCCTGTGCGGACATGTTGGCTTTGATTCCGCCGACGGTGCCGGCCGCCATCAGCACAACTTGTGGGCGAGTCTTCGCCACAAACGCCTCGGTGGCATCCTGCCGTCGCAAATCGACCTCGCTCGAAGAGGCCGTAATGATTTCCGAAACAGCTTCATGGGTCAGCCGCCGCAACAGTGCGGAGCCGACAAGTCCTGTATGTCCGGCTATCCACACACGTTTGCCACGCAGGTCGTACGGACTTCTCACTAAAAGCTCCCCATCGAAGGACAGTTTAATGAACTGGGGGTGACTAACGCTCCGCCTTCCCCCGTTTTTGGGATAAAGGTTCCGACCGCGATGCCGATACCACCATTACCAAACACCTGATACAGAAAGGACGGTGGTTTCAAATGTTCGTGAAGTTCCACGAGCGTCTCAAGGCGGAAGACAAGGGATTCACCCTTATCGAGCTTCTGGTCGTAGTCCTCATCATCGCCATCTTGGCGGCAATTGCAATTCCAGTCTTCTTGCAGCAACGTAAAAAGGGCTGGAGGGCCCAAAGCCAGTCGTCGCTAAAGAACGCCGCTACCGCGGAAGAGTCGTACGCCACCGCCAACAACGGCAGCTACACGGCGGTCAGGGACGACCTGGTGGCTGAAGGCTTCACCCCCAGCGTCGGCGTTACCATCACACCTAAGCTGGTAGGCGCAGGTTACTGCCTCGACGCAGCCCACGTCCAGCTCGGCGAGGCCTGGAGGTTCGACAGCACAGTAGGGGCTCCGGTGGCAGGAGCGTGTCCATAAACCACGGGTAATCACCAACGTAAAACAAGGCCCCCAATTGGGGGCCTTGTTTTACTCCAGTCTGGCGGCGAATCTGCCGATGAAACCCAGGTATCCCCCTTTAATAAACAGCAGGTGTACTCAACAGCAAATGCCGGAAAGGCGATATGAATCGTTGCGAATCAACCAGCAGCCCGCAGTCCAGCCTTCGAGGCGATGCCGGCTTCACTCTGATCGAGCTACTGGTCGTCATTGTGATAATCGGGCTGATAAGCGCAATGTCTATGACGGCGCTGCTCGCTTACAGCAAGTCGAGCGCCCACCGGGGCGCGGCTCGCGAGACGGTGGCGCTGCTCAGAAACGCCCAGGTAAAAGCCGTGACTGAAGCCCGCACATGGGAGTGCCGGTTCACCGCGACCAGGCTTGAGATCTGGGGGCCGGCCGGTCTCGCCCGGACCTACAACCTGCCCGGCGGACTCGCATTCGTAACCACCCCACCCCATGGCTTCGTCGCTTCAGCTGCACCCGGCACCTGCGACTTTTTCGCCAAGGGGACCGCAACATCCGGCTCGGTGGGAGTCAAAAGATTGGACAACAATGCCGAGCGAGGCGTATTCATCAATGCCTTGACCTCACGAGTCTCTTACTGCGCCGACCCCACGTTGGCGAACCCGTGCACCTCGCCATGAGAAAGCAATTTTGGACCATGAACAGGTTGAAAGCCGATGAAGGATTTTCGCTGATTGAAGTGCTGGCCGCCTTAACCATTCTCGCGATTGTGACCATCGGGGTGGTTCCCTTGTTTATTTCAGGCCTGCGCTCAAGCCTGTCGTCGAGGTTCGAAACCCAAGCCAAGAACGTCGCGCAGGAGCGGTTCGAGTTGATGCGCAACCTTCCCTACCACGCAACTTCCACGACCAACACAGCTCCTGCCGGCTGCTGGACCAGTCCCACCAACAGCAGCACAGCGCTTGGGTGCGATTACAAAGACCTGCTTGACACCTATTACCGGTCGGTCGTATTCGCCGCTACCTCAACCTCGACGGGTGGATTCGTTGCATCGAACGTAGGGCGAAGCGCAGACGAAGTTGCAGCGGGAATTAATGCGCCTTTCTATCGCTACGTCATCAGCCCGGTCCCCAACTTTCAAAATGGTCTGTTTTCGCAAGTTGTAATCACCCAGTTCCTAGACCTTTCCCGGAACCTGGTTCCACTCGGCGCCGCGAACTTTCCCGTTACCTATAACTCGCAGAGTTCCACTTACGACCAGCCGCCATCGGGACTTCTGGGAGTCACATTGATAACAAAATGGAATATCGGCGCAACCCCCAAGAAGTACGTTGTGTTTACGCAAATGGGCGATGCTGCTTCGCAGCCGACCGCGCTGGTGCTGCAAGCCCAAGCGACGGCCATTAGGGTAACCAGCGCCCTCGATTCAACCGGCGCCGTGCAAATCCAAGCCGAAGGCGGCATGTCCCGCTCTTCCGGCAGTATCTCGAACGCGGGCAACGCTTCAACTCACGCCCAGGGCGGTTTCGCCGCTCTGGTCCCCGGGACCAGGGTTGACGGGGCCTGGGCTACCGATTCGGCGCCCGGCGGCGGCGCGTCGTCGGGCGGAAGCGGCGGCTCAATTTCCCTCTCCGCTGGCTCACCCGGCTTTGTAGCAGCAAGCCTTGGGGCAAGCGATGTAAGCAACGTAACCGCGGATATAGTCGCCGACCAGCCCTCAGTTCCCGAAACGAACCCCGGAACCAACTACTCCACGGGAAGGCTGCTGGGGGCGGCCGGCAGCTTTAACTTCACCAATGGCCCTGCCGGGACCCTGCTTGGCCTGCCGCTTCTGTCGGGCGCTCCGGTGCAAGCCGGGGGAACTGCAGCCATCGGCCAAACCTACGTGAAGTCGGCAGCCGGAGCAGGGCACTACGCCGAATCGGGCGCAAAGGCTTCGGGCCTGACCGTCAATTTGCTGTCCACCACCTTCGCACCGGCCGGGCTGATCCAGGTCACTTTGGGAGACACCAGCCTGGTTTGCAAAACAACCGGGACTTCCACAACAGGGACAACCTCAAGCTACGACGTTCAGGTCAAGTACTACACACCGCTTGGATATCAAACGCTGCCCAATTTCACAAATCTCCTACCGGGAACTCTTCCCGACCCGGCGTTGATCCTGGTGAACGGGCTGACGTCGCTGGCCGATTACATTGACGAATGGAACGTAACCACCGGGGCTGCCGTGACGGCTTCGGCCGGCGGCAATTCCGTCAGCGCAGGCATTAACGCCGCACTGCATGTAACGACCAAGGGCACCAGGCCCAGCGATCCTTTGTCCGCTTTGAACATCGACATCGGAGTTGTATCCTGCCTGGCCGAGGACGGCCGATGAGGGCTTTTCGAGCTTTTCGAATGGAGCGGTTGAAAGAAGAAGACGGCGTGACTCTGGTCGAGATGCTGGTAACTCTGTTCATCTTTGCAATCATCACGACACTTATGTTTTCAACCGTGATGAGCGGAACATCCAACCTCAAAACCGTGCGCCAAAACACCGACTTGAATGAAGAATCCCGGCTGGTGCTGAACCGCATGTCGAGGGAGTTAAGGCAAGCATCCGAAATTGTCTCGGTCATCAATCCCGACGGACCCGGCTTTAATCCGAACGCCGACACTTCGATAACGTTCAAGGTCGATTTCAACGGCGACGGCTCTTTCAACACCAACCCGGCCTTCGATGTCGAAGTCCTCACGTATCACTACGACCGGGCCAACAGCCGGCTATTGCTTGAGACCCCCATGAGTGCTGCCTTGCCGATTCTTTCCGGCAACGTCAGCGCGTTCAAGCTCTCTTACCGCAGCAGCAACTACAGGTGCGACTCGAACTCAGACGGCACGGTGACCTGGCTGGAAATTGAAACGGCTACCAGTCCGCCTTGCCCGGCAGGCGCCGGGACCCCCAACTCGGCCCTGGACTCGGAGCGAGCCTTGATCGATCAAATCATCATCGACATAACGGTGCTGAATCCCCCGCGCCAGCAGCAATACCGAACCCAGGTCGATCTAAGGAACCGAAATTGAAAATGAACCCAGCAATTCACCGGCCACTTCGCAAAACACGAAGCGAACAAGGCTCGGCCATGATCATGGCTCTATTTATGATGGTCGTGCTTACCGGGCTCGGCACCGTCATGTTCAACATCGCGACTTCGAACCAGCAAGACTCGGGCCGCGATCGCCTAGCGGGCGGGGCGCTCGGCGTTGCCGAGGCCGGCGTTGCTCAGGCCTTGGCTTTCATGCGGACCAACGGAGTTTCAACCCTGACGTGCGACGGCCCAAACCCGGCCTCGGCGCTGTGCGGCAACGACTGGGGTTACAACTTCGTGTCGGCGGCATCGGGCGGCCACGTGGTCAACCTGACCGGCGGCGGCCAGTACAGGGTCTGGATTCAGCGCCTCGCGGGCTACGCTCCAAACGCTGGTGTCACCACCGGCAGTTACAAGATTTTTTCAGTTGGAACCCTGGGGGCCGGGCCCGCAAGCCGCACCATCACAACCCAGGTCAGCGTGAAGCCCTTTTCGTTCCCCATCGGCATTTTCGCCGAGGATTACGTGCAGCACGGCGGAAACGTTGATGTGGCCTCGATCAGCATGTTTTCGAAGGGCTGCGTCTTTAAAAGAGACCGCGTTACTTTCTCCGGCGCCATCGATCTTGCGCATCCAGGGCTGAAGCCCGGGGTTCACAGCGCCAAATGGATCTCAACCGCAAACGGAAATAACGACGCCAGCTGTTCATCCACCTCGATCAAGAATATTCACAAGCCCCCAATTCCAGGCGTCTGCAACGCGACCTATCCGTACGATCAGGATAAGTTGGGCGGGCCACTCACGGCCCTAAACGCAGCCTGTTACCCCAACTTGACTACGTCCCACTTTGATGAAAACGCCCTGAAGACCTATGGCTATGTGGATCCGAGAGGCCTGCCGGCCAATCAGTACGCAGAGTTAAAGGCAACGGCCCAAGCCGCCGGAACTTACTACAACTGCTCTTCGGGACCGGCCTGCTCGCCAAACCTAAATGGCGTGTCGAATCCGAATGCAGTCCTTTACGTTCACCTGGGTGCTCCCGGCACAAACACCGGTAGATCGGTGACCTTCGGCCCCGGAGATCTGGTGGGCTACGGCGCTGCCTATTGCGGGACTCGTTCGCTGTTGATTGTCGTCGAAGGCGGAGATTTACACATGAACAATAACCTCGACATTGTCGGCGCAATATTCGCCCCCGATGGTTTTGTCCATGTCAATGGCGGAGCAAAGATACTCGGCAGCCTTTTCGCCAAGCAGCTGCAAGTCAACGGCGACGCTGCCTTCACGTTGATGGGTCCGGCCAACAACGATCATTGCTTCTTCGACAACCCCCCGGCCGGCACGCTGAATGTTTCCCCGTTCAACTTCCAAGAAGTGGACCGCTAAGTGCCCAAACCACGCAAACGTTAGTGGTCAGGGCACTACGGTAGAATGGGCTAATGGCCAAGCAACCACCACCCAAAGAGAAGAAGCGGCCTAAGAATGATGCGGCTCAGGCGGCTAAGAAGGCGAAGAAGCTGGAGAAGAAAAAGGGCCGATAGCAGCGGGCTCGCTCAACCCTGACTTAGGTCTTGGGCCTTCTCGGCCGCCGCTTTTATTGCGCTCTTTAGAGCGGCCG
>JBPCIX010000051.1:0-27476 GCA_051005875.1 Actinomycetota bacterium | reverse complement strand
TTCACAAATGTCCAACCTGCAGAAAGATCGAGTTCTTCCTACCGCCCTCCGCAGGCTAGTGCCTCTCAGCCACTTCTCAAAGCGCGGCTGATTCTTAGCCCTTACATCAGGTTGGGCGTGTGCAGGTCTGATAGGTGCTGGGCGGTTTTTTCGTTGAAGCCTGCTGCTTTGAGGCGGCGGATTCGGTTTACTTCCATCTGCTTTGTCAGGACGGCGACTTTCGCGGCGCCAACTGAGAGGTTCTTTGGGTTCATGGAACCTGCGGCCAGGATCGTCAAAGATTCCATCAGTATTGGGCTCATGCCCGACAGGCTGATCAACTTGGCCGCACGGGCTTCGGCGGCGGCCTGCAGTTCGGCAGCAGCGTCCGGGTCGAGCCTGATGGTCCGACGAACGTGAGAGATTCCAAAATGGACGTGGCGCTGCTCATCGCGGTGAGCCAGACGCGCGGACATTGCGGTTGCCTGGTCGGGGGCGTTAACGTCTATGAAGTTCAGCAGGTCCAGAAAAGTACCTTCCCCCAGGACGTTAAGTAGCAGGGCGGCGGAGCTGAAATCGTCTTCTTCTAGAAGAGTGTGGAGCGACAGTTGCGTCGAGGCCAGGGCATACCCCCGGTCCCCGCCCACCAGGGCTCGCTTGGTGAACACTTCTATATGGCGGGCTTCGTCGTTGATGTGCGATGCCAGCCACATCAAAATATCGGCAAAGGCAGGATTCACCTGGGGCAAGAACTTCGCCGGCACATAAAGCGCCGCATATTCGTTTTGCGCAATGAATGTCATAACTTGGGCCACGGCCCTTTCAACATCGGCCGGCAGTCCGGCGGCCGCTTCCCAGTCAATGTCGGTTGTGGCATCCCACTGCAACTCGGTGGCCCGCTCGGTTAAATCGCTGATTTCTTCAGCCCACATGTCGTCGTGATCGTTTAGTCGCCAATCAAACGATGGGGCACCGACCTCGGTAACCGCGCCGACCGGGACAAGCCCGTAGGTTGGATCGGCAACGGCGGGAATCGCCCCATTGAAGGCCCGAAGCAAATCGCCCGTATGAAGATCTCCGCCGGACCGAAGATGCAACCCCTCGCCCCGCGGCGCAAGTGCGGGGGCAAGAACCCGGGTTGAATTCCCGCGTTTCAAACGAACGACAAAACGGACTCCGTCCTCAGATTCCTCTTTCCACTCTCGGTCGGCCGCATGGCCCGACGCCCTGGCCCACGCCGGAATTTCAAGAGCAACTGCCTTTGACGGGGTCTCGACATCTATTGCGTGGCCCGGTGCGGTTCCTTCAAACGCAGCCGAGAGCAGGGCCTCCAAGCCTCCGCCCAGTTCCAGGTTGCCCGCCTCGACACGGCGGGCGGCTTTATCCGGTCCGGTGTTGCTCAAAGATAGTCCTGCTCCTGCATTGCCAGCTCGAGTGCTCGGTAGCCCGACTCATCGCCTTTGTGCCATTGCTTGACGCCTTCGAGATCCATGGCATGACGCCGGGCGGGGTCGTCGTAGCTCATATCGAGCAGGGCCTTTTGCCACCTCTGCGCCCTAGCCTGATCGATCGATTCGAGCGCAGTGAAATTGCAGTGGTAATAGAGGGGGCTTTTCCATTGAACCTCCAGGTCCTGTGTTGCGGGAGTCGCCTCGGCCCTGAGGCGCGCCCAGGTGGGAGCGCCCAGGGCGCCTGCGTCGGCGCTTGACTCGGCTACCGCGCGCACTACCCTTAGCTCCGAGTCACCGGTGTCGCCGTGCTTGCCTAGGTCGGTATCGAAACGAATCAACTCGCAGTCGGCCACCGCATCAAGTCCTTCGCCCAACAGGTAATACAAAGGAAGGATTGCGGCATGGCCGGAATCACGGCTACCAAGGGCAAGCCTTTTCCCGGCCAGTTCCGGCGCTTTCTCGAAGCCCTCGCTACGGCGAGTCACCACGACACTCGCGTAGTCCGTGTCGATGTCGCGCATGCCCAGGATTACGAGGGGGACCGAGGCATGACGCGCCTTAACGAAAGCTGTGTTTGTGTTCCAAGCCACATCCACTCGACCCGACAGCAATGCTTCGACCAGGCGTTCATAATTCGAATACAACACGTAATCGATGGGGGCGTCCTTGCCGGCAAAGTACTCTCGGAAGTTCTCCCAAATTGGCACCACCCGCTCGTGGTAAGCAACGGCACCCACAATTAAGGGTGCTTGGGTTCCCATCACGGCACCGGAAGCCCGGCAAGGGCTTTGCCGATCCAGTTTCGCAAAACCGCATTGGTCGGCGCCATTACCTGGCCTGCGTGGGCGTCGCGCATAAGCCGTTCAACGGGAAGGTCCGGGGTGTAGCCCCGGCCACCGGTCACCTTTAACGCCGCTTCGGTGACCGCGCCCGCAGCCTCGGTGGCGACAACCTTTGCTTCCATGATCGGCACGAGCGCGCCGGGGTCGGCGGCGTCGCCCAGCCGGGCGGCCTCGGCGACCGAAAGCCGCGCGGTTCGAGTCCGCATGTCCATGTCGGCGATCAAGTGTTGAATGTATTGAATCTCAGTAAGGCTTCCTCCATCGGGGTACCGGCGATTGACGGCGTGGTCTATCGCCGCGGCCATGGCGGCCGAGGCAATGCCCACATTCACTGCGGCCAGGCCCACCAGGAAGAATGGCGCAACGACGCCGAAGACCAGATCTCCAGCTTTGCCTTCCGCCCCGACCAACGCTTCGGGGCCGAGCTGAACGTTACTAAGCTGCATCGCGATGCTCGAGTTGCCCGCCATGCCAAGGCCCTGCCACTTGCCGCTGAACTTGATTCCCTCAGTTGCTTTGTCGATCAGGTAAGCGTCCGCGCCGCCTTCGACTTCAGATTGGGCGAGGATCATGTAGTAGTCGGCCTGTCCGCCTGAAGTGACAAAACTCTTTTTTCCATTGACGACCACGGAGCCGTTGCTCCGAACGGCTTTTAGTTCCGGAGCATAGAAGTGGGCCCCTGTTTCGTTCTCGCTAAAGGCCAGAGTGCCCAGCGCTTTGCCCTTTGCGAACTGCCCGGTCGCCTTCTTCGCCGTCGTGCCCCCGCCGGCGGCTACAGTGGCGGTGGTTACTAAGTGCATCAGCAAAACCATCGCAGTTGAGGAACAAGCCGAGCCAACGGACTCGCACGCATCTGCCAATGAGGCGAGGCCACCACCCGCGCCACCCGATGAAGGGGCAAGCATCAAGCCAAAGGCGCCGGCTTTGGACAGAGCATCGAGATTTGTTTGAGGAAACGCCCTCTTGCGATCTACCCCGGCCGCAGCGGGGGCAATTACGTCCTGTGAAACCTTATGGATTGATTTCAGGACCTTTTCGGTTGTCGGCATAACTAACTGCTTCCTTTCCTGGGTTGGGCTGTCGCCTTTTGGGATAGCCGTGGAACGCCCCGACGGGGCGCGAGGAGAAAACAAGTCAACGGTTTGGCATGTTTTCACCTCCCCAAGGAACAGAAGCAATACTCACGCCGCAATTATAGGGTTGGGGGCCTTGATATCCCTAAACCACGTCTCGAAGCGATTCGGCGCGAGCGACCCGCCGGCCGTTAAGGATCTATCGCTGGAAATCGCCGATGGCGAGACGGTGGTGCTTGTGGGGCCGTCCGGATGCGGAAAAACCACGACCATGAAAATGATTAACCGGCTGGTCGAGCGGTCTTCTGGAGAAATCCTGGTGAACGGAACCGACATTATGACTCAGGATCCGGTCGAACTTCGACGCGGCATCGGTTACGTGATCCAAAGTATCGGGCTCATGCCTCACCGAACGGTGGCCGACAACATCGGCACAGTCCCCAGCCTGTCGGGCTGGGAGGAATCGAGAATTAACGATCGGACAGAGGAGCTGGCGGCCATGCTCCAGCTTGAAAAATCGCTGCTTAGTCGGTACCCGGCCGAACTGTCAGGCGGACAACGTCAAAGAGTGGGCGTGGCCAGGGCGCTGGCTGCCGATCCGCCGATCATGCTGATGGACGAACCATTCGGCGCAGTTGACCCGATAGTGCGAGAACGCTTACAGGACCAATTCTTAGAAATCCAGCAACGCATAAAAAAGACGATCGTGTTCGTGACCCATGACATAGACGAGGCCATCAAAATGGCGGACCGAATCGCAATTCTTAACGTCGGTGGGGTTCTGGAACAATACGCATCTCCCGAAGAAATCTTGAGAGCGCCAGCGAATCCATTCGTTGAGAAATTCGTGGGTCCCGAGAGAGGTCTCAAGCGGCTCGGACTGATCAAGGTTGGATCCATTGAGGTTGCTCAGGGCAGAGTTGCTCCTGCCGATGCTCCACAGATCACCCATTCGAGTTCGCTGCGCGAGGCCCTTGATTTGATAGTGACTTCTAGAACCAACGTCGCTGTGGTCGTGGGAGATGATGGGCGGCATAAAGGCTTGCTGACGCTAGAGCAAATCACCCAGCAAATAGTTTCGTGATTTTGGCGCAGAGCGTGAACGAGCCCCTATTTGAGCCGGTGTGGGTTGGCCGCCACCTGGGTGAGATCGGACTGGCCCTTGTTCAACACTTGCAACTGACGGTCATTGCGGTTGTCATCGGGCTGGCGATTTCGCTTCCCCTGGGGATTTACGCGCACAGGCACCGTAGGGCATACCCGCCGATCACCTGGGTGGCCGGCGCGCTGTATACGATTCCCAGCCTCGCGCTGTTTGCGTTCCTCGCGCCCTATACCGGCCTGACAACTCTGACTGCCGAGATTGGGCTGGTCGGCTACACGCTGCTGATCTTGATTCGAAACATCGTGGCCGGACTTAGATCGGTTCCGGCGGATTCGATCGAGGCCGCTAAAGGAATGGGTTACAACAACGGGCAACTGCTCTGGAGAGTTGAGCTTCCTTTGGCGTTGCCCGTGATCTTTGCGGGAATCCGCATTGCATCGGTGACCACGATTGGGCTTGTGACAATCACGGCTCTTGTAGGTAAAGGGGGGCTCGGCCAATTTATCTTGGAAGGCCTGGATCGATTCTTTTCAACGCCGATTATCGTCGGGGCGGGCCTTTCGGTGATGCTGGCCCTGGTTGCTGAGGCCGCGTTCCGAGCCGCCGAAACGCGGCTCACTCCCTGGGCAAGTCTAAAGACGGACCCCTAGATGGGAGTTGTATCCGATGCCTTTCATTACCTCACCACCTCCGGCAACTGGTCCGGCGACGGTTCAATCGGTGCGCGTCTTTTTGAGCATATCCAGGTGTCAGGGCTGTCGGTTGGTCTGGCTTCGGCGGTGGCTATTCCGGCCGGTCTATACATCGGCCACACGCGCAAGGGGGAGCGAGCGGTCGAAGGAATTTCGAACCTAGGCCGCGCAATTCCATCGTTTGCAATCCTGGCTCTTGCCCTTCCGTTTTCCATCCGGCTGGGCCTTGGCCTCGGTTTTTGGCCTACGGTCCTTGCCCTATTCGCCCTGGCGGTCCCGCCAATCCTGACGAACACCCACGTTGGCATTCGGGGCGTAGACGCTGAAATGGTTGAGGCGGCAAGAGGCATGGGGATGACCGGACGCCAGGTGCTATTGAGACTCGAGGCGCCGTTGGCCGGACCTCTCATAGTTTCGGGAGTCCGAACGGCCGCCGTGCAGGTTATTGCCACCGCGACGCTGGCGGCCCTTGTAGCCTGGGGTGGGCTCGGCCGCCTGATTACAGACGGTTTTGCCGTCCAGGATAACGCGAAGATTCTAGCGGGGGCTCTTTTGGTAGCCGCTCTCGCAATAGCAGCGGAATTGTCTCTAGGGGCATTGGAGCGCTTGGTTTGGCCCCAGACCAGTTCTTGACCGAGTGGTGAGCAATTAGCGGCTGCCCGCACTAGAATCGGCCGACGAAGCACTGGCCCAAAGGAAGGAACTGTCATGAAAATTTCTCTTAGAAAAAAGGGCATGGCGTTGCTGCTGCTCTCTGCATTTTTGCTGGCAGCTTGCCAGTCGGACTCCGCGCCAACGGACGGGGCTAAAAAGGGCGCCATCACGGTCGGAGTATCGAGTTCGTTTGCCGAGAACGAAATTGTGGCCGAGATGTATGCGCAGGTTCTCGAGAAGGCCGGCTACAAAGTAAAGCGCCAGCTGAAGCTTAAGTCTCGAGAAATTTCTGAGCCCGCCCTCGAACGGGGCGAAATAGATGTGGTGCCGGAGTACCTCGGCTCCCTGCTTGTTTTTCTCGACAAAAACGCAGCTGCATCTTCCGATGCTACCCAAACTGCTGCCGCGCTGAGCAAGCTGATTTCAACCAGCCATCCAGATATTGAATTGCTGGAGCCCTCGAAAGCCAATGACACCAACGCTTTTGCTGTTACGCGCAAGACTGCGGACGAAAAGAAGTTGACCAAGGTAAGTGACTTGGCGCCGATTGCCGGTCAGCTTACGCTTGGCGGCCCTCCCGAGTGCCCCCAGCGACCATTTTGTCTCGTTGGCCTGAAGGACAAGTACGGCGTCACCTTCAAGGAATTCAAGCCTCTCGATGTCGGCGGTCCGATTACCGTCAGCGCGCTGGAGGGCGGTGAGATCGATGTCGCCCTTCTGTTCACGACCTCGGGAGTCCTGAAGAAGAAAGGTTTCGTCTTGCTAGAAGACGACAAGGGTCTTCAACAGGCCGACAACATAACTCCGCTCGTTAATAAAAAGGTGCTAAACGATGAAGTACGCGAGTTGTTAAATGGCGTAAGCGCCCAGCTGACCTCAGAAAATATCAGCGAGCTAAACGGCAAGGTCGAGATCGACAAGGAGGATCCCGCCGACGTGGCCGAGGAGTTTTTGGGAGAAAAGGAGCTGATCTAGCGGGCGCGCGGGTACCCAGGTTTCGCTACGCCCAGGCCGGTGACGCCGTCCAGAGGGTGTCGCCCTTCGGGGGACTTCATCGGCCGTGCCTCGGTGCGGTTGGCCGTTTCGGGGCCGATGACACCCTCTGAACGCCGCCCCCGGCCTGGGCTTGGTTTCGCCCTCCTGGTCCCTTTCTCTATTTCTCGCGGTTGGCCGTTTTGGGGCTGTGGGTCGCTTTAATTAGGGCGGGCTGGTAGGTCTTTTAGGCGGGCTTTGGCTATTGGTGAGGCGTCTGGGTGGTTTGCTTCTACTGCTTGCTGGTAGGCGTTGGTTGCTTCGGCCCAATTTTCCGTGGTTTCTAGGAGACTGCCGAGGCTTACCAGGGCCCACGGGGCAATTTGGGGGTGGCCGGTGGCGGCGGCTTCTTCGTAGGCGCGCTTGGCCTCGTCTGGCTCGAGGTCTTCGAGAAGGGCGCCCAGGCTGAGCGCAGCTGTTGGGGCTGCCTCGGGGTCGGCGGAAGCAATGGCTTTGCCGAATGCGGAACGAGCGGCCGGGAGGTCGCCTTGAGCGGCAAAAAGCCGTCCCAGGTTGACAGCGGCGCCGGGGGCTGCGTCGTCGTGTCCACTTGCTACGACCCGTTCGTAAGCCAGCCGGGCCCCCTCGGCGTCGCCGGTTTCTTCCAGAAGTGTTCCCAGCTTGGAATATGCCCAGGGTGAAACTTCCGGATGATCCCTCATTGCCGCCTGCTGGTAAAGCGTGGCTGCCTCGCCGGTCCGCCCGAGCTTCGCAAGCAGTCCCGCCATCTTGGCTTCAGCCCACGGGGCTGCATCGGGATGCTCAGACTCAATTGCGGCGGAGAATGCTGCTTCAGCCTCCTCCGGCTGGTCGAGGCGCTCCAGCATCGATCCGAGGTCAAGGCCGGCCCACGGGCCGAATTCCGGATGGCCGGAGTCTATAGCGACCCGGTAGGCCCGCCCTGCTGCTTCGGACTCTGCGTGCTCGGCAAGAAATCCTCCCAGCTTGGTTGCGGCCCAAGGCGAAATTTCGGGATGATCCATCTCCATTGCTTCTCGATAGGCGGCTTCGGCTTCGTGGCTTTTGCCGGTGTCCTCAAGCAATGCCGCGAGGTTAGAGACTGCCCAGGGCGCAAATTCTCGGTGCCCCGAGGTTATGGCCTTGCGATAAGCTTTTTCCGCCGCCGAAGCCGAGCCGAGTTCTTCGAGCAATGAACCAAGAGCAAAGCTCGCCGCGGGAGCAACTTCATCATTCCCCAAATCAATGGCCAGCTGATAAAGCTCCTGCGCCCTTACGAATTGGCCGCCCTGCTCGAGCAAGGCGCCTAACTTCAACGCCGCATCTGGCTTTTCGTCCGAGTCTTTGCTTTCGGCGAATCTGGTCTCGGCAGCCTCGATCTCCGACACAGAAAAGTTATCGATCTTGCTCTTTTTGCCGGTACCCGTGAGCATCGGGAGCACTTCACTTCGAAGGTGCGCGGAAAAGCGGCTTCTTTCATAGCGGCACATTCCGTCGGCCCCGGCGGTTGAGGCGGGGGAAACCTTGTCTATGTGCACATAAATCCGATTGTCCGTCCCCAGCACAAGGTGCAGCGCTGGATCGGTGGACACTTCCCTTACCGACAATTTGCCGGCGTGCAGCAATCCGCCCGAGAGGGTGTCCTTGCAAAACTTTCCACTTCGCAAAAGGCCCTCGAAGAATGCTTGGTTGTCATGAGTCACGAAATAGGCGCCACCGACTCCCCGAGCCTTGCTTCCACCCACGGAGCGAATATGTTCCCAAAGCCCGAGAGACAGCAGGCGCTTGTAAAGAGCGGTCATCACGACGCGTGCGCCCAGATCGAGCCTCGAACCTTTGCGGCCCTCCGTGCTTTGGGTCATTATGCGGCGGCAGCCGCGGCGGCCGGCTCATCGTCGTTGGGCCCGGCGGTTTCGGTCGGCGGCATTGCATCGCTGTTTCTAATGCCAACCGCATTAACGGCGGCGCCGATAAGAAGAAGTCCGGCGGCGATTGTCATCGATAGGTGGAAAGAACGAGTCGACGATTCCCTGACCGCGATTTTGAGATCCGGGCCCAACCCGGAAGGCGGCTTGATCAAGGGCGCTACTGCGATTCGAAACTTGGTGGATGACGTATTTACTCCAAGGTCGTGCTTGGCAAGTCCACCGTAAAACGAAGCCGTGATTGCGACGAAAATCAAGGCACCCGCCAGCTGCGGGCCCACCCGGCTGATGGCGTTGTTGATCGCCGAAGCCACCCCCGATTTTTGGGGCGCCACCGACGTCATAAGCGCGGTGGTAAGGGGGGCCACCATGATCGCCAGACCGATCCCAAAGATGATCAATCCGGGGAGAATGTCAACCAGATAAGCGCCGGGCGGCACAAGAGTTGATGGCTTCACTATGTCGATTATCCATATCGTGCTCGTCGACGGGATCCGGGCAAACCACAAGAGTCCGGCTGCCATGATGGCCGGTCCGGCTGCCATAAACCAGCGTGGCCCATACCGGGCGGAAAGCTTTCCGAATCGCGACGACAAGACCACGAGAAAGATTCCGCTCGGAAGGCTCGAAAGCCCCGCGGCGGTGGCGTTGTATCCGAGAGTCCCCTCGGTGAAGGCCGGCAGATAATAAAAGGATCCGTAGAGCGCGCCGTAGATGACAAGCGTCGAGATGTTTGTGACTGTGAAGTTGCGCGATTTGAACAATTCCAACGGGACCAGTGGGTTGGCCGACCTGGCCATCAAGAACGGAAACAATACTGTAGCTGCCAGGCCGAGCCCCAGGGCCACGAAGGCGCCGACGTCGTGCCATTGGCTTTGCTGGCCGCGGATTGCCCCAAAGGCAAGGCCGCCGATGGCAACGGCAACCACTACGGCGCCGGACCAGTCGAACTTCCCGGAAGCCTCTTCGTCGCGCGACTCCTCAACATATTTCGCCGTTGCGTAGTAAGCGATTATCACGAGAGGAATATTGATGAGGAACGCCGTGCGCCATGAAATTGTTTCGACAAGCAGTCCGCCGACGAATGGGCCGAGGATGGTAGCGGCAGCTGAGCCGCCTGCCCAAATTCCAAAGGCCCTGCCCTGCTCTTCGCCCTTGAATCCGGCAGTAATAATCGCGAGCGAGCCGGGCACTAGAAAAGCGCCGGCGGCGCCCTGAAGTAGGCGAAACGCAATCAGCAGTTCCATGTTCGGCGCCAAACCGCAAAGCAGCGACGTCGCCCCGAAGCCGGTAAGCCCGATCAGAAACATTTTCCGACGGCCGAAGAAATCGCTGAGCGCCCCTGCCAGAATCAACAGGGCGCTGAGCGTCAGCAAGTAACCGCCGTATACGAAGGTTGGACCTTCAAGCTTGCCAAAGAACCTGCTGGGCAGGTCAATTGCGATCTTGGGCAAAGCCACGTTTACAACCGTGGAGTCCAGAAAAACGATCGCCGAACCGAAGACCACCGCGACCAGGATCCAACGCTTGGGCTTATCCATCAATCGAAAGATAGCATCGGGCCGCATTTATGACGCTTTGGCTTTGCCCGCCTGACCGAAGAATTGCTGCTTGCAGATTGACAGGCGTGCTAATCTCGAACTGATAGGAGAAAAATTGTGAAACAAGATACTCACCCCGAATATATGATCGCCACGGTGCATTGCTCGTGTGGCAACTCGTTTCAGACCCGCTCCACAAAGGCTGAGTTGAGGGTTGAGCTTTGCGCGGAATGCCACCCCTTTTACACGGGGAAGCAAAAGCTGGTTGACACCGGCGGCCGTGTCGAGCGCTTTGAGCGCAAATACGGCAAGAGGCCTGCTCCGTCCGAGCTGCAGCCAGCTGAGTCCGAATAAGGCCAAAGGCACTGTTGGTGCCCGGCCCGATTCGACGGTCCGCTAATGGCAAGTAAGCCTTCCATTGGAGGGCAGGCGGTAATGGAGGGCGTGATGATGCGCGGTCCCGTTTCCTGGGGGGTGGCCGTTCGTAAGCCCAACCGGGAAATTCACGTCGAAACTCATCCGCTGCCGGGCCACAATGACCGGCACAAGTGGCTCAAATGGCCTTTTTTCCGTGGCGTATACGTCCTGGTTGAGTCGCTCTCGATCGGAATGAGGGCCCTCAAGATCTCAGCGAACGTCGCCCTCGAAGATGAGGTCGAAAAGCCACCCGACAAGGCCATCAATTGGAGCATGGGTGTCGCAATGGTGTTCATCTCGGCGATCTTCATCGCTGTCCCTGCCTTGATATCAAAGGTCGGCGGAGCTCGCTTGGGTGTGCGCGGCGACTTGTTGCAGAATATTTTCGAAGGCGTAATTCGGATATCATTTTTCCTCGGCTACATCCTCTTGATCTCACTGATCCCTGATATCCGGCGAGTCTTCATGTACCACGGGGCGGAGCACAAGACGATTTATGCATACGAAAACGGCGATCCTCTTGAGCCGGAGGTCGTCGATAGGTACTCGACGCTGCACGTGAGGTGCGGAACCAACTTCTTGTTCATCGTGATGTTTCTAACGATCATCGGCCACTTTGTCCTCGATGTGGCCCTCCAGGGATTTCCGGTGTGGACGAAGATTGTTGCGAGAATTCTGGTTATCCCGATACTTGCCGGCAGTTCGTACGAAGTCATTCGGGCCGCCGGACGCAACGACAAGTCAATTATTTTCCGTACCGCCAGCTTTCCGGGCCTCATGCTACAGAAGATAACCACCCGGCCCCCCACCCATGATCAAATCGAGGTCGCAATAAAGGCGATGGAAGCCGTAATAGAGCGAGAGGCCCTTGCCGAGCCGGTCGGCGAGGCCGAAACGGTTACGATTTCTGAGCCAGCGTCGGTCACGGGCAGGAGTCTTCGCCCCGAACCGGGCCCCGCTGGCGCAACTCCGTAGCCGTCCCACCAGGCCCTGGTAACGGGCAGCCGAACAAACGATGATCGAGCGGCTCCAGGAGCTGGACGACAAGTATGAGCAAGTGCAGGCAAAGCTCCGCGATCCAGCGGTAGTCGCCGACCCCAATCAACTTCGAGAACTTGGCAAGCAAAACGCGGAGTTGGAGCCAACGGTGCTTACCTACAGAAAGCTCAAGGCGGCTATGGCCGAGGTTGATTCCGCCAAGCAAATGGTTGCCACTGAAAGTGATCAAGAAATGCGGGCATATGCCGAGCAGGAACTGGATCAACAGCAGGCCTTGGTTAAAGGGCTTGAAGAAAAGCTGAACGCATTGCTTATTCCGAAGGACCCGAGGGACGATAAGGATGTAATAGTCGAGGTGAAGGCCGGCGAAGGGGGCGATGAGTCTGCTCTGTTCGCCGGGGATCTCTTCGGAATGTACACCCGGTATGCGGAGCGTCGAGGATGGAAGACCGAGGTACTTTCGTCGAATCCATCCAGCGTCGGTGGCTTCCAAAAGGTGATCTTCGCGGTTAAGGGCAAAGAGGCTTTTTCCAGGATGAAGCACGAGGCCGGAGTCCACCGGGTTCAGCGTGTTCCCGAGACCGAGTCACAAGGACGCGTTCACACTTCTGCGGTTGGCGTGTTGGTTTTTCCTGAGGCTGAGGAAGTCGAGGTCCAGATTGATCCCAACGACGTGAAGAGAGACGTGTTTCGCTCAAGCGGTCCCGGCGGCCAGTCGGTCAATACCACCGACTCCGCGGTCAGACTGACCCACCTTCCCACCGGCCTGGTGGTCACCTGTCAGGATGAAAAGTCGCAAATCCAAAACAGCCTCAAAGCGATGCGGATCTTGCGGGCCCGCCTTTACCAGTTGGAGCTGGACCGCCAAATAACGGACCAGGCGGCAGCCCGGAAGGGCCAGGTTCGCACGGTCGACCGGTCCGAAAAAATCAGAACCTACAATTTTCCGCAGAACCGGGTTACCGATCATCGGGTTAAGGTCTCGGCCCACAATATTTCAGAAGTTCTGGGCGGCGGTTTGGATGACTTTATTGAGGCGCTGATCGCCAAGGATCGTACCGAGCAACTTGCCGGTGAAAATTCGTGAACCGCACCTCACTGCCTGAGCATGAACTCGAGATCTTGAATGAGGCCGTCCTGGGGGCAAACCGGGTCGAACGATTCTTGACCAAAGCAGAACCTTCTGCAGAGCAGGCTGAAGAACTGGATAGCCTGGTACGCCGCCGGGAATCCGGAGAGCCCCTTCAGTACCTGGCCGGGACTCAGTCTTTTCGAAAAATGAACCTAGCCGTGGGACCGGGCGTGTTGGTTCCTCGCCCCGAGACCGAAATGGTGGTTGAGCGTTGCCTGGAATTGCTGGATGGGAAACTCGACCCCAAGGTTCTTGATATCGGGACCGGCTCGGGAGCTATCGCTCTTTCCTTAGCAGCCGAGCGTCCCGATTGCTCAGTTTGGGCAACAGACATAAGCAACGAGGCGCTCAAGTGGGCAAGGCTGAACGCATCCACCGTACGCCCCGGCAATGTTCACCTGCTTGAGGGCGACCTATTCGGCCCAGTCCCCACCCGGCTCAAAGGTGAGATTGACCTGGTTGTTTCTAACCCGCCGTACCTTTCGGCCCTGGACATGCTCGACGCTGCCCCCGATGTTTCGGTTCATGAGCCCCGAATTGCGCTGGTGGCGGGCGACACCGGATTGGAGGTTCATCATCGAATCGTTCACCAAGCCGGCGACTGGCTTAAAACGGACGGGCGCCTGGTTCTAGAGACATTCGAAGCTCAATGGGGTCGCCTCCGAACTCTTCTAATGACAAAGTTCGCCGATGTCGAAATCCGTCCAGACCTGGCCGGGCGCCTCAGAATCGCCGAGGGCCGAAAGGCGCAGTAATGAGCGCTCAAATGCGGGCGGCTGGGGATCCCGGCGTCGCCGAGGCGGCGGCTCGCGTGCTTGACTCCGGCGGTGTCGTGGTTTTGCCAACCGACACCGTCTACGGCATCGCAGCCAGGCTTGACCGGCCCGAAGGCGTGGAAAAGATTTTCAAGATCAAATCGCGACCGGCAACCAAACCTTTGCCGGTGCTCGTCGGATCATTCGTGCAGGCTTCAGCGATTGGACAGTTTTCGGACGAGGCGGCCAGGGCCGGGGTGGAGCATTGGCCGGGGCCAATGACGATCGTGGTGCCGTCGCTAAGCGACCTGTCGGTGTTGGGGTCCGATGGAAAAACGGTCGGGCTGAGGGTGCCGGCTCACGAATTGGTTCTTGAGATTCTGAGTCTGTCGGGGCCATTAGCGGCAACCAGCGCCAATGTTTCAGGATCACCAACCTGCGAATCAATTGAGGGCATCAGGGATCAGCTGGGTGGGGAGGTCGGTCTGTATATAGGTCTGTATATAGATGGGGGAGTACTTGATTCACCTCCCTCCGAAGTCGTTTCCTTTGCGGGTGGCCGTACTAAGCTGCGTTAGTGGGCGCTGAAACAGACGCGATAGTAGTTGGGTCTGGCCCAAACGGAATGGCCGCGGCAATAACACTTGCGCGTGCCGGCCGCTCGGTCACCGTTTACGAGGCCGCGCCAACGATCGGTGGCGGCTGTCGCTCGGCGGAGCTTACTTTGCCGGGATTCATTCACGATGTTTGCTCCGCGGTTCATCCCCTGGCGGCGGCTTCGCCATTCTTTTTGAACACGCCGCTCAAGGAGCATGGGCTCGAGCTGATTCAGCCAGATATTCCGCTGGCGCATCCCCAGGACGACGGGTCGGCGAATGCCCTTTATCGCGGGGTCGAAGAAACCGCCGGCGGGTTGGAACAGGATGAGGCTGCGTACCGGCGGTTGATGAATCCGCTCGTGGCCTCGTCGTCGGAACTGATAGAAGACATCATGGCGCCGCTGGGGTTGCCGGGTCACCCTTTCAAAATGGCGGCGTTTGGATTGAAGGCGGCTCGTTCGGCGAGCGCTCTAGGTCGGTCCGTCTTCGAGGGCGCGAGGGCCAGGGCCTTGTTTGCCGGATTGGCGGCGCACTCGATGCTTCCCCTCGACCTCAGTCCCTCAGGGGGCTTCGGGCTGATGCTTGGCCTGTTGGGTCACTCCGCGGGTTGGCCCGTTGCGAAAAGCGGATCCCAGAAAATTGCAGACTCGATGGGTGCCTGCTTGAAGTCGCTCGGTGGCGAAATTGTTACCGGCCAGGCCGTCCAGGACATCGAGGAGCTACCCAGGGCAAGGGCCTATCTGTTTGATGTCGGCCCCCGGCAACTGGCTAGAATTGCCGGTGCCCGGTTCCCCGCTCAGTATCTTCGGCGGCTCGCACGGTACCGGTACGGTCCGGGTGTTTTCAAAGTGGACTGGGCTTTGAACGAGCCTGTTCCCTGGATGGCTGAAAAGTGCCGGGGTGCCGGAACGCTCCACCTCGGGGGGGCCATGGAAGAGATTGAAATTGCAGAAAAGCAGGTCAGTCGCGGTGTTGTTCCGCCCAAGCCTTTCGTTTTGTTTTCGCAGCCGAGCATTTTTGACGATAGCCGGTCCCCCAAAGGCAAGCACACCGCCTGGGGTTACTGCCATGTTCCTCACGGGTCCGGCGTCGATATGACGGAAAGAATCGAAGACCAGGTTGAACGGTTCGCTCCAGGGTTTCGAGATTGCATTCTGGCGAAGGCGACAATGAACAGCGGTCAGATGGAAAAGTACAACGGCAACTACATAGGCGGCGATATCAACGGCGGTGTGCAGGATCTGCGCCAGCTGTTCACCAGGCCTGTCGCACGGTTCCCGGTGTATTCGACCCCCGATTCCTCTATTTATATTTGCTCATCTTCTAGTCCACCCGGCGGCGGTGTTCACGGGATGTGCGGATACCACGCGGCCCGTTCGGCACTTCGGCGGTCCCTTCGCTAGTTCCGTGACGTTAGCCGCGGCCGGATAGACTCCTCCTTATGAAAATTGCGATTGGCTCAGATCACGCGGGTTTCGACCTGAAGCAGCTGCTGGTGGAGCACCTCGCCGGCCTTGGCCACGAGGTCGTTGATATGGGGACCGACTCCACCGAATCGGTCGACTATCCGGCGTTTTGCGCGGCGGTAGCGCGGGCCGTCGTGAAGGGCGAGGCAGGCCGGGGGATCGTTCTCGGCGGCAGCGGCCAAGGTGAAGCTATCTCGGCCAACAAAGTTCGCGGCGCAAGAGTGGCTCTTTGCAACGACCTGTTCACAGCCAGGCTTTGTCGGGAGCACAACGACGCCAACGTACTTTCGATGGGCGCACGAATTGTCGCTCCAGCCCTGGCATATGAAATAACCGAAGTCTTCTTGTCCACAGCCTTCGAAGGCGGCCGTCATGATAAGCGCCTAGAGCAAATCTCAGTGATAGAGCAGCAGGAGTGCTCCTAGGTAGGCGGCGCCCCGGTTCTCGGGGATCGCAGCCTAAGAGGCGGAAATGGCGTGGGTTTTTGGGACTTGCTGCGTTTTAGTAAGCATGCGAGACGCCGATCGGGGCCGAGGAAGCAGGCAGCAGGGCACTTCGGTTCGGCCTTCACGTAGCGAGGCCCATCGAGCCGGGGCAGGCAGCCCCAGTCGGGCGTCCGAGGCCAAAAGCAAACCTCACGGCCGCTCACTTCCAATAGGCCTCATGCCGCCAAGCGAACTAAAGGCGGTTTTCTCGCCCGGCGAGATGTTCTAGTTAGCGAAAGATGGCGTCTCGGTAGCGCTGGTACACGTAAGAAGCAGTCATCAGGATCAGCCCCAGGCCGATGAATGACAGGATCCGGTAGAGCTGAGCCAGGAACGAAAGATCGTAGAGGAATACTTTCAAGATCGTGAGGCCGAGCAGGCCAAGAGCCGCAATTGCACGTCCCCAAGTCTGCCTGTCTTGTCGGCACCTTCGGTCATAATGGTGCTGAGATGAGTTTTGCGGTTGAAGACTTTCACGATCTGGTTCAGCTCCTTGAAGAGCACCCCGAATGGCGCGGAGAATTGCGCCGCCTCGCGCTCTCGGATGAGTTGCTAGCCGTACCCGAGAGGTTGAAGAGCTTGGCCGAGGCCCAGGTCCGGACAGAAGCCCGGCTGACAGAGTTGGCCGAGGCCCAGGTCCGGACAGAAGCCCGGCTGACAGAGTTGGCCGAGGCCCAGGTCCGGACAGAAGCCCGGCTGGCAGAGTTGGCCGAGGCCCAGGTCCGGACAGAAGCCCGGCTGGCAGAGTTGGCCAAGTCGCAGGGTCTGACCGAATCGCTCTTGAGGTCCCTCGCCGACAAGGTCGATCAACTTGTTCAGGTGGTTTCCAAGCTGACGGGTGAACAGCCCGGCATCAAGGGCTTCGTGGTGGAAACACGCTACGAGAAAAAGGCTCATGCGTATTTCGCTCCTATCGCCGGGCGCCTGCGGGTGCTGACTCGCCCTGATCTGGACAAGCTGCTCGACGGCGCCGAAGCGTCGGGCCAACTGACTGAAGCCGAATCCGACGAGATCAGGCTGGCCGATATCGTCGCCCGCGGCAAGAGCAAAGAAGACGGCTCTGAGGTTTTGCTGGTTGTTGAGGCTGCCTGGGTGGTGGACAAAGGTGACGTTGATCGCGCCAGGGACCGAGCTAAGCTCCTCGCCAAGATTGGAGTTCCCGCCATTCCGGTGGTGGCCGGGGAAGCTATAGATGAGTTTGCCAAGCTAATCGCCGACGACTCGGCGGTCTGGCAGGTAACCAACGGATCGGTTGTCCCTCCAAAGACAGCAAGCGCAGCCTAGGTTTTTAGCCGACGCCGGGGAGCCGCATGCTTGATCAGGCCGTTGCCGGAGTACTTTTTTAGGGCGAAGCAGCTATTTAGCTAGTCGGCAGGCCCGGGGCTGGAAAGTTCCGGCAAAGCTCTTTTATCTCCCCGGCTACTTTGTCGGCCAACTGTTCGTCCTGGGGAGCTGAAACTATCTGGTCAATCCATCCGGCGATAAGGGCCATTTCGGGCTCCTTCATTCCTCGGGAGGTAACTGCGGGAGTTCCGATTCGAATCCCGGACGGGTCCCACGGCTTGCGGGGGTCGAAGGGAACCGCGTTGAAGTTTAATTCGATCCCGGCGATGTCGAGCGCCTTGGCGGCGGGCTTGCCACCGATGTCCTTGTTTGTGAGGTCTATGAGTATCAAGTGATTGTCGGTACCGCCCGAAATGAGGTTAAAGCCCTTGTCGATCAATGCCGTGGCCAATGCCTTCGCGTTGGTAACGATCTGCTGGGCGTATATCTTGAATTCCGGCTGAGCGGCTTCTTTGAGGGCGACTGCAATGGCGGCGGTTGTGTGGTTGTGGGGTCCCCCCTGAAGTCCTGGGAAAACCGCTTTGTCCAGCGCCGGAGCATGCTCGGCGGTTGACATGAACATCGCTCCGCGCGGCCCCCGAAGCGTCTTATGAGTCGTTGTTGTCACGACGTCTGCGAACGGGACCGGCGAAGGATGCACGCCCCCGGCAATCAGCCCGGCGATGTGAGCGATGTCGGCCGCGAAGATCGCCCCAACGTCGCGGGCTATGCCTGCAAACACCTCGAAATCAATGATTCTTGGAATGGCGGTTCCGCCGGCCCAAATCAATTTCGGCTTTTCTCGCTTTGCAAGGTCCCGGGCTTCGTCGTAATCAATTCGTCCGGTCTCGGCTCCCACGCCGTAGTGGACTGCTCGAAACCATCTGCCGGTGGCCGACACGGGGTGGCCGTGAGTCAAGTGGCCGCCGTGCGGCAACCCGAGGCCCATGACGGTGTCGCCCGGCTGCAGAAACGCCAGGTACACCGCGAGGTTGCATGGGGAACCGGAGTAAGGCTGCACATTGGCGTGCTCGGCCCCAAAAAGATCTTTGGCGCGGCCGACGGCGAGGTCCTCGATGGGGTCGATGAACTGCTGGCCCTCATAGTACCTGCGGCCGGAATATCCCTCAGAATACTTATTGGTTAACACGGATCCTGTCGCAGCCAGGACCGCTGATGAAACGTAGTTTTCAGACGGGATCAGCCGAATTTTGTCGGCCTCACGCACTTGCTCGCTTTCGATGAGCCGGGCGATGTCGGGATCGGTCTGAAGTAAGTCCTTGAAGTAATCGGGCATCGCGAGACGTTATCAGCAAGGCGAAAGCCTTGCTGATAACAAGCCTTTAGTTTTGCCGTCGTCTGATGCGAGCAAGCGAGGGGTGTAGTCGAGGGTGTGGTTTTGGGGAGGATGCCGGGGGGGAACCCCCCGGCTGTGTGGCACAATAAGGGCTCGTGGGCTACTACCTGGTCGTTGCGGTCGCCGGCGCTCTGGGGGCATACCTGGCAACGCCGGCTGTGCTTGCGTTCAGCCGAAAAATCGGGGCGGTCGATATCCCCGACGACCGCAAAGTTCACGCGGTTCCGACCCCGACGCTGGGGGGAGCGGCCATTTTGACCGGCCTGCTGGCAGCCGTTTCGGTCGCCGCCGGTTTGAAGCCGTTTGCCGACTCCTTTCGTCCTCTCGGCGTTTGGCCTTTGCCGGAATTGGTCGGGATAATCGCAGGGACGGCGATCATTTTTGTTATTGGCGTGATCGATGATCTCAAGGGCCTCAAGGCTCCGGTCAAACTTTCCGGTCAGCTTTTGGCCGCCGGCTTTGTTTTCCTCTCGGGGGTCAGGCTCGAGTATTTCCGTTTCCCCCTGAAGGGCGTGGGGGCTCTTTCGATGTCCTCGGACATATCCGCCATAGTCACCATTGCCTGGATCGTGATCATCGTGAACGCGGTGAACTTGATGGATGGCCTCGACGGGCTCGCGGCCGGAGTAACGGCCATAGCCGCCGGCGCTTTTTTTGTTTACACCTACCAGCTGAGCCGGCAAGGTCTCGCCGGTCCTGAGCCAACCGCGCAGCTGCTGTCCGTAGCCATTGTCGGAACGACCCTGGGGTTCCTTCGCTACAACTTCAACCCAGCGCGAATCTTCATGGGCGATTCCGGCAGCATGGCGCTTGGCTTTCTGCTCGCTACCGCCACAGTTGTCGGGGTAGGCCGTTCGGGGACCCAGAATCCCTCAGACGTTTCAGCGGCCTTTGTCTTTTACCTGCCACTGGTCATTCCCTTGATCGTATTGGCTATTCCGCTGCTCGACACGATCATGGCGATAGTCCGCAGGGCGCGCAAGGGTCAGCATGTCTTCAACGCTGACCGCGAGCATCTGCATCATCGTCTGCTTGAAATCGGCCACGGTCACAGGCAGGCAGTTTTGATTATTTACGCATGGACTGCGATCATCGCCGGGATGACCCTTGCGTGGACTTTCGCACCGCCGGTGTTCATGGTCCCCTTTTTGGGCGGCGCCCTGGCGATCCTTTTGTACACCGTGCTCCCACGGCTGGTTCGTGCTCCGCATGACCCTTGAAACCTGCTTTGAAACCCGTGGGACGCACCGCAGCTTGTCCCCGCCGGAGCGCGCCGCACCCTGCGGCTTGCTAGACTCGGTCCACATCGGTTAGTTTTCCTTGTGCCCAGCGATCCGAAACGCGATTTGACTGCATTTTCGGGGTATGGCTTGGCGATGGGTCTGTCGGCAGAACTGGTCGCTACCACCGGAGTGGGGTTGGGGCTGGGGTGGCTGGCAGACAAAGGATTCCACACCAGTCCGTTGTTTTTGTTTCTAGGTGCCTTCGCGGGTGCCGCGGGCGGGATTATGAGGCTCTACAGAACATGGAAGAGACAGTCAAAGTAGAAACGTCCTGGAAGAGGCTGGTAGGCCGTGGGGCGGCAATAGGGGCAGTAGCCGCCTTGATTGCATATGGCAAGGCCGGCCTGCTGGGCTCCTTGGGCGCTCTGGGAGGTTCGTTGGCAGCAGCGCTGTATGTGGTCCAGTACCTAAAGTCCCATCTTTCGGGCGTCGCTTCGCGCACTGCCGTTTTTGACACCCGGGTCGCCAAAGGGGCGGCAATCCGGCTGACGTTGACCGCTCTGGGCGGACTTGCCGCCTACCTGGCCGGAAGGCCCGTTGCCGTCGCCTACCTGCTTAGTTTCGTTGCCACATTTACGATTTTGCTAATCACGGAGATCCCCCGGGCCCGGCGGACCTTCCAGGCAGAAGTGACCTCGTGAGTATTTTTGCGGCTGCCGAAGAGCCGTCGCCGTTCCTGGAGCTAATCGAGCACCTTTCGCCGCATCACTACGGGTGGGCGCCAAAGTGGATTATCGCCGGGGTGGATCTTTCGCCCACCAATGCCGTAATCAATATCTGGCTGGCAGCGATTGGCTGCATCGTCTTGTTCTGGATGGCGGCTTCGAAGCCAAAGTTGGTCCCCAAGGGCATTCAAAACGCCATCGAAGTGGGAATCGACTTTGTTAAAGAGAACATCGTCTATTCGGTCATGAATACGAGCGACGGTAAGGCATGGTTTCCCTTCATCGGCACCGTGTTTTTCTTCATCTTGATCATGAACCTGGTTGGGCTCATTCCGTACATCGGATTCACGCCCACGTCGAACATTTTCGTGACTGCAGCTCTGGCGGTAGGGATTTACCTGATGGCAATCGCCATCGGAATGGCCCGCCACGGAGTCTTTACGTTCTGGAAGAAGTCCCTGGTTCCCCCGGATATCCCCAAGCCTCTTCTCATCCTGATGGTGCCGATTGAGTTGATCTCTCAGCTGGCCCGGCCCTTCTCGCTGGCCGTCAGGCTTTTCGCCAACATGCTTGCCGACCACGTGATCTTGCTAATTTTTGTCGGATTCATTTTTCTCGTCGGCACTTCGTTTGTGTTCGGCCACGTGTTGGTGATTCCGATCGCCATGCTTCTGGAAGTTGTTTTCACTGCCTTTGCGCTGTTCGTTGCATTCATCCAGGCCGTGATATTCGCGTTTTTAACTACGATCTACATCAACGACTCGTTGCATCCGGGTCACTAATCTGTCACTAAACTAAGGAGGGTTCGTTGGATTTATTTTTAGCGCAAGAGGCCGTTACCGGGCTGACTGACAAAGCATTGGCGCTTTTGGGCGGTGGCTTGGCCATCGGTCTTGGCGCCGGCGGGGGGGCCATCGGCATCGGCATTTTGTGGTCGAAAGGCATCGAGGGAATTGGGCGCCAGCCGGAATCAAGAGCGACACTTCAGGGACTCATGTTCCTTGGGTTCGCACTCGCTGAGGCGCAGGTGCTCTACGCCTTCGTCGTAACGATTCTCTTGCTCTTCGTCCTGTGATATTCGCCGCGGAGGAGGGGGGCGGATTCAATCCGCTTTCGGTACAGACTGGCCTTTACGTTTGGACGACCCTTGCTTTTTTGGTCGTGCTGTACTTTCTTGCCACCAAGGTCTTCCCCAAGCTCCAGGAGTCCCTGGCAGACCGGGAGCAAAAGATAAAGGGCGACCTCGAGCAGGCCGAGGCTGCCAAAGCCGAGGCGGAGCAGTTGCGCGAGCAGGTAAACGCCCAGCTTTCGCAAGCTCGCCAGGAAGCAGGCCAAATCGCCGCGCAGATTAAGCAGTCAGCGGAGGCAGCCGCAAAGGAGACACTCGCAAAAGGCGAGCAAGAAGCCCAAGAGGTCGTTCAAAAGGCGATTCGCGAACTCGATGCAGAGCGCGAACGGACTGTTTCGGAGCTGAAGTCCGATATTGGACAAATGGCCGTTGAGCTTGCCTCGAAGATAGTTGAAAAGGAACTGAATCCCCAATCTCATCAGGCACTGGTCGACTCATTCATCGCCGACCTTTCCAAGCAAGGGGCGACGAGCCCCTCGTGAACAAAGATCCAAAAACGATCGGCTATGCCAAGGCTCTATTTGAGATTGCCAAAGCCGAGGGCGACATCACCAGGGTGGCCGATGAGCTATTTCGAATCGCGAGGACCCTGGAGACCGAGCACGAGCTGCGCCAAACTCTGACCGACATCGCGGTTCCGCTTACAGGCAAGGAGAAGCTGCTCTCGGACCTATTGGGCAGCCGGGTTTCTCCCCACACACTCAACATACTGAAATTCATAATCGGGCAGGGCCGGTCTCGCGATCTGGTCGAAATATCGGATGAGCTGGCCAGGATTGCTGAAGAAGAATCTAACAAAGAGATTGGCGTTGTGCGAAGCGCAGTCCCCTTGGACGCCGAGCAGGCCCGCCGGCTTGAGCAGGCTCTTGGGGCGGCTATCGGTAAGCAGGTGACGGTGAAGGTGGTGGTCGACGCGACCATTGTTGGCGGGGTCGTTGCCCAGGTCGGCGACGTTGTTATCGACGGCAGTGTCGCTCATAAGTTCGAATTGCTCAAACAACATTTGGGAGCGCATTAGAAAATGGCTGATTTAACTCTAAAACCGCAAGAAATCCAGCAGGCCCTTGAAAAGCTTATTTCCGATTTCAAGCCCGAAACGATTACCGAAGAGGTGGGCCGGGTGGTTGACGCAGGTGACGGAATTGCCAGGGTCAGCGGACTCCCCTCAACAATGGCCAACGAGATGCTGGAATTCCCAGGCGGCATCATCGGCATCGCATTGAACCTTGAGGAGGATCAGATCGGTGTCGTCATTTTGGGCGATCAGGACAAAGTCGCTGAGGGGATGCCGGTTAAGCAGACTAAGCGCGTTCTTTCGGTGCCGGTGGGCGACGCGTATTTGGGCAGAGTTGTGGACGCATTGGGCAAACCGCTCGACGGCCATGGCGCCCTCGACAAAACAAGGCTCGACGGCGAGCGAGAGCTGGAACTGCAGGCGCCCTCGGTAATCGACCGCCAGCCCGTTACCGAGCCAATGCAGACCGGAATCAAGGCTATCGACGGCATGACCCCCATCGGCCGGGGCCAGCGCGAGCTCTTGATCGGCGACCGGCAGACCGGCAAGACCGCGGTTGCCATCGACACGATCATCAACCAGAAGGAGCATTGGGGTACCGACAAGGCAGTGAAATGCATCTACGTCGCGATCGGGCAAAAGAATTCAACCGTGGCCGAGGTTGTTAACGCTCTGACTGAAGCGGGCGCCATGGAATACACGTGCGTGGTAAACGCTCCGGCTGCATGGCCGAGCCCATTCAAGTTCGTGGCCCCTTATACCGGTTGCGCGATCGGGCAGTACTGGATGTACAAGGGCGAGCACGTCCTGATTGTTTACGACGACCTTTCGAAGCAAGCCGACGCCTACCGAGAGATTTCTCTGCTGCTACGGCGGCCGCCGGGCCGCGAGGCATTCCCCGGCGACGTCTTCTACCTGCACTCACGGCTGTTGGAGCGGGGGGCAAAGCTTTCCGACGAAAAGGGCGGCGGCTCAATGACGGCTCTTCCGGTCATCGAAACCAAAGAAGGCGACCTCTCCGCCTATATTCCTACTAACGTTATTTCAATTACGGACGGCCAGATCTTCTTCGAAACCGACCTTTTCTACCAGGGGATCCGCCCGGCCATTAATGTGGGCACCAGCGTTTCCCGGGTGGGCGGCGCAGCTCAGATCAAGGCAATGAAAAAGATTGCCGGTCCGTTAAAGATCGACCTGGCCCAGTACCGCGAGCTGGCGGCCTTCGCAGGGTTTGGATCCGACCTTGACAAAGCTTCGCAGCGGCAGCTTGCTCGTGGCGAGCGGCTTACCGAGCTGCTGAAGCAGCCGCAGTTCTCGCCGGTCCCGGTCGAACAGCAGGCTGTATCGCTTTATGCCGGTACTGCTGGCTACCTGGACGATATTCCGGTGAACCGCATCGGCGAGTTCGACGAGCAAATGCTTCAGTTCGTCGGCACGCAAGCGCCTGGGGTGTACGAGCACCTAAGGACAAAAGGCGATTTCCCTGAGGACATCGAGACCGCCCTTAAAAAAGCAATCGAAGACTTCAAGCAAACATTCTCGACGGACGACCAAACTCCGAGCAAGAGCCCATAGCAGATGGCGGAGAAGGCGCGGGATATTCGACGACGGATAAAGACCGTCGAGTCAACTAAGAAGATCACGAATGCCATGCAGTTGATTTCCGCAAGCCGCATCCACAAAGCTCAGGCTCGCACCGAGCGGTCGCGGCCGTTTTCTCAAGCTATCGGTGAAATGATCGAAATGCTGGCGAGCGAATCAAAGTCTTCGCCGCTTCTTTCGGAGCGGCCCGAGGTTCGCCATGTTGGCGTTATCGCAGTAACCGGGGACCGCGGGCTTGCAGGCGCCTACAACTCGAATGTGCTTCGCGAGGCGCAGCGGGCGGCCGCCAGGGAGCGCGACGCGGGCGCCGAGGTCAGGATTACTGCGGTCGGTCGAAAAGGTGCAGGGTTTTTTAAGTTCCGCAAAGTCCAGGTGGCTCACGAGTTTTCAGGTTTATCAGACGCGCCGGGGTATACGGATGCGAAGAAAATTGCAGAGTCCATCATCGCCGAATACATCTCGGGTGATCTCGACAAAGTCCTGGTGGCTTACACGGATTTCGTTTCAGTCGGAGTTCAGCGTGCGCGGGTCACGCAGATCCTTCCCGTGCCTCGCTCTGAAGAAGCCCCCGCCGAGGCGACAAGTCAGGGAGCGTCATTTGAATTCGAACCCGAGCCCGATGCTCTTTTGGAGGCCTTGCTCCCTCGGTACGTTGAGATCAAAGTTTTCTCGGCGTTGCTGGAGTCCTCGACTTCAGAGCACGCCGCCCGCATGCGGGCGATGAAGAGTGCAACCGATAAGGCTGAAGAGCTGATCAAGCTTTACCAATTGAAGGCCAACAAGGCTCGCCAGTCCGAAATTACAAACGAAATCGCCGATATTGTCGGCGCAACCGAAGCGCTTCGAACCGCATAAGCGCCCAAGACTTTTATTCAGGAGGAAGAAATGGCAGTGACCGAAGAGCAGGTTCAACAGCAGGGGCAGGCCAAGCAGGCGGACGGGCGGGTTGTGTCGGTTATTGGTCCGGTTGTCGACGTCGAGTTCGCCCCCGATGCCCTGCCCGACATCTACTTCGCCCTTCTGATCGAGCGTGAGTTCGGGGGCAAGAAGGATGAGCTGGTTGCCGAAGTCGCCGGCCACGTGGGCCATTCGATTGTCCGAGCAATTTGCATGGCGCCGGCCGACGGGCTGGAGCGCGGCGCAAGGGTGCGCAACACCGGCGGCCCTATAACGGTCCCCGTCGGGCCTGCGACTCTCGGCCACGTCTTCAACGTGCTCGGCAAGCCCCTTGATGTTGCCGAAGACCAGCTCGACATCACCGAGCGCTGGTCGATACATCGGTCCCCTCCGCCGTTCGAGGAGCTGGAATCAAAAACCGAGATGCTGAAGACCGGCATCAAGGTCGTCGATCTTCTTGAGCCTTATGTGGCAGGTGGCAAGATCGGTCTGTTGGGCGGCGCGGGCACGGGCAAGACCGTTTTGATCAAAGAGATGATCTATCGGATCGCCGCCGAGCACGGCGGATACTCGGTGTTCGCAGGCGTGGGCGAGCGGACCCGAGAAGGCAACGACCTGTGGTTGGAGCTGAACGAGGCCGGCGAGGCGGTTATCTCCAAGGCGGCCCTCGTGTTCGGTCAGATGGATGAGCCGCCCGGCGTGCGCCTCAGGGTTGCCAACACGGCCCTAACAATGGCCGAGTATTTTCGTGACGTGGAGCGCCGTGACGTTCTGGTGTTCATCGACAATATCTTTCGTTTCGTTCAGGCAGGCTCCGAGGTGTCGACGTTACTGGGCCGGATGCCCTCAGCTGTGGGATACCAGCCGACCCTGGCCGACGAAATGGGCGCAATGCAAGAGCGCATCACTTCCACCAGAGGCCGCTCAATTACGTCGATTCAGGCGATTTACGTCCCGGCCGACGACTATACCGACCCGGCGCCGCACTCGACCTTTGCCCACCTTGACGCTTTCACTGCTTTGTCTCGGGATATTTTCGCCCTGGGTATCTACCCGGCGGTCGATCCGCTTGCTTCGTTCTCGCGAGTTCTAGACGCAAGGTACGTGGGGGCCGAGCACTATGCGGTGGCCAACGAAGTCAAGCGAATCCTGCAGCGCTACAAGGACCTGCAGGACATCATCGCCATCCTCGGCATCGACGAGCTTTCCGAAGAAGACAAGCTCGATGTTTTCCGGGCCAGAAAAATTCAGAAGTTCCTCTCGCAGCCGTTCTACGTAGGCGAGGTCTTCACCGGAATTCCCGGAGTGACCGTGCCGGTCGAAGAGACAATCCGTGGATTCAAGATGATCACCGACGGCGAAGTTGACCACCTGCCGGAGCAGGCCTTCTATATGGTCGGTGGCATCGACCAGGCGATAGAAAAGGCCAAGAAACTCGAGGATTCATAGTTTGGCTTTTCACCTCGACATTGTTTCGCCTGAGGAGAGCCTTTTCGAGGGTGATGTCGAGTTCTTGCGAACCAAAACCGTCGAGGGCGAGATCGGCATCCTGACCGGCCATACCCCGATCCTGGCGCAGCTTGTGGCTTGCGAGACGAAGGTTCGGGATGCTGGGGGCGCCGAGTCGTTCTTTCAGATCGGCGGCGGGTTCATGACCGTAAAGGACAACAAAGCGATCATCCTCGCGGAAGAAGCGGTCCCCGAGACCGCCCCGGCCGCAGCGTCCACTTAGTGCAGCGTCCCGCAAATAATCGTCACATCAGAACGCCCCTGCATCCCCGATCGCGGTGTTGCGATCGGCTTCGCCTCTTCGCTTGCGTACTTTAGGTACGCGGCGCTCGTCGCGCCTTGCGCTCGGGGCGCAGGGACGCCCTGACTGCAACGCTATTTACGGGACACCGCACTAGGGTTCTCACCCGGCGCATAGGGTTCGCACCCGGCGCATACTGGGTAGATGTATCGGGGATGGCGCGCGGCGATTTTTCTTGCACCGGTTTTAGCGGCGATGGCAATATTGCCCGCCCTGGCTTCGAACGACCCCTTATTCAATCAGCAGTGGGGCCTCCACAAAATTGAGGCGGAACGAGCCTGGGGGCCGGG
>JBPCIX010000050.1:0-26010 GCA_051005875.1 Actinomycetota bacterium | reverse complement strand
GTCGGTGGCGGCGCTTCGTTTTACCGGAAACGGCTCGGGTAGCCATGGATTATCTGGTCGTCGAAGGGGGCCGTCCGCTTGAGGGAGCGATCAAGATCTCGGGGGCCAAGAATTCATGCCTCAAGCTCATGGCGGCGTCGCTTCTGGCCCGCGGCCGGACGGTTCTTCAAAACGTTCCGAGGATCGCCGACGTTTTCACAATGGTCGAGGTGCTTGAATATTTGGGGGCGATCGTGGAGTTCGAGTCCGATGTTATGTCTATCGACACCGCCGGCGACATCGGCAGTGAGGCCCCCTACGAACTGGTGCGAAGGATGCGGGCGTCGATAAACGTGCTGGGCCCCCTGCTGGCCCGCTGCGGTCACGCCAGGGTTGCTCTGCCGGGGGGATGCAACATCGGTTCCCGAACGATTGACATCCATGAACGAACTCTCGAACAGCTGGGGGTGACCTTCCAGTTTGATCACGGGTTCCTCGAGGGTAAGGCCGAGCATTTGACCGGGCGGCGGATCGTCCTCGACTTTCCGAGCCGCGGGGCGACCGAAAACCTGTTGACCACGGCGTCATTGGCCGATGGAGTGACCGTCATCGAGAACGCGGCCCGCGAGCCGGATCTAGTCGATTTGGCGGAGTTTTTGAATCTAATGGGCGCCGATATTGTGGGCGCCGGAACGTCGACCATCGTAATAACCGGCGCCGCAGAACTGGCCGCGGCCGAGTTTCGAGTCGGCTCCGACCCCATCGAAGCAGGCACATTCGCATTGGCTACCGCCGCAACCCAGGGAGAAACTGAGCTGCTCGGCGCACGGCCCAGCGATCTTGATATTTTCCTCGAAAAGCTTGTCAATACCGGCTGTGCGTGGCGCGAGACCGAACGAGGTTTGCAGGTTTCGATGAGCCGGCGCCCCCAAGCCACCGATTTTGTCACCCTGCCCTTCCCGGGCTTTCCAACCGACCTACAGCCGCCGATGATGGCTTACCTGGCTTGTTCGGACGGCACCAGCATAGTCACCGAAAATGTCTTTGAATCCCGGTTCCTGCACGTTCAGGAGTTGGCTCGCATGGGCGCGGATATCCGCGTTGACGGTCACCATGCGGTCGTTAAGGGAGTTCCCAGGCTGCAAGGGGCGCCGGTGCGGGTGCCTGACCTGAGGGCGGGCGCGGCTCTTCTTATAGCAGCCCTTGCCGCCGAGGGCCAGACCTTGCTCCACGACATCCATCACCTCGACCGTGGGTACGAGGATCTGCCTGAAAAGCTCAAACGCGCAGGCGGGATCATCGAGAGAGTAAACTTAGAGAGTGGAAGAAGCTATGCGCCGAGCCATCGACGAGAAGATTCGGCCGGGAGTCCAGCTTGATGGCGGAGATATCGAACTGGTCGGTGTAGTCGACGGCACCGTCACTATAAGACTGATAGGCGCCTGCGACGGCTGCCCCATGTCGCCGGTGACGCTGAGGGCAGGCGTCGAAAGAATTCTCCAAGAAGAGTTCCCCGGTCTGGTTAGGCAAGTAGTAGCAATAGAAGCGTAGTGCCCTGCAATAGCCGCGCCGCTCGGACCTAAAGACCTTTTCGGATTACCCGGTATACATAGATGCCGGCCGCCAGGACTATTACTATCGAGGCGGCTGCCAGCAGGCCGAGGAGCGGGTTGCGCTCACCGGGGGGTTGCCCATCCGCTGCCAGCATCAATAGGCTGGCGAAAGCAACTGTCTTAGCGGCGAGTGGCTTCATCCCCCGAGACTATCAAAGGCGGCTATTGTTGGATTACAGCAATGAACTGCCTTCCGGTCGAGACGCTGCCTATGTTGGGCTGACGTGAGCAAACTAGCTTGGGACCGAATGAGTCCAAAAGAGCTCACCACCCTTCGAAACGAGCGGCTTCACCGGCAAATGCGTTATCAGCTCTACGCGTTTGGGCCTTTTTACCGGCGGCGAATGGACGAAGCCGGAATCGGTCCGCACGGCATCTCGAAGGTCCAAGATCTGGCTAAGCTTCCGCCGGTGGATAGATCTGCCCTTGCCGAGCGGCTCGACCAGTTTTCCTTGAGGCCCACCAGGCGACTGATTCAGCGGTGGGGCGCCAGCAGTCAGTTGATGTCGGTTTCGCTGGAAATGGTTTTACACGGCAGTTCCCACTCGGAGTCGCTTGTCCGAAACGAATATGAGCCGGTTCATTTTCTTGGCACAGCGGGGACGTCGGGCAAGGCGATCCAAATAAATCTTTCAAAGCGTGACTTGGCGCAGCTCGGCGATCAAGGCCATCGAATGCTGGAAATGGCAGGCGTTCAATCCGGAGATCGCATCCTGAATCTGCTGCCCAGCGGTCCCTCAGGGGGGTTTTGGACTACCTGGCTCGGCGGAGTGAGTCTTGGGCTGGATCAATCGGCGCCCGGCCCAATGGAGCCGCACCGGGTCCTTGATCACGTAAACCAGGGCAAGGCCAACGTGTTGATCGCTGATGCCGGTATCGCGTTGGGGATGCTCCAGGTTTCCTGGCAGCCGCCTGAGACCCTCAGGACGATCATTCTTGCTCCTCGGCCCGGTAACCCGTCCGAGACCGAGGCTCTTCGAAGTGCTGCGGGATCCAGCCTCAACGTAGTTGCTACCTACCATTTCGCCGAGGGACGAGCCGTTTGGTCTGAGTGCCAAGGGGGCGCTGCGGGCGGATTTCACACTTACCCAGACCTTGAAATTGTAGAGGTAATTAATCCCGGTACGGGCGCTCCGGCAAGGCCCGACGACGGGGGGGAACTGGTTTTCACGGGGCTGGACCAAAGAGGTACAGCCCTTGCACGCTACCGGCCGGGGGACATAGTTTCTGGTATCCAGTCGGGTCCGTGCCCTTACTGCGGGCGGCTGGTCGACAGGATCATGGGCCCGATACGGCGGGCGGGAGCGTCGGTCAAAATCCAGGTCAGCGGCGCTGGTCTCGTCGAAATCGACCCGGTGGCTTTGCAATCGGCTCTCAGCCATCCGGGTCTGGCCGCCTGGCAAGTGCAAATTACCAAGCCCGAAGCAGGCTCGAACGGAATCGATGATGTTTTCGTGTTCTTCAAGCCAAACGAGCAAAATGACCCGGCGGCACTCGCGGTTGAACTTGATGGGGTCCTACGGCAAAAGCTGGGACTGATTCCAACCCAGTTCATTTTGAGTGACCCTGAAGACGGTGGGCTGTTAGATCTGCGCTGATGCGGGACAATTAGGCTGATGCACTATCTAGACTACGCAGCGACCACTCCGATTCTCGACGAGGTGCTCGAGGCGATGATGCCTTTTCAGGCCAAGCATTTCGGGAATCCGTCGAGCGTTTACGCGGCCGGACGAGAGGCCAAAAAGGGTCTAGAAGAAGCCCGCGAGCAAATGGCCGAGGCAATAGGGGCGCAGCCATCGGAGATCGTATTCACCGGCGGGGGGACTGAGGCCGATAATCTCGCCCTAAAGGGAGCCGCCCTGAAGGCCAGCGGCGGGCGGCCCCCAGGCAAGCCGATGCGGGTGGTCGCAACTTCGATAGAGCACCACGCGGTGCTGCATTCGGTGGATTGGCTCGAGCGACTCGGGTTCGATGTTCAGCTGGCGAACTCCCGGCCAAACGGCCTGGTCGATGTGGACCATCTTGCCTCACTGATTACACCCGAAACCATCCTCGTGTCTGTGATGCTGGTGAACAACGAGGTTGGGACAATTCAGCCTCTAAGAGAAATTTCAGCGTTGGTCCGCGCGAAGTCCCGCGCTTTGGTCCATACCGATGCGGTTCAGGCTTTGGGAAAAATACCGGTCGATGTGGTCGATTTGCAGGTCGATCTAGCCGCATTTTCGGCCCACAAGCTGGGTGGGCCGAAGGGAACCGGGGCTTTGTTCGTGCGCCGCAAGACGCCGCTCGAGGCAGTGATTCACGGCGGCGGTCAAGAAAGGGACTTGAGATCCGGCACGCCGAATGTCGCCGGAATCGTGGGGCTGGCGGCAGCTGCGAAAATAGCAGCCAAGGAGGTCGAGGAAGAGTCCGAAAGGCTTGCCAAATTGCGCGATAGATTGCAGGCGGATCTGACGGCATCGGTTGCCGGTATTCAGGTAAACGCAGCCGATGCCCCGCGGATTTCGGGAACCTTGAACGTCTGTGTCAACGGGGTTGAGGGTGAATCTTTGTTGCTAATGCTGGACCGGGCAGGGATTTGGGCCTCCAGTGGTTCCGCCTGCCAGTCCGGGTCGCTCGATCCATCTCACGTTCTTAAGGCCATGGGGATACCCAAGCAGGTCGCGTTGGGGTCGCTCCGGCTCTCGCTGGGCCGGGGTAGTACGGATGACGACGTCGACCAGGCAATGGCGCAGCTTCCGCCGATAGTGGAGCGCCTAAGGAGCGCCCGCCGATGAAGCCGAAGGCGGTGGTGGCGATGTCGGGCGGCGTGGATTCCTCAGTAGCGGCGGCATTGATGAAAGATGCCGGGTACGACGTTACCGGAGTAATGATGAAGCTTTGGAAAGGCGCCGCAGCCAATAACGAAAGCGGCTGCTGCTCCGTAGACGCGGCGGAGGACGCCCGGCGGGTGGCGCAAGTTCTCGACATTCCCTTTTACGTCTTCAACTTCGCGGACCATTTTTCGGACACAGTCATTGCCGACTTTAAAAGTGAGTACGCGAAGGGCCGGACTCCCAACCCTTGCATCCAATGCAATCGCAGCGTCAAGTTTCAGATGCTCGCCGAGAGGGCACGAAGTTACGGGGCCGTTGCCCTGGCCACCGGTCACTACGCGCGGGTTGACGAGGCCGGGGGGGAGTTTCGCCTGCACCGCGGTAAGGACGCCGACAAGGATCAAAGCTACGTTCTTTACATGCTGGATCAGGCGGAACTCCAACTCGCCCGGTTCCCGGTCGGCGAGT
Organism: Actinomycetota bacterium; assembly: GCA_051005875.1. GTDB lineage: Bacteria > Actinomycetota > CADDZG01 > JAHWKV01 > JAHWKV01 > JBPCIX01. The sequence goes on along the minus strand of JBPCIX010000050.1, from coordinate 21,134 downwards.
ATCGTAAGGCCGAGATTCGCGAGATCGCAAGTTCTCTGGATCTCAGGGTGGCCGGAAAAGCGGAAAGCCAGGAGATTTGTTTTGTGCCGGAAGGTGATTCACACGCCTTCATTTCTGAACAAGTCCCTGCCGGCTCGAAGCCGGGGGCCGTGTTGACGGCGTCGGGTAAGCGCGTGGGAACCCACCGCGGATTCGCCCACTACACAGTAGGCCAGCGCAGGGGGCTTGGGTTCGGCGTCGGCATGCCTCTCTACGTCCGTGAGATCCGGGCCGAGGACAATGTGGTGGTCGTTACCGAGCGCGAAGGTGCAACCGTCACCGAGATGCAGTTAGAGGATTCGTGTCTTGTTTCGGGTAAAACCGCGGCGAGCTTCCAAGCCGCGGTAATGACCCGGTACCGGGGGCCCGAGGTTTCGGCGACAGTCGAGCTCGCCGGTTCCCGAGCGCGAGTTGAGTTCGACGAGCCTCAATTCCCTCCAGCGCCGGGGCAGGCTGCCGTTTTTTATGATCACGACGAGGTGCTCGGCGGCGGAACCATTTGTAGTTCCTCATGAGCCCTAACCGAGTACGCCTTCCAGGGCTCCCGATTTTTAGAAGGTACTCCCTGGCGTTGAGGGAGGAATTCGCTCGGCCCGAGGAGGTGCTCGAACTCCTTCAAGAGACCGTGCGGCAGGTTCAGGCAAGCAGCCAAGAACAGTCCTTGCCGGTGCAGGAGAACACCGAGGATGCGCCTGAGACGTTCTTAAAGGAAGCCGTAAAGGAAGCCATCAAGCAACCCGTGAAGGAACCCGTCAAGGAACCCGTGAAGGACGGTGTGCCGGAAGATGCGTCAAAGCAACTCCGCGAACCTGCCCAGCAGGAGGAAGAGGACTTTTGGGGTGAGGCGAGGCCTTGGGGGTCCAAACGCAATAGGGCCAAGTCGAAGGGAAGTGGCAAGCCGCTTTCGCCGAGGCCGGCCATCGTAAGGGTCGATGCGGAAGGCGCTGCCGTGAAGGGCAAGGGCCGTTCCAAAGAGAAGGGAAAATGAACGAAGCCCAGGCGCGGCTAGAAGCTCTGGAGCTAACCGATGAAATTGATCACCATGCTTACCGCTATTACGTGCTCGACGATCCGGAGGTTGCCGACGCGGAATACGACATGTTGGTTCGGCAGCTTTCTCAACTTGAAGAGCAATTCCCCATTTTGGTGACTCCCGAGTCACCAACCCAGCGGATCGGCCCACCACCCTCAGCGTTATTTAGCGCGATCAAGCATCCCAGTCCTATGTGGTCGCTTGACAACGCATTTGATTTCGACGAACTCGTAGCCTGGGGCAAGCGCGTTGAAAAGATTTTGGGGGGCCGGGCGGACTTTTTTTGTGAGCTGAAGGTCGATGGATCGGCCGTAAATCTGGTTTACGAAAACGGAAGGCTAGTTTCAGCAGCAACCAGGGGAGACGGTCGGACCGGAGAGGGCATCACCGACAACGTACGGGCAATCGACTCAATACCCCGCAAGCTCAAAGGCTCGAACCTCCCAGAGATTCTCGAAGTTCGGGGCGAGATATTTATGCCCGTTGCCGCCTTCGAGCGGTTGAATGTTGAATTAACCGAGACCGGCCATCGGCTCTTCGGCAATCCTCGAAACGCCGCGGCGGGCTCTCTTCGCCAAAAAGACCCCAGGGTCACAGCCGGCCGAAATCTGGGGATGGTTTGTCACGGAGTGGGAGTGGTTGAAGGAGTTCGTTTTAAGCGGTATTCGGAGCAAATGGAGTTTCTGGCAGGCCTTGGGCTCGGTGTAATGACGCAAAGCGGCGCTTTCGAAAGCCTGGGACAAGTCTATGAGTTTTGCTCGAAATGGCAGGCGCAAAGGCACGATGTAGATTTCGAGGCTGACGGCGTTGCGGTTAAGGTCAACGATCTGGCTCAGCGCGACGAACTTGGCTACACATCGAAAAGCCCAAGGTGGGCAATTGCCTACAAGTTTCCTCCGGAAGAGAAAACGACGATGCTCAAAGACATCTTTGTTCATGTCGGCCGGACCGGGGCGGTCACGCCCTTTGCCTCGCTCGAGCCGGTGAACCTTTCCGGCGCCAACGTCTCGATGGCCACGTTGCACAACTTTGATGAGCTTCGCCGAAAGGATCTGCGGATCGGCGATACGGTGCTGGTCCGCCGGGCCGGTGACGTGATCCCACAAGTCATGGCCCCGGTAGTTTCAAAGCGAACCGGCAAGGAGGGCAAGTTCAAAATGCCGTCCAAATGTCCGGACTGCCAGACGCCCCTTGTCCGCCCTGAGGGGCAAGTGATCTGGCGGTGTCCCAATCCGGATTGCCCTTCGCGGGGAATCGAGGCCCTGTTTCACTTTGGCGCGAGAGGCGCCATGGACATCGAGGGGCTAGGTTATAAAGCCGTGATGGCGCTTCGCGACATGGGCTTTGTTACCGACGCCGGTGATATCTATTCGTTGACCCGCGATCAGCTCTTGCAGCTGCCGCTGTTCGCAGATAAAAAGGCGGATCAGCTCCTGGCCTCAATCGAAGAATCCAAACAGCAAGGGCTGACCCGTGTGCTGGTTGGTCTCGGCATTCGCGACGTGGGACCGCCGACTGCCAGGGCGCTGACAAGGGAGTTTGGGTCGGTGGACGCAATCGCCGGGGCATCGGTTGAGGCCCTGCAGTCGGTGCAAGACGTTGGTCCGATTGTCGCCGGCCGCATTCGGGAGTTCTTCGATGAAGAACGCAACATGGGGATCGTCGGTAAGTTGCGGGACGCGGGTGTGAAGTTGGTCGAAGATTCGCCCCCAGGCCCCGCCGGGCATCTTTCGGGGAGGACCTTTGTTCTGACGGGCGGATTCGACGCTTGGAGCCGCGAGAAGGCGGGGGTTCTCATCGAAGAAGCCGGCGGAAAAGTAGCGTCAAGCGTTTCTAAGAAAACCGATTACCTTATTGTCGGAGTAAATCCGGGTTCCAAGCTGGCCAGGGCAGAGGCTCTCGGCGTGGAGCAACTCGACGAAGCGGGCCTTATCAAGCTTCTGACAAGAAAGGGAAAATAGATTTGGCGCTGAACGCAAGTCTAAAAGGCAAGGTTTATCCGTGGATCGCTTACGGCGTTACGGCTGACGCCGTGCGCACCTATGCCGCCGCCACGAACGAGATGAATCCGCTGTTTATCGGATACGCCCCGCTGGCGCCGCCGGCATTCCCGATTGTCCCGGCCGGGCAATCAATAAGGGCGGTCCTGAATGATCCGGAATTGGGGGTCAACATGGCCAGGCTTGTTCAGGGCGAAGAAGAGCATATTTTCAATGTACCGGTTAAAGCCGGAGATGAGCTGACGGTGGAAAGTACGCTGGCCGAAGTTAATTCCGGCGAATCGGGCGAGAACTTCACGATACTTACCACCCTCACAAATGAGGCTGGAGAATTGGCGGTCACTCTGCGAAGCCTGATGGTAATTCGCGGCGGCGCCAGGCGGCCGGCCACGCCGGGCGACGCACAGCCCGCAGAGTCTGCGCCCTCAGAATTCGCCTTCGAAACGGCGGAGGATGTGGACGAAGATCAGACCTACCGTTACGCGGAGGCCTCAGGGGACCGCAATGCGATTCACATTGATCCCGAGTATGCGAAGAACTCGGCCGGAATGCCCGGAATCATCTGCCACGGGATGTGCACCATGGCTTTTGCTTCGAGAGCGGTCCTAGATGCAATAGCCGGTTCGGACCCTGGGAGACTGAAGAGTATTAAGGTCCAATTTTCGAGGCCAGTATTTCCGGGTCAACGCCTGACGACCAGGGGTTGGAACCACGAAAACCCCGGCAGCTACAGGTTCGAAACCCTGAACCCCCGCGGGCAAGCCGTCATAAAGGACGGCCTCGCAGAAGTTTCCACTTAGCGGGTAGCATAAAAACCATGTCACGCCGCGACCTAATTATTCTTCGAGCAGCATCGCTTTGGACCCTTTGGATTTGGGGAACCAGGATTTTCAACATTCTGCAAGACGACTCCCGCACGACCGCCTTCAAAGCGGTCCACTCAGCCCTAGCTATGGTGTCGGTAGCTTTCGCAATAGCCATCTGGTTTGTAGCAGGTAACAACCGCAAGCCCGCAGCCTAAGCCGGCCAGCACATCTGAGTTCGGCGTTTTTCGTGTGCCTAAATCCGCTTGGTTGGGCTCGGCGGCTTCTATATTTGTTGGTCCTATGCTCTATAAAGATGAGGCTGTCGTTTTGCGCACTATGCGTTTGGGCGAGGCAGATCGGATAGTCACTTTCCTGGGGCTGGCTGAGGGGAAGATTCGGGGGGTGGCCAAGGGGATTCGCAAGACCAAGAGCCGGTATGGCGGCCGATTGGAGCCATTTTCACGGGTTTCTTTGGTTATGTGGCGGGGCAAATCTGACCTCGATACCGTCACGCAGGTTGGGGTTATCGAGCCCAACCGGGCAATCCGCGAGGATCTTGACCGCTTTGCCATGGGCGAGGTGATGCTTGAGGCTTGCGACCGGGTGGCTCAACAAGGCCAGGGGTCGCCCCGGACATTCAAGTTATTGAACGAGGCCTTGCATCAACTTTGCATAACTGCTTCGCCACTGGTCTTGTCGGGATTTTTGCTCAGGCTTTCGGGCATCGCCGGCTTCGCCCCCTGCATCGATCGTTGCGCAGAATGTGGAAATCCGGCGGCATGGTTTTCGCCGGTTCAAGGGGGAGCGGTGTGCCCGGATTGCCGCTCGGGCGACTCTGAAGAAGTTGGCACAACAGTTTTGGAGCTGATGAGCGACACAATCCGGGCGGGCTGGGACTTTACCGAGATTGGAACCGACCGGGCGCTGGTCTCGCTGGCGGCAAGGCTGTCGCGCTATTACACCGAGTACCACCTTGAGCGGCGCCTAAAGGCGGCCGCAACCGGACTGGCTCTTGCCCCACTAGTGACGAGCCAGTAGTGACGAGCCAGTAGTGACGAGCCACTAGCGCGAAGACTACCGGCCCGCCGCATTTAGTTTGCGGCCCTCAGGCTGGCGGGGGTTTTACGTCCACCGATAGAATCCGGCGGTGTTGAACATGCGCCACTCGAAGTTTGCACCCGTTGATTTCAACCTCGTCGCCTCTTTGAGCAAGGCGCCCCAGGCGCTCGAGGATGTATCCGGCGACGGTTTCGTATTCTCCTTCAGGCAGCCTGCAGCCGGTCGCTTCTAACATCTCATCGGGGCGCATTGCACCGGGGATTCTGAAGCCTCCCTCAACCTTCTTGACCATCCTTTCGCGGACGTCGTATTCGTCTCTTATCTCACCTATGACTTCCTCGATGATGTCTTCGAGGGTCAAGATTCCAGAGGTGGAGCCGAACTCGTCGAGGACTATCGCGAAGTGATTCCGCTCCGCCCGCATTTGCACAAGGACTTCCTCAAGCGGAAGCGATTCGGGAACGATCAGAGCGCCTCGCACAGCATGCTTGACTGTGGCGCTTGGGTCTTTTCTGGATTCTTTCAGCATGTCCTTTAGGTGAACTACGCCTACAAATTCGTCGGGCCTTTCCTTCCAAACCGCGAATCGAGAAAATCCCGTCTTTTCAGCTCTGTCGAGCACTTGTTCGAGATCAGCATCAATCTTGATGGCCTCGGTGGCTACTCTCGGTATCATTGCTTCGACGGCTCTTTTTTCAGGGAACTCAAGGGTTCTGGTTAGCATCCGGCTTTGGCCCGAATGGAGGGTGCCACCCCGGCGGGATTCCTCGATGATGATCGCCAGCTCCTCAGGACTGTGGATGCCGCTGATCTCGCTACGGGCGGTGATTCCGACGAGTCGGAGTGTCAAATTCGCCGTTTCATTAAATAGCCAGATGAGCGGCCGAAAGACAAAAGCGAACGCCCGCATTGGAGTGGCGACCCACAGGGCCGTGGCCTCCGGAAGGGCGATCGAGAGGTTCTTGGGCACCAGTTCCCCCAGAACTACATGCAAAAACGTGATGATCGCGAAGGCGGCGGTCACGGCCGCGCCATGCGTCGCCAGTACATCCAGCGGGGGAGGGAGGAACCCGAACAGTCCTTCGAACAGATGAGCTAGAGCGGGTTCACCGATGGCGCCCAGTCCGAGGCTGGCAAACGTGATTCCAAGCTGGCACCCTGAAAGCATCAGGTTGATATCGACCACGGCTTTTAGCGCGGCCACGGCCCTTTTGCTGCCCTGATCGACCAGTTCCTGGATCCGGCTGCGCCGAACAGCGACGAGGCCGAACTCGGCGGCCACGAAAAAGGCATTGGCCCCAACCAGCAGCAGGATGCTAACAATCTTCCAGGCAGTCAAAGTGTCTCCCACACTATCCGATACGATGTAGCGTTCATGACCAGTCCCACACTCGATGAAATAGTCAACCTCGCCAAGCGGCGGGGAATCGTCTTCCAGTCGGCCGAGATTTACGGCGGGCTTCGTTCAGGCTGGGATTACGGGCCATTGGGCGTGGAAATGAAGGAGAACATCAAGCGAGCCTGGTGGCGTTCGATGGTCCAGCTTCGCGGCGATATGGTCGGCCTGGACTCGTCGGTTATCTTGAATCCTAAGACATGGGAGGCCTCGGGCCACGTCGAGGTGTTCACCGATCCGTTGGTCGAGTGCCTCAATTGCCACCATCGATTCAGAGAAGACCATTTAACCAGCGGCAATTGCCCCGATTGCGGACAGAACAAGTTCACCGATCCAAGAAACTTCAATTTGATGTTCAAGACCCACATGGGTCCGGTGGAAGATGACAGCTCAGTAGCATGGCTGCGGCCCGAAACCGCCCAGGGTATTTTTGTCGATTTCCCGCAGGTCTTGAATTCCTCACGCAAGAAGGTGCCATTCGGCATCGCACAGCAGGGGAAGTCATTTCGAAACGAAATTACTCCGGGCAACTTTATCTTTCGCACCAGAGAATTTGAACAGATGGAGATGGAGTACTTCGTAAAGCCCGGCACCGACGAAGAGCACCACCAGTACTGGATCGATGAGAGATTCGCCTGGTATTCCAACTTAGGGCTTCGTGCCGAAAACTTGCGCCTTCGTGAGCACGAATCCGACGAACTTTCCCATTACTCAAAGCGCACCGTGGACATTGAGTACCGCTACCCCTGGGGCTGGGGTGAGCTTGAAGGTATAGCCAACCGGGGTGATTACGATCTCAGCCAGCACCAGAAACTTTCAGGCCAGGACATGACCTACTATGACGCCGCCGCCGACGAGCATTACACTCCCTACGTCATCGAGCCGGCGGCCGGCGCGACCAGAGCCTTGCTCGCCTTCTTGATCGACGCTTATCGCGAAGAAGAGGTCCCCACCGCTTCGGGAAAAATCGAAAAGCGCACCGTTCTAAAACTTCACCCTCAGCTGGCCGCATATAAGGCTGCCGTGCTGCCCTTGTCAAAGCACGAGAATCTTGTGCCGGTCGCCCGGAAAGTGGCCGATGGTTTACGGAAGGAATACATGATCGACTACGACGATGCAGGCTCGATTGGCAAAAGGTACCGCCGCCATGACGAGGTCGGCACCCCATTTGCTGTAACGGTGGATTTCGAATCCTTGGATGATCAGGCCGTGACCGTGCGCGAACGCGATTCAATGCAACAAGACCGCGTCAGTATCGACAAGCTGAATGGATACTTGCAAGAGCGCCTGGCATGGCAGTAACCAAGAAGGGGTCAAGCAAGGCAGGGAGCAAGGCGCCATCTAAGAAGGCTCCTAATAGCCCGCCAACCAAGCTGAAGAAGCCGAAGAAGTATGTATTCGACTTCGATCAAGGCGACCGCGACAAGAAGGACCTGCTCGGGGGCAAGGGCGCCAACCTGGCCGAGATGACCAAACTGGGCCTTCCGGTGCCGCCCGGCTTCACCATAACCACCGAGGCTTGCCGCGAATACATGCGCATTCGCAAGCTGCCGCCCTCTCTCATGGAGGAAGTCGCCAAGCACGTAAAGACCCTGGAGAAAAAGATGCGCCGGGGCTTGGGGGATCCAAACGACCCGCTGTTGGTTTCTGTTCGGTCTGGAGCGAAATTCTCGATGCCGGGAATGATGGACACCGTCTTAAACCTAGGGATGAACGAAAAGAGCCTAAAGGGCCTTGCCGCTCGATTCGGTGACGAGCGGTTCGCGTTGGATTCATACAGACGGTTCATCCAGATGTACGGCAAGATCGTGATGGGCGTGCCGGGCCATGAGTTCGAGGACGCCATCGACAAGGCCAAGGCCGAGGCTGGGGTTACCGAAGACACCGGGCTGGGTGTCGCTGGGCTTAGAAAGCTGGTAGTCCAGTTCAAGCAGATCGTAAAACGTCACGCCGGGCGAAGCTTTCCGCAGAACCCTACCGACCAACTGCGGCTTGCCATCGAGGCCGTCTTTCAATCGTGGAACGGAGAACGGGCGGGAATCTATCGCAGGCAGAACAAAATTTCTGACGATCTCGGCACCGCGGTAAATGTTCAGGCGGTCGTTTTCGGCAACCTTGGCGAGGATTCGGGAACCGGGGTTGCGTTCACACGCGATGCTTCAACCGGCGAAAAATCGTATCTCGCGGAATACCTGCCCAACGCACAGGGCGAAGACGTTGTCTCCGGCGCCAGGACTCCGATGGACTTGGGCGAGCTTGAGTCGCGAGACCCTGCTTCTTACAAGCAATTGACCGGAATCATGTCAAATCTCGAGCGCCACTATCGCGATATGTGCGACATCGAGTTCACCGTTGAACAGGGCCATCTCTGGATGCTGCAGACTCGAATCGGGAAGCGGACCGCTGCTGCGGCCGTGAAGATCTCGGTCGATCTCCAGAAGGAAAAAATGATCACCAAAGAGCAGGCGATTCTGAGGGTTGATCCTGCATCGCTCGACCAATTGCTTCACCCGCAATTTGATCCCTCCGCCAAGATCGATGTTGTCGCCAAAGGTTTGAACGCATCACCGGGGGCTGCGGTCGGCCAGGCGGTTTTCGACGCTCATACCGCAGAGGAGTGGGCCGAATCGGGCCGCAAGGTAATTTTGGTGCGGCCCATGACCGAGCCCGACGATGTGGGCGGCATGTATGCCTCCGAGGGGATTCTGACGTCCAGGGGCGGCCGGACTTCTCACGCAGCCGTCGTTGCGCGCGGCGCCGGCAAGCCCTGCGTTTGCGGGGCCGAAATGCTGAAGATCGATCTTGTGCACCGGGAGTTTCATGCAAGCGGTAAGACCGTTAAGGAGGGCGACCTGATCGCGGTCAATGGAACGACCGGCGAGGTTGCCATTGGCGAAGTTCCCCTGGTCGAGCCGCAGCTGTCGGATGACCTGCTGAAAATTCTCAAGTGGGCCGATGCAGTTCGGCGCTTAAAGGTAAGGGCCAACGCCGATACTCCCGAAGACGCCGAAAAGGGCCGCCAGTTCGGGGCCGAGGGCATCGGCCTTGCCAGGACCGAGCACATGTTCCTGGGGGCACGCCTGCCTGAAGTTCAAAAGATGATCTTGGCCGATACGCACGACGAGGAATCCGCTGCCCTCGCCAAGCTCCAGGAGCTGCAGCGCGAGGACTTCGTAGGAATATTCAAGGCGATGAGCAAGCTGCCGGTGACTATTCGATTGCTTGATCCGCCTCTGCATGAATTCCTGCCTTCATCGAAGGAGCTTGAGCTTGCGATCCAAAGGTTGGAGTTTGAAGAACGAGGTGAAACCGGATCGGGTCGGGCGAAGATAGCCAAAGAGATTGCTCATAAACGCGTCCTTCTGGCCAGCGTCATGCGGCTCGAGGAATCCAACCCAATGCTCGGCATGCGGGGCGTCCGCCTGGGCATGGTCAAGCCGGGCCTTTATCAGATGCAGGTCCGAGCCATCATCGAGGCCGCCTGCGACGCCAAGAAGGATGGCTTCGAGCCGGTCATCGAAATCATGATCCCGCTGGTGGCGGTGCGCGAAGAGTTCGACATGATGCGCAGTGAATCAGAGGCGATCATTGCGGAGGTCCTAAAGGCAAGAAAGATGAAGATCAATTACCTGATCGGAACAATGATCGAACTGCCGAGGGCGGCTCTTGTGGCCGGTGAGTTGGCAGAGTCGGCCGACTTCTTCTCGTTCGGCACCAACGATCTGACCCAGACTGCGTTCGGTTTTTCGCGCGATGACATAGAAGGGAAATTTCTGCCGAAGTATCTGGAACTCGGGATCTTGAAAGTGAACCCATTCGAGTCGATAGACCGCCCCGGCGTCGGCCGGTTGATCGATATCGCGGTCGCCGAGGGCAAGGCCGTCAGGCCGAGCCTGAAGGTGGGGATCTGCGGCGAGCATGGCGGAGATCCCTCGTCGGTGGAGTTTTGCCACAGCGCCGGCCTCGACTACGTATCGTGCTCGCCGTTCAGGGTCCCCGTAGCCCGCCTGGCGGCAGCCCACGCGGCCCTAATGGAAAAGGGAGTAGCAGGCTCAGACTCCCGCTAGATCACTATCGCCTTGCCAGCCTTCTAGGACAATCAGCGGTAGGGATCTATTTTTGAGACAGTGGGCGCGGTCGATGAGGAGTGGTTTGTATGATGTGTATGATGGTCCCATGGGAAAAGTCAAACAGGTTGCCTTCCAGATCGACATTGATGCTCTCAATGAGATAGACGCCCTTAAGGGAGAAGATTTTTCCTCGCGCGCTGAGGTGATCCGCGTGGCTGTGGATGACTGGCTTGCTCGTCGGCGTGCCAAGGGTGTGGATGAGGCCCTGGCTAAAGGATATCGGGACGCCCCGCCGACCGCTGAGGAGAACACATGGGCCGATCTAAGCCTGGAAGGATTGGAAGACGCCAAACTCGATTGGTAGCACGCCCCGTCGTGGAGAGATCTGGCTGGCGGATATGGATAAACTGCGTCCCGCGGTGGTCATGCATCGTGACTTTGCAGGGCGAACCCTAAACGCAGTCCTTGTTGCGCCCTTGACGTCGAGGCTTCGGGATATTCCGACTGCAGTCCACCTGGGTGCTGAGGATGGGCTTGACCGTGACTGCATGGCCTCTTTGGACAATTTAACCCTGCTTAGGCGCGACCGGTTCAAGCGCCTGGTGGGCAAACTTGCAGACGAGCGGATGGACGAACTGTGTAAGGCCCTGGCGATTGCGCTTGAGTGTGAATGAGCTCAGGAGCAACTCCAAAATGAACTGGGCTCTACATTGGGGTCATTAGCTGGAAGTAGTTGCCGTCCGGGTCTGAGAATGTTGCGATCCAAAATTCTGTGCCCTCCGGCATTTTCATCTCGGCGGCGGATTCGGCGTCCATTTCGGGTGCGTAAGGTTCTTTGACCACTGTTGCTCCGGCAGCTTTGAATTTCTCAAACTCGCCTTTCACGTCGGGTGTTGCGATATTCCAAATCACTCTCCCCGGCTGGGTGTTTTTGCCCTTCACCTGATCGTGCGGGCCAATCGTCACTCCTCCGTCGCCGATTTGCCAGCCGGTGTAACCGCCCATGTCCCAGCCGGGCTTGCCAAAAAGTTTGGTGTAATAGTCGGACAGGGCCTTGGGGTTTTCGGAGCCAATCAATATTCCGTTCAGATTCATACTTGGTCCTTTCTAGCTCCTTTTTGAAGGCGCCTTAGGTGATTTTGCAATGGGTTTCGGTTTAGCTGCGGATTTGCGGGCGGGGGTTTTCAGCTTTGCAGAAGTCTTGCTGTTGGCCGATGCCGTGGGCTTGGTTTTCGTTGAGGTGGGCTTGGTTTTCGTTGACTTAGGCTTAGCCCTGGGTGCCCCGTCTAGGCTGAACCCCCGTTCCTGGAGAGCCGCTGCAAAGTCGGCTTCGGTGACCGCAGCGTCGCTGCCGCCCTCGACAGCGGTCCGAGAAAGCGCCTTCATCCCTGCGGAGTTGCGAACCTGTTTGAGATGAGCGCCGCTCATACCGTCGGTCGCTGCGGCAACGCGAGCCAGATTGACGTCGGGGCCGATGGTAACGTCACGGCACAGCACTTCGAGCAGCTTGACCCGGCCCTCGACATCGGGCAGCGGCACCTCGATGGGCGCCAGCCGACGTTCGCGCACCGCTTCGTCGATGATGTCCACTCGGTTTGTCGCCCCGACCAGCAGGACGCCCTGGCCGGTTTGAAGACCATCGAGTTCACGAAGAAATTGGGAAACGACGCGTTCTTCCCAGGGGGAAGAAGAGTCGGATTGGCGCCGCTTTAGCATGGTGTCGATTTCGTCGATGAAGATGATCGATGGTCTGTTCGCGCGTGCCCGGGTGAATAGTTGGGCCACCTTTTGCTCCGATTCACCCACCCACTTGCTGAGCAAGTCCGCCGCTGAATGCTCGTAAAACGAAGCCTTTACTTCGGTCGCGAGAGCCTTGGCTATTGTCGTCTTGCCGGTCCCCGGAGGTCCGTACAAAAGGATGCCTGCCGGGGGCCGTACTCCGAGCTTGCGGCCGAGTTCCGGCTTTTGAAACACCAAAAGTATCTCCTGTAGCCGCTGGCGTACGTCGGCGGGCAGCACAACGTCGTCCCACGTGACTTGCTCTTCGTAGGTCTGCGCCCGGTCTTGCCCTGAGCGAGCTTCGATTTCTTCTACAAGTTGAGTCTGGCCGAGCGGCACGCCGGATGTAAGCGAACGCTCGGCAGCGCCGGCGACCAACGAAGTTATTGCGGCGCCGCTTCGGCCGGCAGTCTGCTCGGCGATTTCGTTTAGGTCGATGGAATCCCAATCGACATCGAGACCGCTTTGCTCGAGCTGAACCTCGAGGACCTTGGTTCGGGCCTCTAGGTCGGGTAGAGGAATGGCTATCCGGACGTCGAACCGGCCTTCCCTGAGGGCCGGGTCCAGGTCGTCGAGAGTGTTCGTGGCCGCCATGATGATCAGGCCGGGCACGCGACGGTACTCCTCGAGGCTGTTGAGGAGCTGGGTCACGATTTCTCTGGAATTAGAAGCACCGCTTTCGCGCCTGCCGGCGATGGTGTCCACTTCGTCGAGAAACAACAGGCACGGAGCATTTTCTGCAGCCAGAACAAAAAGCTGCCTCAGTTTTTTGGCCGGCTCGTGCTGGTACGCAGATGCAATGGCCGCCGGTGAGAACCTAATGAACCTTAAGCCGTACTCTCCCGCAACCGCCCTGGCAAGCAATGTCTTGCCGGTGCCGGGGGGGCCGTAGAGAAGAACTCCGTTCAAAACAAGTCCTGCCGAAGCGGCGTCGCCGGACCGCTCAAGCATTACGCCGACGGTGCGTTGCAACCGTTCCTTAGCTTCAGCCAGGCCCCCTACCTCGGCAAATGTTTCTAATTCTTGCGGCGCGACGACTCGAATAGATCCATCTGTCTTTCCGCTGGGTTGCACCGCTTTGGGGGCGGGCGCTGATTGACCCGAAAGAATTTCAGCCGCCAACTCGAGGCCTTGGGCCATAGATTCGTAAACAGATGTGGAGGCCAGCAACCCTTGGCGCTTCGAGCTCTTTTCGGCCTCCGCTAGCTCTTGCTGGGCCGCCTTCCGATCCTCCATATTGTCCTGCAATTGAGCTTTAAGCTCACGAGAGAATGCGGCTTGGCCAAGCTCCTGATTCAGGGCTATTGTCAGCGAACCACCGAGGGCCGACAGTTCCCTATGAGCATCGATCACTGTCCGGCCGCAAGCGCCGAAGTCCTGTTCCTCAAGGGCGGCTTTGGCGTCTTCGAGTAGCTTCGCGATCTTATCGAGGCGCTTCATCTCGTCCTCGGGCTTGCCCAGAAGACGTGCACGCCGAAGTTCCTTGAGCTTGTTCAAACCAGACCGAAGAGCGGGTAGGGGACTCTCAAGGGCGGCTATTACCTCGCGCGCTTGCCTTTGGACCTCAGGATCCGTTCGGTGAACCTTGGGCGCCGAGAGCTTCGAGAAGAGGCCACCTTTGCCTTTGGCCTTGGGGGCCGAAACCTCCCTATCCGTGACTGCAGCGGCATTCCTGTGGTACGCGGCCGCCCCGGGGTCGGTCTTAACTGCCATTTATCCTCCCGTGTCCCATGTATTGCGAATTACAGCCATTTTGCCAGGTTCTTGGCCCTTCTATGCTGCGCGGTGAGTTTCTGCCCCTACGGACCAGCGCACCCTACAGTCCAGCGCACGTAAAGTGCGAGGTCCTGTAAGCAGCCAGGGCAATGCTCGCCGCCGCCACCAGAAATAAAGCGGCTACCTGGGCGGCCGCTGCCACCGACGGCGGGACCTTGCCTGCAGTCCTCAGTCGCTCTGCCTGGTCGAAGGCGGCACCGACGAGTATTCCGCCGGCCAGCCCACCCATGTGCGCGAAGTTGTCGATTCCCTGCGAGGAAAAGCCTATTGCCAGGTTGATGATGATTATGAAAAGAATGCCCTGAAGCCCCGCCCGGCCGGCGGGTGAGGTTTTGCGGCGAGCGAAATGATAGACAAGCAGGGCGCCGATGATGCCGAAGATTGCTCCCGAGGCGCCAAGCCCGAAACTGGGACATCTTCCAAAGGCGAACGAGGCGACGTTGCCGGTGAATCCGGCGACTATGTAGATCGCCAGGAATCGGACCTTGCCCATGGCCTCCTCGACGACCGGACCATATATCCAAAGCGCATAGGAGTTAAAACCGATGTGGATGAAGTCGGCGTGGAGCAGCATCGGAGTGAGCAGCCGATACCACTGGTGACCCAAAGCGATAGCCAGGGGGTTTTGGACGAACCGAACCGCTATCGCCGGGTCGGCCTGCTGTGCGACGAAGATCACCAGGTTGATCAGCAAAATGGTTTTCACCAACATTCCGGGCTTGCCGGGCGTGTTCGCTGGGGACTGCTCAACAGATCTCGGTTCGTCTGCTCCAGACGCGTTCCAGACTATTTCTGTCTCAGTGGTCTCAGTGGTCTCAGTGGTCTCAGTGGTGGGTGCCGGACCCGGCGCCTCCGGCTCAATCGGCCGGTCGGGATCCGCTCGCCCGGCCTCAGAATGGATCGATGCCTGCGGCCCGGGGTCTGCCGCAATGGCGGCAGCGGGGACGGCCTCTCGGGTATCCACAACTCGGGAATCCTTCAAGGCTTGTTTGCTGCGCCTTACTTGCTGCAGAGCTGTGACGTTGCTGAATCCGAACAAGAGCACAAGGAGTGCTACATAAGGCTGATTCACCGTGTAGGCAGCTACGGCCAGGGCGGCGCCGACCACTAGTGAAACTACGAGGGCTGCTGCGAATCCTTCGCCCTTTGTCGCGATCTTTAGTGTCGCCGCCATCACCCGGCCCCCGTCTAGCGGCAGCATTGGAACAAGATTAAATAGGCCCCAGCCAATATTGACAAAGAGCAAGTTATTAAAGATTGTCGCGATCTCGTAGTCATCCGGCGAGGCATAAACTCCGATTCCCCCGAAGTGCCTGAGGGCCCAAACAGCGCCTCCCAGAAGCATCCCGGCGCCCGGCCCGGCGAGGCTTATGAGGATGTCGCGCCCGGGCGAAATTGGCTTGGGGGTCACCGGATAGGTGACTCCGCCCATCCCAACCAGGCTGATGGCGGCCGGGTGTCCGAAAGCTCTGAAGGCAATAGCGTGGCCCATTTCGTGCCAGAGAATTGAGACGAACACGATCGCTACCCAGGCCGTCAGCAGCAACAACGACTTTTGACCAGAAGCCCAACCGATAAACAGAACAAAGGCGAAAAAGATGGGACTAACGGCGACAGGGGTGCCGAACAAATTGAATGACGATTTCGCTCTCATGCATCGAGATTAACCGGCCCTGAGGGCAAAGCCCCACAGTTGGCGACGCTCAGTCCCCGCTCTGGGCGTCGGACGCGATCGGTACACTCGTAGGAATGGATATTCGCGAAAGGATTGAGGCAGCCGAGAGACAATCCCTTGCGCCGGGGGCCGCGTTGGCGGAAAAGTCGGCGGGCCGGGCAGTGGCCGAGGCGCCCCATCCCTTTCGAACTGCTTTCATGCGCGACCGCGACCGTATTTTGCATTGCAAGGCCTTTCGTCGTTTGGCCCACAAGACGCAGGTTTTTGTCGCGCCGGAAGGTGATCATCATCGCGTCCGGCTGACGCACACGCTTGAAGTGGCTCAAGTGGCCCGGACGATAGCCAGGGCGCTAAAGCTAAACGAGGATCTGGCTGAGGCGATCTGCCTTGGCCACGATTTGGGTCACACGCCGTTTGGGCATCTGGGCGAAGAAGTTCTGGCGGACTTCCTGGGCCGCCCCTTCCGCCATAACGCTCAGTCACTTCGAATTGTTGACTGCCTGGAAGTTAGGCGGGTAGAAGTTAGAGGGCTGGAGGGGGGACCCGGTCCGTCGGAGGAGCCCCGGCCGGAGCCGGGGTTGAATCTGACGGCGGAAGTTCGCGATGGCATTTTGAATCACACCTGGTCGATGCCGTTGCCGTCAACCCTCGAAGGCGAGGTTGCCCGTTTTGCCGATCGGATCGCATACCTTAGCCACGACATCGACGACGCCCTGCGGGCCGGGGTACTGGAAGTAGCCGGCCTTCCGGCGGTCACAAGAAAGGTCCTGGGTTCCACCCCTTCTGCGCAGATAGACACGATGGTGGGATCGGTCATCAATTCAAGCGCAACCAGCCCTCCTAACCAAAAAATAGAAATGGCGCCAGACGTTTTCGAGGCCATGCTCGAAACACGCAGCTTCATGTTTGCCAAGGTTTACAGCCGCCCCGAGCTTCGCGACGAGCAGTTGCGGCTTGCGGCTTTGTTGCGAGAGCTGCTGGACCATTTCGAGGCTCAGCGCGACGAGCTGCCGCAGGGCGGCATGGAATCCGACTTTCAAACGCGGCTTATCGACTATGTAGCCGGAATGACCGACCGATTTGCGCTCCGTGAGCATGCCCGCCTGGTTGAGGGGAGTCCCGATGCCCGGAAGGATTAACCCCGACGACATCTCGGACCTTCGCGAGCGCACCGATTTATCCGAGGTCATCGCGGCCCACACGCAGCTCAAAAAGGCGGGGCGGGTCTTTAAGGGCCTGTGCTGCTTTCATCAAGAAAAAACACCTTCGCTAACCGTCGATCCCGGCAAGCAGCTTTATTACTGTCACGGCTGCGGCGCCGGCGGCGACGTGTTCAGCTTCTTGCAAAAGGCCGAAGGCCTTACGTTTGCAGAATCGGCCCAGCGGCTGGCCGACCGATTGGGAATGGCCCTTCGGACCGAGGGGTCGTCGGGCAAACCCGAGGGCGCGAGAGCCCCGTTAATGGCTGCCACCGAAGCGGCGGCAGCCCACTTCGCCCACCTGTTGGCCGGAGCCCCTGAGGCAAAAGGTGCGCGCAAGTACCTGGAAGGGCGCGGCTTTTCTTCTGAGGATGCCGGCGTGTGGCGGCTGGGGTATTCGCCGGCAGGCGCGGACCAACTTTACCGTTACCTGCTGGGCGCTAAGTTCACGTCGAAGCAGATTCTCGAGGCCGGACTGGCGTATGCCACCGATTCAGGGGAGCACCGTGATCGCTTCCGGGGCCGGGTCATGTTCCCGGTCTCAGACCTTTCCGGCAAAGTGGTCGGGTTCGGCGCGAGAGCTTTGGGGGAGGAGCAGCCAAAGTATTTGAACTCTCCCGAAACGACCATTTATCGCAAGTCAAAAATTTTGTTCGGGCTTGATCGTGCGAAAGCCGGAATGGTTCGCACCGGAACGGCGATTGTGACCGAGGGGTACACCGATGTAATCGCCATGACCAAAATCGGGTTTGACAACGT
This sequence comes from Actinomycetota bacterium, assembly GCA_051005875.1. Classification (GTDB taxonomy): domain Bacteria; phylum Actinomycetota; class CADDZG01; order JAHWKV01; family JAHWKV01; genus JBPCIX01. The sequence continues at coordinate 3,543 of JBPCIX010000050.1, read as the reverse complement.
TGTGGCGACTTGCGGTACCGCTCTGGGCGAAGAGCATTTCGCTTTGATCAAACGTTTTTGTGAGCGGGCGATTTTGGCTTTCGACGCCGATGCAGCCGGAGCGGTCGCTTCGGAGCGCGGATTCGGGCTGCACACCAAGATCGGGCTTGAGGTTCTGGTCGCCCCGATTCCGGCTGGGAAGGATCCTGCCGATGTTGCCTTGATGGAAGGCAGGGAGGCCGCCGGGTTGATCCTGGATGAGTCGATTGCCCTCATGAGATTCATTCTGGAGCGCGAAATTTCACGACATCGACTGGATACCGCCGAAGGGAAATCCAAGGCGGTTAAGGCCGCCGCCGGTCTGTTGGGTTGGGAGCCCAGCCGGGTGGCCCGCAGCGAGCACGGCTTTTGGGTGGCGAAGCGAATAGGAGTTGATCCTCAGCAAGTGCAGCTCGAAATCGCAGCGGCCCAGGATTCAGGCCAGCGCGTTGGGATTGCCCAGGCGGTCAGAACCCCCGGGCACGTAAAGGTCGAGCGCGAGGCGCTTGCGATCCTTCTTGAATCTCCAAGCCAGCGTTCCGAGGCGGTTCAGCGATTGAATGCAGATCACTTCACGCAGCCCGCCCACCGTGTTTTGTTCAATTCAATGCGCGAGATGGAGGCGGCCCCCGTTTCGAGTCAGAGCGATGACAACCAGCTCTCCGGCGAAAACAGCGGCGAGGTCCGCGGCGGATTCCCCCCGCGAGTGATGGAGCGATTGCCCGATGATGAAACCCGCCGCTTGGCCGCGGAGCTTTCTCTTACGCCAAACGTCACGAAGGATCCCGATGAGGTGTTCCAGCGGCTTGAGTCTTTCTTGGTCGAAAGGCGCGTAAGAGCCGCACAGGCTAAACTTGCCCGGTTGGATGCCGACACTAATTCAGACGAATACGATTCGCTTTTTGGTGAACTGATGCGCTTGGAGGCTGAGCGCAGGAGTTTCGATGAGCACTAGGGAGAACGTGGCTAAAGAAACTCAGATTGATGATGTAAAAGAGCTTGTCGCCCGAGGCAAAGAAAAGGGCTGGCTAACAGCCGAGGAAATCGTCGACGCTCTCGGGATGCTAGATCTATCGGCCGAACAGATCGATGGGGTTTATGCACTCATCGCTGAGGAGAGCATTGAAGTTCTCGAAACCGAACCCGGCACCCCCGGCGAGCAGATCGAAGATTTCCGCCGGGAAGCGGAGTTGCTAAAAACTCCCACCAACGACCCCGTCCGCATGTATCTGAAGGAAATTGGCAAGGTACCCCTGCTGACCGCCGAGCAGGAAGTCGATCTTGCCATGCGAATCGAAGCGGGCCTGCTTGCAGAAGAGATGTTGATTATCCGGCGCAAATTCGATCTCGCTAAGATCGAGGCTCTTGCCCATCGCTCGAATCTCGAGGTCGGCACCGGAAAGCTGACCGCCGACAAAGCCCGTGAGATTTGCCGGCGCATCGAGCGCGATGGCGTTGTAGCAAAGCGCAAGGTGGTTGAGGCCAACCTGAGGTTGGTAGTTTCAATCGCAAAGCGCTACGTGGGCCGCGGCATGCTATTTCTGGACTTGATTCAAGAGGGCAACCTCGGCCTTATTCGAGCCGTCGAAAAATTCGATTACACAAAGGGCTACAAGTTCTCGACCTACGCCACCTGGTGGATTCGCCAGGCAATCACCAGGGCAATCGCCGACCAGGCGCGAACGATTCGTATCCCCGTGCACATGGTCGAAACCATTAACAAACTGCTGAGAATTCAGCGCCAGCTAATGCAAGATCTGAATCGCGAGCCGCTGGCGGAAGAGATCGCCGGCCACATGGAAATGTCGACGGATAAAGTTCGCGAAATCATGAAGGTCTCGCAAGAGCCGGTTTCGCTTGAGACACCGATCGGCGAAGAAGAGGACTCGCACCTGGGGGACTTCATTGAGGATTCCGATGCAGTTATCCCGCTTGATGCGGCCTCATTCATCTTGCTTCAGGAGCAGCTGGAAAGCGTTCTGCACACACTTTCTGAGCGGGAGCGCAAAGTCGTGCAGCTGCGCTTCGGATTGCACGATGGAACCCCCCGAACCCTCGAAGAAGTAGGCAAGGAGTTCGGCGTGACCCGCGAACGGATCCGTCAGATTGAATCTAAGACCCTATCGAAGCTGAGGCATCCCTCGCGCTCCCAAAAACTGAGGGACTACCTGGAGTAGCCGCCGGCTGCTAGGTTGAGCTGTACTTTGACTCGTGGCCGTTGGAAGATCCTCCGGTGACAGGGTGTCGAATTTTCGATGAGGCTTTGGTCACAGCGTCGAGAGCCGCAAGCCTTCCCTTTATCAATCCATTACCGATCAATTCCTGAGCCTTCGAATTGAGGCTTTGGTAGGCGGGTGTCGCCTTTACCTTGTTCCAGTTCTTTCTGATCTGCTCGTAGCGCTCGCGCCCAGCTTTTGATCCCTTAACGTAGCCAATCCCAAACCCAATGATCATGCCTTTTCGAAATGCAGCCACAGATTCCTCCTGTTCGTAGGTGTCTAACTTATGCCCAAAAAGCAAAGGGCACAATCCCGGCGCCCTTAATCGCTCGGCGGTCGGCTAGGGGGTCTTACGCGCTATCATCGATTGATGCACCCATTCCGGGGTGGCGCAATTGGCAGCGCGGTTGACTGTTAATCAATAGGTTGCGAGTTCAAGTCTCGCCCCCGGAGCTGCATGATCATTTCCTTGTAAACCGGAGGCACCTCGAGGATCAGGGTAAGCTTTAATTTATTCAGGAGGTTTTGTGTGAGAGAGCTTCGTAGAGGGTTGAGGGTCTTCGGGCCGGCGGTCGTCTTAGCACTGACGATTGCGGCGCTGATGCTGCACGGCGTAGCTATCGGCCAGCAGAATGTGCCTGACATTTTAGGGCCCGGCGAAACTGCTCCCCAGCCCGGTACCGACGGCACCGACGGACGCAGCGATTCAGGCTCGACAAGTGGCTCGGACGCGGGCCCGCCCGGGCGCGATGGGGTAGGCCAAAAGGGCCAGAGCACCCGACAGCAGGGAGCAACTCCTGCGCCGGCCCCTTCCCCATCGGGCGTCTCTCCCTCAAAAGCGACGACCAAGTCGTCGACCAGTGCGTCTTCGGCCTCCTCGTTCACGGGCACGTTTTCCGGTGGAATCCCTGTCATTTTTCTGGAGGAGAACGATCTTTATACGGACGCATTCACCGTCCCTTCGCCCGCGCCACTGGAAACTTTGGCGCCGTCCGAAGCTCCGGTCAAACAGCCTGCCGCTCAGACCCAGGCGAAGCCTGCTACCAAAAGCGAGGGCTTTCCTCTCAGGCGAACAATCGGAATCTTGGCTGCACTGGTTGCTTTGGGAAGTGCGGCCAGCCTGATAAGTCAGGGCAGGGCCGGCCGGCGCAGAGGCCGCCGCTCGTTTAGTTCGAGGTCCTAGTGGTCCGAATCGTGAATAGCCTTGCACAAGAGAGCGCTCCTGCGCCCCGAGGGCAAGGCGCGGCGAGCGACGTGTACCGGGGAGTACCCGAGCGAGAGGCGAAGCCGGCCGCAACGCAGCCAT
>JBPCIX010000049.1:0-6725 GCA_051005875.1 Actinomycetota bacterium | reverse complement strand
GCGCGGGCGTGCGCCGCGTTCTGAGAGCGTTCCTGCGCCACGAGCGCAAGGCGCGGGCTTGCGCCGCGTTCTGAGAGCGTTCCTGCGCCACGAGCGCAAGGCGCGGGCTTGCGCCGCGTGCTGTGCACGCAAGCAAGACCGGAACGCAGCGATCGTGGATGCAGGAGCGCTCTCAGCAGATTCGGGGTAGAGGGTCCCCCACTAGCATGTCGATTATTCGGTGGCCGCCGAAGATTGCCTTGATCAGTACTCTGCCCGGCGGCTCTGCCCTTACTTCGCCTACCAAGGCCGCTTGTTCTCCCCCAGGCAGGGCTCGTACGGCCGCCAGGGCTGCATCGGCCGCTTCGGGGGCTATCACGGCCAAGAGCTTTCCTTCATTTGCCATGTGCAGCGGGTCTATGCCCAACAGCTCGCAGGCGCCGTTGACTTCGGGCCTAACCGGAATTCTGTCCTCAGCAATAACAATGCCTACGTCTGCACTCAAAGCAATTTCGTTTAACACTGTGGCCACGCCACCCCTGGTTGCGTCGCGCATGCACCTGAGTGAGTCACCTGCGGAATTGATCAGCGCTTCGGCGACGGGCCACAGCGACGCAGTATCGCTTTGAACATCGCCCTCAAGTTCTAGCTCGCCGCGAGTCATCATGATCGCGGTGCCGTGATCGCCGATATAGCCTGACACTAAAATCTTGTCACCATCGCGGCACCGCACGACATCGAGCGGCAGGTCGGTGACCACCAGGCCGATGCCGGCCGTATTGATGTACATTTCATCGCATTTGCCGCGCTCGACGACCTTCGTATCGCCTGCGACTACCTGAACGCCCGCCGCCTTTGCAGCAGCAGCCATGGCGTTCGCCTCCCTTTTTACTACGTCCGCGCCGATGCCCTCTTCCAGAATGAGCGCCGACGTTAGCCAGATAGCCTTGGCCCCGGATACGGCCAGATCGTTGACCGTCCCATTGACCGCAAGCTCGCCGATGGAGCCGCCCGGGAACAGAATGGGTTTCACCACATAAGAGTCGGTGGTAAAGGCTATGCGGGTGTCGCCGACCGTCAGCATGGCTGCGTCGGAAAGCGTCGCCAGAATGTCGTTTTGCAATTTAGGGACGAAAAGTCCCTCGACCAGCTGGCGGGTAGCTTTGCCGCCCGCCCCATGCGCCATAGTGATGCGTTCATCCATGAACTTGGGGCGCCGCTTGCGATCGTGCTCTATCCGCTCAAGGACCTGCTCTTCAACGGTCTTGCCCGAATGGGGATCACTACGATGCTCGTCATGCTGCTCAAGATCCAAGGGATGAGCAACCGACCCACCCACCGCCTTGTCTCGGGGAGTCATTTATCTGAGAGCGTTCCTGCGCCACGAGCGCAAGGCGCGGGCTTGCGCCGCGTGCTGTGCACGCAAGCGAGACCGGAACGCAGCGATCGTGGATGCAGGGGCGCTCATCAGACCTCTAATTTTACGCGTTCTCTTGCAAATCTTCCGTAGTTGTAATAGGCGGCGCAGGCCCCCTCGGGCGACACCATGCAGGTGCCTATCGGCGTTTCGGGTGTGCAGGCGGTGCCGAAGACTTTGCACTCCCAGGGCTTGATTACCCCTTTCAAAACCTCGCCGCATTGACAGGCTTTCGGATCGGCAACTCTAATGCCGGGAACCTCGAAGCGCAATTCTGCATCCCAGTCCGAGTACGCCTCGGAGACCTTCAGGGCGCTTTGAGAAATGAAGCCCAGCCCCCGCCACTCGAAGTACGGGCGCAGCTCGAAGGTTTCTTCCATAACGGCCAGCGCCTTGGGGTTGCCATCCCAGCGCACCACTCGTGAGTACTGGTTCTCGACCTCGCAACGGCCTTCGCTGAATTGCAGCATGTTCATGTAAATCGACTGCAGAATGTCGAGCGGCTCGAACCCCGCTGTTACCACCGGCTTGCCGTAATCCTTCGGCACGAACTCGTAGGGCCGGCACCCGACTACCGTCGAGACGTGGCCCGGGCCGAGGAAGCCGTCGAGGCGAAGGTCGGGTGAATCCAGAATCGCCTTTAGCGGCGGAACGATAGTTACGTGGTTGCAAAAGACTGAGAAATTCTTGAGTCCCTCGGCCTTGGCTCTTATGAGAGTAAGGGCCGTTGAAGGGGCCGTGGTTTCGAAGCCGATAGCGAAGAAAACAACTTCGCGGTCTGGATTGTTGCGGGCTATCTTCAGGGCATCCAGCGGCGAGTAAACAAATCTTACGTCCGCTCCGCGGGCCTTGGCGTCGATAAGCGATCCGTTGCTACCGGGAACCCGCATCATGTCGCCGAAGCAAGTGAAGATTACGCCGGGGCGCTCGGCGACTGCAATTCCGTCGTCAACCCGGCCCATCGGAATGACGCAAACCGGGCAGCCGGGGCCGTGGATCAACTCAACGGTCTCGGGCAGATAGTCCTCGATACCGTGCTTGTAAATCGTGTGGGTGTGGCCGCCGCAGACTTCCATGATCTTGTAGTGCCGGCCGGGCTCGCACAGATCCGCAATCTTGGCCGAAAGACTGCTGGCCAGCTCCGCGTCGCGATATTCATCTACATATTTCATTCCGCCTCCAATTTCTCGATTGCAACTCCAGCGTGAACAAGCAGGCGTTCACCGACGGCCACGTCACCGACCAGTTCGGTTGCCACTGTTCCCTCGTTTCCGTGAGCATCTACACAAATTGCATCGTACGCCGCTCCCGTCACGACCCCCGCCCCCGTCACGACCCCCGCCCCCGTCACGACGGTGACCGGAACTGCGACATCCCCGCATGTTAGGCACCCTTGATCGTCAACAGTACAGGCGATCGCCTGGTACTCATCGAGATTGATCTTGGCTGAGGGTGGATCAACAGTTGTAATAAGCGGCAGGTTTTTCATGGTCTGCTTGTGGCGCTCAGGTTCACTTAGTCGATTGACGAAGTAGTGAGGGCTTCAATCTCATCGGTATAGGCCTGCCCGAGGTCCTCAAGGAAAGCCATCGTGCTGGAAGCCTCGGCCTCGTCGATTTTCGACATTGCGAAACCAACGTGAATCAAAACCCAGTCACCGGGAGCAATTCCGTCGGCCTCTACAAGACCAATATTGACGTTGCGCCTGACTCCGGCCACGTCGGCCTTAGCCAGAAGCGGCGAGTCCTCGAGAATTTCGATGATTTGACCAGGTATTCCTAGACACATTTGCCGTCCTCCCTGCTGATAATAAGGCCGCCAAATGGCGGAAAAAGCATATTCGTTAGCTATAAGTGTCGCGCATCTACCGTTTTGAGCAAGTTCATCGCTATCTACCAGGACTTTTGTCTTTGTCCAGGTGCCGATTTGTGGTCATTTTTGGGTGATTCCGGCGGCTGCGATGGCGGCCTGTCCTACCGAAATACCGCCGTCGTTCGCCGGAACCGACTTATGGCGCCACACCTTAAAACCCTTTTCTTCCAGATTTTGGGTAACCGACCCTAAAAGAAGCTCGTTTTGAAAGGTCCCGCCCGACAGAGCGACTTCACCCAGACCTATCTGGTCCCGAACCATCTCACAGGCCTTTGTCAAAGCAGTGCTGAATCCGTTATGGAAACCGGCCGACACGCGCCCGACCGGCGCCCCGGCCGCCAGGTCTTCGCAAACCGAGGCGAACAACGACACGCCGTCCACGATGACTTGGGCGCCGTCTGGCCCCGGGTAAACCTCACACGGGTAGGCCATCGCCTCGTAGGGGTCTGCGGCCTGCTCGAGTTCGATCGCTGCTTGGCCCTCGTAGTTAACGCGATCCTTCAGGCCGGCCGCAGACGCTACGGCATCGAACAAACGCCCGGCGCTTGATGTCGGAAGGCTGTTTAGCCCCTTTGCGGCCATGCCTAGAACGGGTCCCCAGCGGCCGCGGTTTCGTCGGACGAATTCAAGCCTCAGATTTTCCGCATCGTCGCCGAAGGCCTCGCGCATGTAAACCGAGGCCATTCGCCATGGCTCCTTGATCGCAGCCGCTCCGCCTGCAAGCGGGACCGCTCTCAAATGCCCGGCCCGGCGATATGAACTGAGGTCCGCAACAAGGATCTCGCAGCCCCATAGAGTTCCATCGCCGCCCCAGCCGGTTCCATCGAGCGCCAGCCCGATGACCGGCCCTATAAGCCCGTTATCGGCAAGACACGAAGCGATATGGGCATGGTGATGCTGCACGCCAACCCCGGTGGCGCCAGCCAGGTCCAGCCCGGGCAGGGGGAGCTCCGAACCGGCCAACTGGCCGAGCGCCCACTTGGTCGAAAGGTACTCGGGGTGGAGGTCGTACGCGATGACCTCTGGATGAATCTCAAAGATCCTGGAGAAATGCTCGACACCTTCCATGAACGATCGCATCGTCTCCCAGTTCTCCAGATCACCGATGTGATGAGACAGGAAAGCCCGGTCGTTCTTCGCCAAGCAGAAGGTGTGTTTCAGCTCGGCCCCCACTGCCAGCACCGGCTTTTTAGGGGTCAGAGGGAATTTGAAAGGTTCGGGGGCATAGCCCCGTGATCTTCGGATTGGCCGTCCACTTGCCCTAACGACGCTGTCATCACAACGGATATGGATCGGCCGGTTATGAACGAGGAAGTAGTCCGCAATCTTTTCCAGATCCTCGTAGGCCGCCTCGTTGGTATAGGCAATGGGTTCGTCGGACACGTTGCCGCTTGTCATCACCAAAACGGGTTGGCTCTGCTCCCCCCCTCTCGCAAACTCATCCAGCAGCAGGTAATGAAGCGGCGTGTAGGGCAGCATGAAAGCGAGGTGACGGTTGCCCGGGGCAACCGATTGGGCCAGATTTTCTTGCGCTTTCTCGCGGCGCCTTAGGAGAACCGCCGGGCGGCGATGCCCCGAAACGAGCGCCGCCTCAGATTCATTCACCTCGCAAAATCTCTCGACCACCGCAAGCTCCGAGGCCATCAGAGCGAAAGGTTTTTCTTCGCGGTGCTTGCGGTCTCGAAGCGCCGCCACGGCCTGGTCGTTCATGGCATCGCAGGCCAAATGAAATCCACCCAGCCCCTTAACCGCCAGGATCTTCCCGCCGGCAAGCAGTGCCCCCGCTTCGACAAGGGGATCCCCCTCCAGCGCAGTTCCGCTCAGATCGGTTAGAACCAACTGCGGGCCGCAGTTCGGGCAGGCAATGGGTTGCGCGTGGAATCGCCGGTCCCGCGGGTCGTCGTACTCGGCCCGGCACTCCTCGCACATCTCGAACTCGGCCATGGTCGTATTCCCACGGTCGTATGGAATGTCTTTCGTGATCGTGAAGCGTGGTCCGCAGTTGGTGCAATTTGTAAATGCATAACGAAACCGCCGCTCGGATGGATTGCGAATCTCGCCGAGACAGTCGCCGCAAATGGACATATCCGGGGAAACAAGTGCGGCTCGAACTTTGCCCGGTTGGCTCGGTTCAATGCGGAAGCCGGCTTCGCCCTTGGGCGGAACCTCGCTTGTCTTGATTCCATCAATTCGCGCCAATGGGGGCGGATTCTGAGGCAATTCCCTCTCGAAAGCGTCCAGAACGGCGGCGTCTCCCTCGACTTCGATGGTGACCCCCTCGGCGTCGTTTAAGACAAAGCCCCCGAGGCCCCGCCTGGAGGCGAGGCTAAAGACATAGGGCCGAAACCCAACCCCTTGGACAATGCCGTCCACAAGGATGACCCGCCGGACGGTTTTGTTTTTGGTGTCCATCATTTGTTTTTGGTGTCCATCGATGGCAACCATTGTCCCCGAAGAAGCAAGGCGTCGTGCTACCTTGAATAGGTGACTGCCGAGACCAAGACCGCGAGAGTTGGATTCCAAGGGGAGCCCGGCGCCTATAGCGAGAAAGCAGTTCTTGCTCTGTTCAATGAGCCCGACCCCGTACCGCTGCATTCATTTCACAAAGTCTTTGAACAAGTCGAAATCGGCAAGATCGATTACGGCGTAGTGCCACTGGAAAACTCCCATGCCGGATCGATCAACGACTCCTACGACCTATTGGTCCGCCACAGCTTGCAGATAGTGGCCGAGACCATCGTCCGCATTCAACATTGCCTTCTGGCGGCCCCCGGGACCTCCATCAAGGATGTACAGGTTGTTTTTTCACATCCTCAGGCCCTGGATCAGTGCGAAGAACTTCTCGATTCACTTGAAGTTGAAAGGGTAGCCGTCTATGACACCGCGGGCGCTGCCCGGGTTATTTCTGAAGACCGCAAACCGGGGACGGCAGCTATAGCCTCGGTAGAAGCCGCTGAGCTTTACGGCCTTGAAATTCTCGCCCGCGACATCGAGGATCGCGCCGACAACTCCACCAAGTTCGTTGCGATCGGGCGCGCTAATCCCGGAATCCTCGGCGACGCCGACAAAACCTCGATCGTGTTTGCAACCGCTGATGTCCCGGGCGCCCTATACAAGTGCCTGAAAGAATTCGCCGATCGCAAGCTCAACCTCTCGAAGATCGAGAGCAGACCATCGAGAGCCAAGGCGTGGCAATACCATTTCTACCTCGACCTGGATTCCCCTTCCTCCGACCCGGCCACACAAGAGGCCCTCGAGGCCCTGAGTGACCACACTTCATTCCTGCGAGTACTTGGCTCCTACAAAAAAGCCGAGTCTTAGTAGTGGTCTTGGCCCGTCGCGGAAGTCATGTGGATATCAGGGCGTTCCGGGGCCACGAGCGCAAGGCGCGAGGAGGGCGCATACAGGCAGTATGAAACCGACGAGCAACGCAGCGATCGTGGATTCCGGGGCGTCC
>JBPCIX010000048.1:0-19409 GCA_051005875.1 Actinomycetota bacterium | reverse complement strand
TGGCCGTGCCGATCATCAGAATGATCGTGGTGGTCCCCGGCTTGGCCATTTGATCTCATAAACGGAAGTGGAAACCGGTCGAGGAACCGATGACTCGACCCACCGGCAACCCTATAAGCTTCCTTACGCCGCTTAGCCCTCGCAGCAGGCCTGGGCTGGGCTGCGAAGGCTTCTGAGCCTCTTCGAGCGAGGGTTGGCTCATGGGCGGCGCAGGATCTCATGGGTTCCAATTCGCCGCCAGATTACGTGGGATTCCCCAGAACTTATTTGGGGTCCATATTGAAAGGTGGCCCGGCCGTCATCTGCCCAGGTCAGTTCGAAGACTCCTGGGGCGCCCTTAACGCCCTTAACGCGAAGGCCTTTCCTAAACGCTTTCTTATTCCTTAAGTCTTCAACGAAGTTCTTCACCGAGCCAATAAACGCAAGCTGTTGGCTCGGGGTCAGTTTTTTGAAGTCGGCCCCAAATGCTGCAAGCCAGGAGAATGTCGGCAAAGACTGCTGCTACGCGGAGTTACCTTTTGAATGGGTCCGGGGCGTTAGCTTTTTCAATCCTCTGACAAGCGCGTCACCTGATCGGAATGTTTCCATTCTCCCCGCCTCCAAGTCTTGATCCGCCTCCCGTTCTTTTGCCTGCCACCCCGAAGTCCAAAACCACGCTTGACCAGGGTCAATTAGCTTGCGGGGACGAAGCAGAATGCCTTCCTCAGTCAGATCCGCCTCCAACAGATCTCCGGCAGAAAGACGGGCTTGCTTACGGATTGTGTCCGGCAACGTGATCTGGCCCCTTGCTCGCAATCTAGTCATTGCCATTCGTCAATCATACAGTACGATTTTCTTATTGTCGGACTGTGGGAGCCTACGATCACGGAAGGCTTGCAGGCAGGAGGGCTCTCTAGATCTCGGGCTCGACCAGGGGATCTTTAGGGTGCATCCCTCTCGGGAAGCGACGCAGCGGCTTACAACGATCCGGACCGAGTGGTTGTCTACGATCTAAAGCCGGTCCAAACGTGAGGTAGCTCACCGGAAGGACCCCGCTGGGACGATTGACTTCGATTGGAGGTGACCACTATATCGTTGCATACATCGACGAGGATGCTGTTCCGAGCGATGAGACGCCCGGGGTGAAATTGATTGGCTAGAATGGAACCTGCCATGAGAAAGCCCAAGATTTCCGCGTTTAGGGCCATCCTGTTATCCCTTGCGGTCTTGAGCATCCTAGACTTTGGAGCGCTCCTGGCCCTAAAACCGGCAGCTCCTCCTGGCGAGCAAATGGCTCTCGACAGGCTGATATTAATCGGGAGGTGCGATGGCAATCTCGTCCCGTCGGAATTTTCAGCGAGTTGCCAAAAGATCAACACGCGAGTAACCCAGGCTCGTTTTCTGCAACAGGATGCGATTGTTGTCGGCACCCTTGACACTCCGAACGGAACGCGCGCTTTTTGGACAAGTTATCCCAACTCCAAGGTGGTGGCTTCAGAAATCAAGAACACATTGAAGGCGGGCGGAGCCGAGTTGACAGTCGATTCACAAATTGGCCGCAGGATTGCGCTGCTGACTCATCTGGCTCTTGCCGCAATAATCGGCACGATTGTCCTGGTCCTCTTCGTATGCCTGGTGTTGCGTGCCTTCAGGCGCCGTCTCCCTCCTGTCCAGGCAAAAGCATCCAGCTAGACTCTGGCTCCAGGCCGACCGGCATACAAAAGACGAGGGATTACGCTTGCGTTCCATAAGACGGGCCACCTTCAGCCGCACCAGTGCGATCCAAACTTTGTCGGGATGACTCAAGAAGAGGCCCGGCAATTACGGCGAGGAGATCTGGTTACACCCAATACACAACTGGAGGATGTCCCGTTGGGTACAGTCGGAACGGTACATAGCGTCATCTCGCATGAGGAGTTTGGCGGAGGGATAGAAATTCATGTCGCGTGGCCCGTTCAAGGTCCGGGTTTTATGGACCCTGAAATTCTGAAACGCGTTACCTCTGAATCCACTCCGGCGGCAGAGTTCTTTCCGAACGGGACGAATTGAGAATCCGCGAAAGTCGTCCCAGAGAACTCGGCAGGCGACGCACCTCCCACTGGGGGTCACGTGACCACTCCTGTACCCCGGACAATTGTTGACCGCGCTGCATTCCCAAAAGGATCCCGACTCCTAAAGCAAGAGTCGCGGGCTAGCCAGCTTGTTTTGTTGCGGTGACCTGGAGATCGAAAAAGACGACTTCGGAGTTTGGGCCGGCAGGCCTTTCGCTTGCTTGAACCAAGGTCTCGACGGCCTCAAGCGCGAATCTTTGCGCTTCGTCCCGGCTAATGCAGCCTGTCCCAATAATCGAAAGGGCCGGAACCGAATAGCCCCATTGACTCACTTCGTGGTCGTGAAATAGCTCAACTGCGAGTTTCAAAGGCAAACTCCTAGCTCCGCTTTCTCAAGTCATCTATATCGTAACCGAAGGCCTTGGCTATTCTCGCCATCATCGGTTTACCTAGGTCGTCCCCATGGTGATGCCCCCAAGTGACGGTACGGGCGCCCTTTCGGAGGATTCGATGGGATCCGCTCCTTCTGATCTCCACCCAACCGTCCCTCTTCAAGCGGCCAGCACCCGGCTTGCCTTTGGCATCGGTTCGAATTAGCTCTTACTCATGGTTTTCGCGGGTCCGTTACTCACGCGGCGGCGGGCGATTGGATTGACAGGCCTTTGGCGGTTCCCAAATCCAGGCCCCCGGCCCGCCTTTTAGGACGTAGCCGTGATGAGTTTTCATCGCATGATGGACCCGGCAGAGCCTGGATAAATTTGCCAGTTTTGTGGGGCCATTTTGACCGTAAGGGACCGTGTGGTCGATCTGAAGTCCCTCGCGTTCCGTGCAGCCGGGCACTACGCAAACATCATCTCGCTCCAGCAGAGCGGTGTTGATCCGCGACGGAATGTTCCGCCCCATGTGGCCGACCGCCTTAATATCGGCCCCCTCGGTCAGGATCGCCGCCAAGAAAGCGTCGTTCGCCAGTTCCTTAGCGGTTGTAACCGGAATTGGCCCGAACCCTGGAATCTCGCAGGTCTCGCCAGGCTCGGTGTGCCCACGAAGCAGAGCTTCATGGTCTATTCGTACATGGACCAGCGATGAGGGCCCCAAACGCCGGGGTATCTGCGAACACTGTCTTACATGCTTGGCTACTTCCACCAGGGCGTCTGCGTAAAGAGCCTGCTTGCTTTCAATACGGCCGCCCCGGCGAGCCTCAGCATCCAGCTTTTGCTTGAAGGGCTTCAATGCGGCCCAGACCAGTGCCCCGTTTTCAGGCGTGAACCTACCTTCCAGGTGAACGCCGCCGCCATGACCGGTCCAGTACCGAAGGGACCGGTTGCGGTGAAGGGCTTCGTGCCGGCGCTTTTCATCGGTAGCCGACGCTCTTACCCGAAGGCAGCGCTCTTTCAAAACGGCTACTCCCTCGGTCTTGGCCGCTTCCAATAGTTCGGCCTCTGAAGCAGGATGCGCACTCGCGGCAGATGCGATTTCCAGGGCTTGAGCCTGCGAGAGTTCCCCGGACCTGACTGCCTGCTCAGTTTTAGGCAACTCGGCCAGCTTCTCGGCGGTCTTCAAGGCCCCCATAGCGCTCCCGACACTGCTTCCGGTCTTAACGGCCATCCAATCGGCCGGCGTCTTGTGCCCCTGGACCCGCCAGGCCCCCGAATCGGCGACCCTCTTAGCGTACAGAGCCTTGCCTGCTGCACAGGCGTTTTCCATCTTGGTGAAGTCCTCGACAAGCTCCATGACAAAGCCGAGTTCTGTCTCATCGGGCCTAGCCCGGCCAACAAGATCAAGCACAGCCGCCAAGACTGCCTTAACTTCTGCCTGTTTCGGTGGCCCCTTGGGGCTCTTAGATGAGTCGAACATGTGTTCTATTATATTAGCAAGAGGGTCCGACAAAATGAGCCGTTTCTTTGCAACCGATAGCAAAAAAATCTAAAAAGCCTAAAAAATTGGTAAGCCGTTAGGCCCCTGCGTCCACGCCCGACTCCGAGGTAGGGATAGCTCCATCTTTGCGGCACCAGTCGAGCGGCCCCTCGGGCCCGCTTGACCTTACGGGAAGCGCCCAATGCCAGTAACCACGGGCGGGACGACAAAGACACGCTGCCCCTGTCCCGATAAACACAAAGTGGAAATGCTGCGGGGAGCCTTTAAAGCAAACTGGGGACGTTCTTGGGCCTAGGTTCGCCAGATTGCGCTAAGGGGTAGAGTTTGGAGGCGGTCGCCGAAACTTAGCGCGTGGGGGCCTGTGTGCAGGACCACGCCTTGTATGAACGCGTCGCCCAGCTTGTCCCGCATTGATGCCAAGTGGCGGAAGTCTTGCGTTCTTACTGTGACCGATGCCTTAATCTCAATACCGGCGGCGCGTCCGTCAGGGGTCTCTAGGATGAGATCGACCTCGGCCCCGTCTCGGTCACGGAAATGGCTTAGGTCGACTGTTTCCTCGCTCCACTTTGATCATGCTTGATCATAGGCTTTACTGCCAACTTTGTCGGTGCGTTACCATAAGTTTTGTCGCTGCTCTATCGTAGCTTTTGTCGGTCGCCGAGGGGGTTGTTGGGGCCTCAAAGGAAATCCATTCCGTAATCCAGACCGGGACCTGCGTACAATCGTGGCCGTCACTCAAAAGGTCGGCAGGCTTTCGATGACTCATCGCGAGCCGCTTGACCTACAGGAAGCGGGAGGACATCTGGATGTCCATACGGATGGATAGTAGAGTGTCTTTATGGCGAAGGTAAAGACCACTCTTTCGATTGATGAAGACCTGCTCCGGGGCGTAAGGGTTGCGGCTGCTCGGACCCGTAAGACGCAGTCTGAAATCGTAGAAGACGCGCTTCGCAGCGCCGATCCCTTTCGAGCTATCCGCTCAAAGACTCAGTTGGGAGAAGAGGAGGCCCATCAGCTGGCCGGCGAGACTCTTCATGAAATGAGATCGCAAAGCCGGATGCGAGTTGCAGATCAGTCGAAGAATCGGGTACCCCTGTAAGGATCGTCCTGGATGCCGACTGCATCGTGGCAGGCACGCTTGCCAAGTCAGGGTCGGCCTTTGAGCTTTTGGAACTTTGGTGGGCGGGAGAACTCGAAATTATCGGGTGTCCACACTTGGTCGAGGAGGTACGAAAGACTCTTCTTGCACCAAGGATTGCCAACAAATATGCCATCACGGATCTGGAAGTGGAGGCTCTTTGCGCGCAACTCAGCGACCGGGGGCTTATCTACGCCGACCCTGAAGACCCGCCGAGGGTAGTAATAGGCGATCCCGACGACGATTACTTAATAGCTCTCGGGTTGCAGGCGCACGCTGAAGCGCTGGTGACGCGAGATAGTCATTTCGAAGACGTGAAGGTCGAAGGCCTGCCGATCATGTACCCCGGACAATTGTTGACCGCGCTGCATTCCCAAAAGGATCCCGACGGTTGAGATGATCGCGTGGTTATTGGCAGCTACTAAAGGGATCCCCGAGGAGCGATCCATTCAGTCGCCTGGCCGGTCAACCGGGCGATCCGATCGAAGTCTTCGTCATAGTGCCAGACCGATCGTCCGGCATGTTCAGCTGCGGCAGCGATAATCAAATCGGCAATTTTCACGCTGCGATGGTGCAAGGCTCCAGAGTGGGCCAAAAGTTGCTGGACTTCCAACGCCCTCCAGAAAGCCTCTTCGCCGCAGGGAACATGGGGCAGCGTCGCCAGATCTTGGGCGAGGCCGACATAGTCAGACTCGCTTTGCGCGCTGAACAGAATTTCCAGCTCGACCTGAGAGCATATTGCGACCGTCGAATCGCGGAGCGCCCGTTCCCAGGCCGGAATAACAGATGGATTCCGGGCTGCGTGCCAGGCGCTCGTGTCGGCAACCCGCAGACCGCTGGTCGCTACCAAGATTTGGACTGGTTGAGAACTTCATCGTTAGAATCGATCCCCGTTTGCGTTCGCAGCCTCTCCAAGAGTCGCTCGCGAGAGCGGATTCGCACCACCTCGTCAAAGGCCGCATAAACGGTGTCCTTCAAGCCGGAGGTTCCCAGAATGCGCTGGGCCTGAGCCAGTCTTTCGTCGTCAATGTCTATCGTAGTACGCCGAACCATAGCTCAAGTATATACCTACCGAGCCTAAAACTATACCCCAGTGACCTGTGCGCCTGAAAGCAGGCTGGGACAAGTGAGCTGTTAATGTCCGACAATAAGATATGATGTTTGCGAGGTGAATTTGAAGTGGGCACGATCTGCAACCAAGCGTCGGATATCCAGGGGCAGCAGTCGCCACGTCGTCGAGCACTGTGGATTGCGGTATCGGCGCCAGGCTCCTACCCCGGGGGAGACGACCGCTTGCTCTATCTTGGGGACGACGAGGATGGCCAGGCTCTTGAGGTCATCTGTAGGAGGCAAAGAAATGGGAACTTTAAAGTCAGCGCGGGGGACCGTTCTTACACCTGAGGTCCTCGACAAGCTTGTAGCTGAGGCCGAGACCGGCTACGACCCAGCGACCTTAGTCCCTGAGCGTGTGCGGGGCAGGCCTTCTTTGCATAAGGGCGTGTCTCCGCGCGTCAGCTTTCGAACCACACCGCGGCTGTATGAGGCTGCGAGAGAACGCGCCGCCCGCGAAGGCCGCAGCGTGAGCGAACTAGCGCGCGAGGCCATTGAGCGTTACGTTGCCGGCTAACATGCGTTTGCAGCGGCTGAGATGATCATGCTGGGCGGCTAAACCGAGACTCCGAAGCAGGAATGCAGCTTCGCCCAGTATCGCGCCGGCAGTCGGGGGGCGCCGCTTGATACGAACAATCAGATCGTCTTAGCGGCCGTCTCTTATGTGACTCCGGATCAGCAAACGCCGCTTCGCATCGCCTTCATTCCCGGAGCAAATGGTGGTCATGACGGGAAAGCACTGGAAACCGCAGGGTACGAGCAGCCCTGCCCAACTCCCATACGAGCGCCTGGTTGCTCGGAAATCGTCTACGACACCGACGCCTACTCTGAGGGGTCTGCCGACAAGCGTTATTCCTATTCCGACGTAGTGCTGGATGCGGATCAAAACCTGGCGTCCGTGGACTTTAGTCGATACGACGTCATCGTCGTTGGCGCCACCAGCGCCCCTCTGAACATCGATACCCTAGTAAAGCGCAAGCAGGAACTTTACGATTACGTGAATGGAGGTGGTGGCCTGATTGTCCTATCGCCGAACCACGTTGTTCCCGACTGCGACAATTTAACCGGCGCCCCCAAGACCCAGGAATCATGCTATCGAAAGTCATCTGGCCAAGTAACTTACCGCGAAGGCGCCAGATACTTGCCCTTCCTCGACGACCAGGAAGAGCGCGATACGCTTCAAAGAACCCTGGTGACCAAGGAAGGGCAGCAGGTAGGAATTGACCCGACTGATCCTCTGGGCCTGGAAGTATGGAATTGGTTTCCGTGTGCCATAGGGGAAGCGTTCGAAACCTTCGCAGTAGATGGACGCATAGCAACGCTCGGCACCCACCAGGCGCTGCCTCCGAGCCAAATCTGCGGCAAGGTCCCCGATGTGACGGTAAACGAAGGAAACTCCGCCACAACGAAAGCGACTTTCGCGGTCAGCCTTGACACCACCGACACCAATCGGAGCACTTCCCGGACGGTCAACTACTCAACCGCGGCCTCTTCCGCAACCGAAGGTTCGACCTGCGCCACGGCCGGCCAGGAAGGTGGAACTGATTACCTGGCTTCAAGCGGCACTTTGACCTTTCCCCCAGGGGATGTGGGGCCAAACCGTCACCGTAGAGGTTTGCGGCGACCCCCTGACCGAGCGCGACGAGACCTTTTTGCTGAGGGTCGCCGATGCCGACCCCAATGGCAAATTCAAAGGTGCCGCGGCCGGCATCATCAAAAACGATGACGGAGGCGCGGGTGAAAAAGGCGGGCAGGGCACGAATGCAGCGACAGCGGCCGACAAGAGCACTCCGCAAAATCTTCCATCCAACCCCGCCGTCCCGGACCCCAGCGCCGCCGGCTCCGCCGCGACCGCTGCATCCCGAGCCCTGGCTGTGGTCCCCGCGATTGCCCCCGGAGTTCCCGGCCTTGAAACGGCCGTCTCCGAAGCCCAAGCCCAGGCCGAAGCGCAGGCTCAGGCTCAATCCCATGCTCAATCCCATGCTCAATCCCATGCTCAATCCCAGGCGTTAGGACCCCAGATTGGCGCTGCCATGGAAAAGGAGCGGCAATCCCAGTTTGAAAAGGCATACATCGACCAAAACGAATCTCAAATATCTGAGTTGCTCGCCAGCTCTCGGCAGACCAATCCGGCCACCACCCTAGCGGTCATTATCGGGGCCGCCCTATTGTCCGTGGCTATGGGCGCCACCCGGCGACTCTCAGGCGCAGGTGCGTTACCTGAGTACCTGCAGCATGAGGAGGCCAAGGACGATTCTATGCATCTGCTTACGCTCCGGCGCCTGAGAGCCCAACGATAAGGAGAGGCTATGACGACCAATGTGAGAGTCCAGCGATGAAACGATGAAGAAACAAGCCGGTAACACCAAGACGCTGCGCCTGCTGTTGGTGAGTCTTATCCTGCTCTCGGCCCTTTTCGGCTTCCTAATGGTGTACGCCCATAAAACACCATCGGTTGCAAACGAGATGACTTTGGATGAACTCTACGCCTACAGCGCCAAAGGACAGATTCGTCTTGCTGAGCTGTGGGATGAAGACGCGGTGGTAGTCGGCAGGGTATGCATCGGGGAGCCAACCGGCGGAGGCGCCGCCGGTCCCGTCACCGATGTGGCGGATGTTCCCCAGCGCCCACCATGTGCTCCTCCGGTCAGGCGCTTCCAAGCCTCGTATCCGAAGTCCGACGTCTCGACATCACAAATGATCGAGCGGATGGCGGCAGGTGGAGCGAAGGTCAAGATCAACAAACAGACCTCCGCTGCGATTACCAAATCGCTTCTGAACGTCATGTTTCCCTTGCTGGTGTTGGCCAACCTGTTCGGCATCATATTTGTGGCCAAGGGGGGCGACTCAACCATGGCCGACGTCGCGGGTTTCGGAAAGATGGGGAAAAAAGGCAAAAAAGGCGGCAAAAAAGACGATCGTCCGTCGACCGGGGTGACCTTTGCCGACGTAGGCGGAGCGGAGGAGGCGCTCGTTGAGCTTAGGGAAGTCACAGACTACTTAAAAGACCCCCAGAAGTTCGAGGCTTACGGCGCCGCCGCGCCAAAGGGTGTGCTGTTGTTCGGCCCGCCAGGATGCGGGAAAACTCTGTTGGCCCGAGCAGTGGCCGGCGAGGCCCGGGTACCCTTCTTTTCCGTTTCGGGCGCCGAGTTTATCGAATCACTGGTCGGGGTAGGCGCCGCCCGGGTTCGCGACTTGTTTCGGCAAGTCAAGGAAGTGGCCCCGGCAATTGTCTTCATTGACGAGATCGATGCGGTAGGGCGCAAGCGAGGCGGAGAGGGCTCCACTGGGGGGGAGCGGGAACAGACTGTGAACCAGTTGCTTGTAGAGCTGGACGGCTTTGAAACGACCGCCGGTATTGTGCTAATGGGCGCAACCAACCGCCCCGATATCCTTGACCCCGCCCTGCTGCGCCCAGGTCGCTTCGATCGTCATGTAACCCTGGAAACCCCTGATTTTCACGGGAGGCTTCAAATCCTGGAGTTGCATGCAAAGGGCAAGCCTACGGAAGAAGGCGTCGATCTTGAGCACATCGCCCGCAGAACGCCTGGGTTCACCGGGGCGGACCTCGCCAACGTCATTAACGAAGCGGCGCTGCTTGCGATACGGAAAGGGGTCGGTACTCAAATTGGGACCGAGCAGCTTACCGAGGCTATCCAAAGAGTGTTGCATGGGCCCATGCGACGCGGAACGCTTTTGAACAAAGAGGAGCGCAGACGACTTGCTTATCATGAGTCCGGACATGCCCTGGTTACGGCCGCGCTTGGACAGCCCTCGGATGTGCAGCGTGTTTCCATCGTGGCAAGGGGACGCGGACTTGGGTCTTCGGCCATCTCCGATCAAGCCGACCGGGTGCTCCTTACGTCGGGAGAAATGCAAGCCAGCCTGGCGATGGCAATGGCTGGGGTGGCGGCCGAGGAGTTGGTGTTCGGAAATACGTCCACGACCGCCAAGGACGATCTTGAAAGGGCCAATGCCACCGCCAGGGAAATGGCGGGCACCCAAGGCATGTCCAAAGACGTGGGACCGCTGCGCGTACTTTCAACAGAAGGAGGCTTTCTTGGATCAGACGCAAGGGTAGTCGAGGCTATCTCCGGCCAAACCCTGGCTGCGTTTGACGGCGCGGTCAGGAACCTTATCGAGGGAGCCACTGTAAGAGCCCAGGAGATACTGGTTCTGAATCGCCCCGAGTTGGATCAAATGGCGGCGACGCTGCAGGACCAAGAAACGCTGGAGGGCGAGGCCCTGACAAATATGCTGGCCGGCGCGAAAGCCCCGAGAGACGAAATGAGCGGTAACGGGCGGACATCCCGTTCAGCCCCAGCTCCGCGAAAACAGCCCGTACGCAGCCAGGAGCGCAACCGATGAGACGGCCATAATCAGGCCCCTTTCAGGCCTGTCAATCTGTCTTTTCCTGCCAGAGACCCGATCACAACCATCCGTTCCTCCTACTTATTACGGTTCCGCCTCGGCGGTGTGCGCTTTACTGACAGAGCCTGATTTAGAGGCAATCACCGGATATCGACATCTGGCCGGTATCAGTGATTTCAATCCCGACTGGTTCGTAGCTCCCGGAGTAACGACGTGCGCCTACCGCAACGCCGATCGGAACATAATACACTTCAGCCCCGACCGACTCATAGGTAAACCCAATGCGCCGAAGTTTTACCACCTTTCCAGGATTTGGCTTGGCGTGGTCCCTGCTTATGCCGATGAGATATTTCCAAAGCTTGAGGGTCGGGGTCAGAGGGTTGAAATGAACGGAAGAAAGGCTGTTTGGCTGCCTTTACACAACCAACTGTGGGTGCTGGCAAACGGAAAGATAATCGGGTACCAACCGATCGGGGAACCGGATGACCAGGATAGCCTTATACGGGCCAAGAGACTTGTTGCGAAGGCCATCCAGCGGCTTCGTTAGTTGCGGGATCGATTCTCAGGGCTCGATTGGCAGCCGCCCTGGCTTTGTCCAGGGCCACGGAAATTAGCGGAATGAGCTTACGGGCTGAAAAGGGCTTACGCGCGAATGAGCCATCTCGCCATTACCGAGACGCGGTGGCCGGGTCCGTGGGTGGGTTCTTGCTTGGCCTTGGGCTGGCGCTGTTCGTCGTTTTGACAGACGACACAACCTGCGATACCGAAGAGGTTGGGACGGGACTCGCATGTATTCACCAGGGTCTTGGCGTCCTTTTCGGCATGTTGACTCTTATTGTCGTCTTGCCCTGGGCTGGAGCAACGATAGGTTGCGCCACCATGCTGCGGTGGAAGGGCCACGGGTCCGCGGCGGCAACAATCTTTTGGCTCGCCGCCCTTTCAGTATTGTCGTGGCCAATACTGTTTTTCGGTGGCTGGAACTTTTTGGTCGGCATGACCGACAACCAGTGGCCATTGTCGATTTCGTTTCCCTTTCTGGGGGCCATTGCGCTGGTGACAGGGATCACCCTGCTGCTCAGACGCGTCGCCGCCAATAGCACTGTTTAGCTCCGGAGATAGCCTGTGATTGCCCACCGACATGGTTGTAAAAGGATGAGTCTCAACCGATGCATTTTTAATTTATGTGCTAGGAGGAAGTAGTGATGGAAAACGCCGTCGAGCCAGGTCGTCCCTTCAGAAGTAGGCAAATGAAACTGCTGCTATTCGGAATTGTGGCTGTTTGGGCCTCACTAATGGCAATAGCCGCCGCTGCCATTTCTGGTGAGGAAGCCCAAGATGACAGACGGACCGAAATCGAGGTGTTCGCCGAAGTAGATGGAAGAAGGGCGCCAATCCAAAAGAATTCAGTCATCGGTCAGGCTGAGAAAACGGGCGGCAAGTGCACGTTGAAAGGTCCCGTAAAGGGCGGAGCGAAGATCTCGGGGGATAAGGCGATCGCCCCGGTTATCAGGTGGGGGTTCGACGAAACCTGTCGAATTATCGTCCGAGAAATTACCCCCGGGACGCCTCTAGGCGACGCATCTCCCACAGGTGGCGATGTGACCACTCCTAAGCCTGCCGGCGGTAGATAGCCTGCAGTGCCAAATGAAGCAAATCGTCCATCCACCCCAAACAGCGATCGTGACCTCTGAAGATGGGTAGAAAAGTATTGGCTCTAACGGCCCGGATCGTTGCGGCAGGCGTAGCTCTGGTGTCCGGTGGCATTCTGATCTACGCGTTTGGCGGAGGATGGCTTTACGCCTACGGGCTTGTTCTGCCCACCCCGTGGAACATCTGGGCCACGGCGCTGCTTGCAGGCGGTCTCATTTACGGGGTAATTAGAATCTTGCGATTCGGCTTTAGGCGCCGTACCCCTAAGACGACGGTCTGAGAAGGATAGGTTAAGAAGCAATTACTTGGAAATTCGTAGCGTCTGGAAAGGGGAAAGGGCTTGGCGGCCCGAGATCGATTGGTTTTTGGCCGGCGCCCTCTTCGCTGCGGGCGTACTTTTGGGCGTTACTTCGATCCTGTATTTGCCGTTCGCCCTTTTTGGGGCTGCGTGGGCCGCCTCATTACTTGTTCAAGGAAAGCCAGCCGCCTGGATGCTAGTGGCTGGACTAGGTGCGGCGACAGCCGTTCTATACGCTATTGACATTTTTGGTGGCCGAGGCACTTGCCCTTACTCGTCGGTTACTTTTTTGGACGGCGGCCAGCCACGCTGCGGTCCACCGGATGAATTGAGGATCTTCGTCTTGGCCTTGATCGGGGCGCTTGCCGGCGGATCGCTTGCTCTAAGGAGTCGCAGGCGCAGACTCCGTGAGGAGCCCCGACAAGCAGATCAAGAAGGCTAGCTCTTTGGAGATCTATACCCACGTCCTTCCTTCCCTTCACCGTGAAGCCACCGCTAGGGTCGATTCCCTACTTTTTCCTTCCGAGCAGTCGAAAAATGACGACTGAGGTCGAATGATCACCTTCTTCCGTCGAGGTTGGTTCCGTCGTAACCGGGACCATTCTCCGGCCGAATTTGCGATAGTAGGCGCTGATAGTTTGTGCCAAAATAGGGGGGCCCGGTCCAGTTGAACCGCAGCCGAGAAATAAGGCCGAGAGGACGAATCGTCGCAAGCGCGGGTCTCTGCGTACTTCTTCTCGTTGCCTGCACGTCGATCAATCAGGCCAACCGATCCGCGCCATCGCCAAGGGCGGGTGTCGCCGCCGGTGAACCAATCTCGAAGGCCCCCATCGTGAGCCTTGGTGGGAATTCTGGGATTCGCCGTTGGGGCTTCGCAGGATTGACCGGCGCGGTTGATAAAGAAGGCTCAGGCCCGAGCCCGGCGCGGGTCTGAAAGATTCCGATGTCGTTAAAGGCGCCCCGTTTGGTATGGCTCATTCTGGGATTTGTGATTCTGACAGCGTGCTCCAGAGTTGATTCGATCAAGCCGTCTATGGCGGGCGGAAAGACTCCAAAATCTCAGCAGGGCAAAGCCCTCTTGTCCCCAAGTCTCACGCAGTCTTCCGTTCCGCCAGAGGTGAGAGGGTTGCCCGCGGCGCATTCAACGTACCCGGTCCAAATTACGTCGTCGACGGGCGGCTCGGCAACCGCCTACTGGATGCCACCGGACTCCCCCAGACCCACATCGATCGCGCTAGTCTCCGGCGCCCTTTGGGCCACCGCCTCGTCCTTTGAAGGGGAGAAAGAACAAGGGCGACTCCTGCGCTTCGATGCTGACAGCCTGAACCCGGAAGATTCTGTTGCCCTACCTGACTCCCCGTGGCGGGGGGTTGCAGATAAACGAGGGGTCTGGATCTTGGGCCAGCATGGATTAAGTCTCTACAACCCCGACACCCGGCGCCTGGTTACTGTGGCCAAGGCGGAATTTCTGGGAGGTGCTGATCCCAATAGCCATGAGTATTGGATGGCGGTAGGACCACGCTACGCGTGGGTTACGCGTCATTTCAGATCCGTGACTTCAGACGGAGATGTCTTCCTGGACGGGGAGCTAATTCGCATCTCGCTGAACAACCGGAGCGTAATCAGAATGCCGTTGAAGTGTGACCCCGCTGGTGCGCCGGCGGTCACCAAAACCGCTGTTTGGGTTGCATGTGGATCTGGGGAAATTCGGCGCCTGGATCCGGCCAGTGGTCATGTCCTAGCAAGAATGACGCTTCAAAAATTAAAGGCATCCAGCATTGCCGCAGACGACTCCGCGGTCTGGGTCCAGACGTGGACGACGGAACGCCCAGGTTATCCCGAGCCATTTGTCTTACGACTTGATCCGAAGACGATGAGAGTCGCCAAGCGGATCCCCGTGAGAACTTCTTACCTTGCAGTCGGGAAAGATGCTGATTTTTGGGGAGTGGCTGGGGATTCAAGCGATCGCAGCGTCGTCTTGACGCGCCTTAGCCGAGACCCGTCGAATCGGGTCGAAGTGCCGCTGGGAGAAAGAGTGGACCCCCGCGACGTGGTGGTCGGCCCCAACGCAGTTTGGGTCTTGAACGGCGACCCCGACGCAATCGTGAGGATTGCCCGATAGCTCCCGTGGGCAGATCCAAACAGATCCTTCCGTCCTCATGTGACCGCTGGTGATTTCAATGATCCGTTCATATTCCTGAATCTCTTTTCCACGAACGTTCTTTTTGGGCTCCAGTTCTCCGGCCTGTGGCCTAGAGTGGTTGTTGGTCGGCGCCCGCGATGCAACCCCCTTAACCGCAAGGCACTAAATGTCCTACATGAGCCAGTTTGGAAAACCGCAAGGCATGCTCGGACGCCTGGCCGGACGAATGATGGTTCGGAGCAACGGGGATTTTAATCGTTGGGTTGCAGAACAACTCAAGAACCAAGGCCCCCCAGAGCCGAAGGAGCCAAAGCGAGTCGTCGAACTTGGTCCCGGTCCGGGAGTGGGCCTGGAACACCTCTTAAAGGCCTTCCCCCAGGCTGCGGTTTGGGGGGTGGACCGCTCGCCGGAGATGTTGTCTCAAAGCCGCAAGCGCAATCGATCGGCAGTAAAGTCCGGTCGGCTTAGCTTGTTGCTGGGAGGCGCCGATGCACTCTCGAGCGTTGCGCCTGTCGACCTGATCGTCGCCGTTCACGTTCTTTATTTTTGGCGCCAGCCTGCCCAGGAGCTGTCGCAGCTGCGGTCCTTTACTCGTCCCGGGGGCGTGCTTGCCCTCGGCTATCAGCTGCGGCAAACGTGCCGGCCATTTCCCAGAAGAGCTTTTCCAAGCTCGGCCACCAACTGTACGACTCCGATGAGCAAGTCTCCGCACTTTTGTCCGGCGCCAGCTTTGTCGGGATCCGCCACGTCATCAAAGGCGACCCTGAGGCCGCTGAAGGCCGGCTCACTATCGCCAACGTCTGAGAAGCCCAGGCCACTTCCTACACCGCCGGCGGCGGCGGGACCATTGGCGTCTTACCCTACGGCGGTAAGGCCTTGGGAAAGCCGTCTTGGATTGACTTGTCGCCCAAAGCAACCGAACGGCGGATGGCGCGTGAATCCGCCCTTGCCAAACCGGGAACTTCAGAGCCGGGAACCTCCGAGTCGGTTCGAAGGTTCGCTTACCGGCGAGGAAAGCAGTTCATCGCGAACCTGCCGAACTTCAAAATTGTCGGTGGCTGCCCGTACCATGCAAGACATGGCTCAAGTAAAAGAACCCCCCGAGACGGTGCTGCTGATATGGGACGAAGCGGCAAGACGACTTGAGGCTCAGATGGGCCAAGCTGGCACCTTAGACCAGAAGGCCGGGATACTGCTTGGCTTCTTAGGTGTTGCCGGTACTCTCATCTCCTCTCGTACGGCGGCTCTCCAAGGATACGAACGGTGGCTCGCAACAATATTGATCTTCGGCCTTACGGTGAGTGCTGGTTTTGCCGCTGAGGCGTTTCGAACTAAGGAGTACGACCGGCGGCCCTCGCCAGTAGCTCTGTGGGAGCACAGTTACTTAAAACCGGAGGAGCTTTGGCACCTGTTTCTTTCAACCAGATTTCGTGCGTTGGACGACAACGGAGCCAAGCTGACGCATAAATCAAAGATGCTGAATATCAGCCTGCTGTTGCTGATCGGAGTAACATTGGTGATTGCGATATTCACGATAGGAAGGCTTTGGCTGCATGAGCGATGCAAGCGTCAGTACGCGTCGGCGCCCGCTTCCGCCTCCGCCGCCCCAGCCCGAGGATCGAGTGGACGACTTCGGGTGGATCACCAGGGGGCCTTCCCGGCGAGCCTTGAAGAAAGCGAACCCCGCCACCCAACATGAACACGTCGATGAGCAGGCGGAAGACTACCGGTCCAATCGGCCCAATCCCCGGCCATTGCCCCCACCGCCTCCGCAGCCGGATGACCCTGAAGTCCGGGGGCCTGTGGCCGGGGCCTCTAAGCCGAGGATTCGGTCAGCCTGATACTCTGTCGCACCGGTATGCCGCCCTGGGAGGCGCGGTTGGTTTCCTGCTCGGCCTTTGTTTGGGACGCTCTCCAGGAGCGCCGCCGCGCCCAGGCGGTGGTCGGAGGAAAGGCTGTCTTAGCGGGTCACAGGTTCTGTCCGAACGTCGGTCCACATCCGAAGTGTTTCGGGCGATATATCTGCGCCGTTCGGCCACATAATCGTCCCCGCGGCTCGGCTGACACTTACCCGGCGGAAGTATGCGGGGTCGCGTAAGGGCTCGAAGACCGGTCCCCACAAGTGGGGCTCAAGGTCGACCTCTCCTTTCGTTCCATCGCTAAAGCGCAAACGGAGACGATAGTCAGCGAGGACCTCAGCGGAACGGACGGTAACCATTTGAATTGATTTTATGACAAGGGTGCTACGGCCGCCAACGGCTCATGATTTTGGGCCCGGATCCAGTTCGCCATCAACTCCACTTTATGTCCTTCGGCCCACTCGCTAATCAGAGCGCTCGCCCTGGGGGGCAGTTCGCCCGCAAGCAACTTGAAGGGTTCCAGTCCGAAAGAGGCCCATCTTCCGGAATAACGAGCATGAAAATGCGGCAGGTCCTGATGGAGCTGCTCGTTGTAGTACATCAAGATGGTAATCCCGTAAAAACGGCTGATCTGAGGCACGCCGCCAAGCCTACGGCTTAGGCGACCGAAACGTGGAATGCAAGTAGGCCCCCCGCCAAGGGACGGGCTTACTTGGCTTCGGGAGTTAAGGAGCGGACCGAAATGAGGTCCTCGTCTCGGACCTCGCGCACGTCATCCGTTTCCTGAAGCCAGCCGCTCAATAGAGACTTCATGCAGGGTGCTTGAGTTGGCCTCCGGGGGACGATTTGGTCTTCGTTTCTGTAGGTGACTCCCAAGTGTTATGGATGGGAGTTAGGAAGACCACTTTCTTGTTGTTCGATAGCTCATCAACTCTTGCCTTGCAGCGGTGGCCTTCTTCGTCTTCAACCATGACAAAGTCTCCGAGGCTGAGAGTATTCTGCTGGAGGCCATCTAATTCGGCGGGAATGCGCCCCTTATCGTCTTCTAAGTTGAAATCCACAACATATAAAGTCACTAAAGGTTCCTCCTCCCACTAGGATGAGGGTTCGGAATCGCATCGTCAAACAAGTCTTCGACTGCCTCAAGCAATTCCGGGTCCGGAGCCTCATCAAATCCACCAAATTTCGGCACCCCCCGTGCCCGGAGCCCGCGCTCGTAGAACTTGGCGGTTAGTCGATGCTGCCTGCGGGGACGATCCACTCGCAGGCCTGTCCGGTGACTTCTGAGATCAAGTCGAAGTCGGCGTCGTAGTGCAAGACAACCAGATTCGCTTGCTCGGCCGCGGCTGCTATCAATAGGTCCGGGATCTTTCGGCCCGGCCGGCTGGTCTGGGCAAGCAGGCGCTGAACTTGACGGGCCCGTCGAACGTGTGCAGCTTGCGTTTCGATCAAATCAAAAGCCCCCAAAGCCAGGGCTGCACCGTCCCACTCGCGAAGGTTGCGCGCCGAAAATCCTATCTCCAGATCGGAGATGCCTGCCCGGGCCGCCATCCCGTTAGAGCAAAGGGGCTTGAGTCTTTCTTGGATGCTGAGTTGGTTCAAACGAGTCAGCGCGCTGGTTTCGACGAGATGAGTTAGCGCCAAGCTTCCTCGCGGTCAACGAACTTCATATTGGCCAGGGTCTCAAAAGCTTTGGCAACCTTGCTTTCCCGCTCATGCAGGGTGCGCCGCAGGGCTTCATTGACGGTTGCCTTGATGGTTTTTGTGCCCAACTCGACTTGGGCTGCGGACAATACGTCATCGTCGATATCGATCAAATGTTTAACCATAAAATAAAGTATATATCAAGGATAAAAAATATATACCGACCAAGACAAATACCGCACACCGGCCGGCGGTGGCGAAATACGTCACTTGACGGATGTTTCGGGCGGACGAGCGGTCTAACGTTCTAGGACGAGGGTAATAATCGATCAAGGAGTAAGCGAATTCCGTCCAATGAAAGTTTCGGCTGCCCGGACCGATTTAGGCCGCTTGGGTGGTGATTCCGTCATAGAGGGGTCGATCCAAGAACCCGGATCGGAGCAGCAGCCCGCCGAACTCGCTCCCCGGCCGTCGCAGCTCAACTTTGACCAGCTTACCGACCGGGAAGCGAAGGTCGTCGAGTTGGTGCTCGAGGGATTGACCAACCCGGAGATCGGGGAACGACTCGGGATCTCCAGGCGGACGGTTTCTTCTCACTTGTCGGCGGTGTTTCGCAAGCTGGGCGTTCGCTCGAGAATCGATCTCATCATCCGCGCGCCTGATATAGGGCGGCAAAGCGGGGAGCACGAGAAATGACGGTACGACCGTTCTGTATTTGCAACCTTGAGCCAGCAGAAATCTTGACAACAGGGAGGAATGGAATGGATAGAAGGACGTTCATCCGGGTGGGGGGAGGCGCCATGGGCGCTCTGGTACTCGCTTCGTGTAATCGCAACGGCGGGCCGGATCAACCGACCGGGAGCCCGGTGCCGCCTTCGGACGTCACCAAGCCCGCTCCGCGGGTGACGCTGCGGGAGGACATTGAAGAAGGCTCCGGCCTTCCGTCGCCTTTTGGCTACTCCCCCGCCAACTACGGCACGATGGTCTTTCTCTACGACACCCTGCTGCTTGCCGATTCCACCGGAGCGATTATTCCCTGGCTCGCTTCCCGGCACGAAGTGTCGCCGGACGGGCTCGTTCACAGCTTTGAATTGCGGGAAAACGTCCGGTGGCACGACGGGCGTCCCTTCAGTGCAGACGACGTTGCATTTACCTTCGACTACTTCGCCGCCCAGCTCGCCACGCTTCCACCTTTTGTCCTTTTCCGGCCCGAGGGCGTTGCCGATGTGACGGCGAACGGGGCCCGGAACGTCCAGATCCGCCTTTCGAAGCCCCAGGTCAACTTCCCCAG
>JBPCIX010000047.1:0-21308 GCA_051005875.1 Actinomycetota bacterium | reverse complement strand
AATTTCTACTCGAGTGAACCACCGGGTCCCGTCGGTGAGCTTGAATCGATCGTCCAGTCGGTACCCGGCGACCCATGCAATCTCGCCGTCCGAGGTGACGAGCGGAACCTCATATCTTTGGTTGCGGGGCGTCTTTTCATCGACGAACAGATCCTGCAGCTTTTTCGAGGGGGCCCCGGATGCACCCCCGGAATCCGCCTTTAGCGGCCTGAATCTGTCGCCGGCCTGCCACTGTCTGACAATCAGGGGTCCTCGCAGCCGATCGGCGTCGAAATCTTGACCCAAGCGCCCGGTTGAGCGAGTCACGGGTGACCGGGCCCGAAGCCGGGACGGGTCGCCGACAACCAATTGAATGCCCCAATCCTCGTTGAAGGTGACGCCGGGTCTGGCTGCCTCGAAGGCGGGGAGGTTTTTCGGCTGCTCGGTTCGGCGCCGCGGGCTGATCACCAATTTATCCGTTTCTTCGTCGGACCAAATGCAAAGGCCCTCGCCTACGTCGAGGCTTTTGCCTGCCGCCGGAGCAACCTTGACCAAAATATTCTGCAGCAGGCGCGAGGTTGGATTCAAGCCGGCCGTTTGCAGGGCGAATCGGATTAGGCCCCGTGCAACAGGGTCTGGAGCCGCCATCAGGATGGCCGGGTCGATAGTGACTTGCACGGGGTCTTGCGAAACCAACTGCACGCCGGTTTCGGCGAGCCGGCGAACGGCCGCATCGACCCCGTTGGCCGCTAAACGGCTTTTGGCGCCCACTGCGACATAGCGCTCAATCTCGGACGCAGGAACATCTCGGAATTCACTGCGAATCCTGTTGCGGGTGAATCGCAAATCCTGGTTAGTGGGGTCCTCCAAATAATCAAAACCCGATTCTCTGCAGATTTGCTCGGTCTCGGCCCGGCTGATATCCAGAATCGGCCGAACAATGCGGCCCCTGCTGGCCGGGATGCCGAGGCCGAATCCACCCCGGTCCAAACGCATTCTGACCGTCTCGGCCTGATCGTTCATATTGTGCCCGGTTGCGATGCGGCCGGCCTCCGAATTTTCACGCATCTGCTCGAGTGCGGCGTACCGCTGGCGTCTGGCCTCGGCTTCGGTGCCGGGCGACACCACGACCTTCAGCGATTGAAAGTTCATGTTCAACCGGCGGGCCGCTAAGGCGCAATGAGTGGCGTCGACATGGGAGTCCAAACGCATGCCGTGGTCCACATGAGCCAGAGTCACCCGGTAACCCAGATTCTTTAGGATCAACGCGAGGGCCGTGGAATCTGCCCCGCCGCTGAACGCGACCAGAACGTGGTCATCGGCAGCACACAACTCGTGGCGGTCAATGCTTGCCGCCACGGCCCAAGACGCATTTCGAAGAGCCTGGGGCGCTACGGCTGAATTCGAGCGAGCCACTTCGGTGGGTCCTTTACTTCTTCGAGCGAGGGCAAGTTTTCGGCTGAGGCGAAGCATGCCGTGACGCCCGCTTGCCCCGTCGCCGCAAATACCTGATCGAAAAACTCCTGCCCCTGCTTGTACTGAGCCCTTTTCAGATCGAGACCCAGAACCTTGTTCAAAATCTTTGTGATCCACCCGCCGCCCATCGCGCCTTTTTTCAAGGTCTCCCGCATACGCGGTTGGGTCGGAATCGCCTTTTCAGCAACACGATCCATAACGAAATTGGCGTGACCCTCAATGACCGACATGAACGCCTGTAGGTTGTTGAAGCCTTCAATTTGGTCGGGGCCCAGTAGCCGGAGCGGAATTGGCGCATCGCCAAATGACCCCCTTGAAGAACGGTTTCTCATGCGACGCAAGACTTGGGATGCGTCGATATCCAGGGCTTCAATAAGGTTGCCAACCGACGACAGGAAATGTTCCCGAACCCAGGTGTTTCCCTCGAATTGCGCCCGGTGAGTCAACTCGTGCACGGCCACCCACAGACGGAAATCTCTGGGCACAAAGCCGAATCGTCGCTCGGTCAACACAATGTTAGGTCCAACAAACCAGACCTCATTTTGATGCCCGTCGACCACGTCGTACTGGCCCAGCACCTTCTGAGAAAGAAATCCCAGCACCATTCCCATCTGGGCTCCAAGCATTGGGCCGTAGGTCATTCTGGAAAGGGGGGAAGCCGACCGAATTTCGATCTTGCGCTCCATCTTGTCCAAAAGCGGCGACATAAGTTTCAGCATTGAGGCCACGTTTACCGTTGCCCACTCCTTGCGAGAAAGCACGCGCGACACTGCCGGTACCCCCGCGCTAAAACCTGTCTCGGCAGCGATCAGGGGCTCCGCCTCGGCGGTTAGGCGCTTGAAGCTCGAGTCCAACTCGTCGAGCAAATAGGAATGTCCTAGGGAACCTTCCGACGCCATGCGGGCAGCAACCTTGGCCGCCACCCTTTCGTCAACCAGGGTGCTCATGCGGAGTTAGGCAGTTCTAGTGCAGGGCACTAACCGGCGGATTCAGCCGGTGGAGCGGGTGGCGCCGGAGGGACTTTTGCATCGGCCGCCTTCATTCTTTTTCGGTAAGACATACCCACAATCGGGGCAAGTAGGAGCATCAGCAAAACTGACAGAGCCGGAAAATATTTTTCACTTGGCGGCTTGTCGGCCGCGGGAACCGCGGCAATTTTAGCTTTAGCGGCCGGGGCCTCCTTGGCATCGGCATGATCCTCCGGCGCGCCCGAGGGGCTCGGCACCGGGCCCACCGAGGCCGAGGCCGCAGGAGCAGGCGCTGCAGCCGGCTCCGGCGCCACCGCGCCTGCGGCGGCGGCGACGGTCAGAGTCGCTTTCATCCCAACCGTGGCATGAAGATTGCAGACGTAAGCAATCGTGCCGGATTTGGTCACCACCACAGACTCTTTTTGTCCGGGATTGAGGACCTTGATCTTGAAGGCGCCGTCCGCCGCCTCAGCGTCATGCGGCGCTGCCCCGGTGTTACTGAACTCTATGGTGTCGCCTGCGGCGATAGAAGCGGTAGGTGGAACGAACTTGAATTCTTTGGTTTCAATCGTGACCGTCTTAGCCTGAGCAGGCAGGGTCACAACGCTCATACCAAATACAGAAACGGCCAAGATCAAAATGCGGCGCATTCAGCCTCCTTTTGCGGACAGACGCAAGACTAGATTATTTCCTCGCCCGCCGCCGAAGGCAGCCCCCGCGCTCGCTATGCTTGACAGGGCAGGTTCTCCCGTTCAGACTCACCCGGTAGTTACGACGGACCAATCTAAATCAATTCTTAGACAAAGGGGCAAAAATGAAACGGCGTATTTTTTCACTCCCGCTCGCGCTCATCCTTACCTTAGTAGCTGCCGCTTGTGGCGGCGGCGCCGACAAAGCGGATCCAACTCCGTCAGCCAGCGAGGCAAGCGCGACTCCTACTGTTGCCATCACATCGCCCAAAGACGGCGAGGCGGTCAAGGGCAATGTTGTGGATCTGGTTTTGTCCTCGGAAAACTTCAAGTTAGTAAAAGCCGATGGCGACGTTTCCGGCAAGACCGGCCACTACCATGTGTTCCTTGACAAGGAACCGGTACCGGCAGGCACCGTCATTCCGAAAGAGAAGGGCATTACCCACTCCGCGGAGAGCCCGGTCAAGCTCACAGGACTTACGGTTGGCGATCACACCATTAAGGTGGTTCTGGGCGACGGCGAGCACAAGCGGATTGGAACAGCCGAAGCGGTCGTAAAGATCAACGTACAGGGCCCATCCGTTCAAGCGACGGTACTTTGCGCCGACGGTCAACCTTGCCCCGCCTCCCCGGCCGAATTCGTCGAAGGTCAGGAAGGTCAGTTAAAGATAGATGTCCAGGGAGTCACCATCGTCGGCGCCGCTGACGACAAGGGAACAGATGGGACGACCGGGCACCTGCACGTTCTTGTAGATCAGGACCTGCCTGCGGCTGGAGCGGCCATCCCACCGGCATCGACAGGGCCCGACAACAAGGTCTTCCACACAACCAGCCTGCTCTTCAAGCTTCAAAGCCCGGATAAGCCCGGACTTGCTCCAGGAAAGCACACTCTTTGGGTGGTAGTTGGCGACAAAGCTCACATACCTTTCAGCCCCCTGGTGGCCGCCAAGGTGGAAATCAACATAACCAAGGCCCCTTCGCCTTCGGCGGTACCTGCCGCTACAGGTGCTCCGGCAGCGACAGTCAGCCCCTAGCAAGGCAAAGTCCGGCTCCAAATATCCGGGAGCCTGAAAACGCTTGGCTGAAAATTCAGGCGGCGGGGTCAATCAGGCGGTAATCCTTGCCGGGGGCAAGGCGACGCGTATGCGGCCGTACACCGACGATCGGCCGAAGGCCATGGTCGAGATCGCCTCAAAGCCGATCCTCGAGCATCAGATACGGTGGCTTGCTGATAACAAGGTGCACTACATCGTGGTGTCGTGCGGTTATAAGGCTGAGGTGATTCAGGACCACTTCGGCGATGGATCCTTTTTGGGCGCCGACATTACCTATGCACATGAAGCTGCCCCGCTCGGCAGGGGTGGCGGCCTGAAGTTTGCGGCCGGTAAGTTGGCCCACCCGGGTGAAAGATGGCTGGGCCTTAACGGCGACGTTCTATGCGATTTCCCCATTCACCAGATGGTTGATCAGCACAAACAAACCGGGGTGGCCGCGACCATTGCGCTGGCCCAATACCAAACGAGTTGGGGCATCGCGGATCTAGACGGCGATTTGATAAAAGGCTTCGTGCAAAGCCCGAAATTGCCTTACTGGATCAACGGGGGCATCTATTGCTTCGAGCCCGGCGTTACCGCCCTGCTTCCCGACAAAGGCGATCACGAGGACACTACATTTCCGGAGCTGGCCAAACAAGCAAAACTGGGCGGCTACAAGATCGAAGGTTACTGGCGGGGAATCGACACGGCCAAGGACATCATCGAAGCATCCGACGAGATCGTAAACAAAAAGGTCTAGCCAAAAAAGTCTAGCCCTTGAGAGTCTTTGGAACGGCTCGGCCGGCGGTATCGTGATCCGAACGGTGTTCCTCGTGGTATTCGGCGTCGGTGTTCACATTCCACGGGTCCCATGACTCCCCCAGAATGTTCCGGGCCGCCAGCAGAGCCGTCATCATCGAGTGATCCTGGTTGTTGTACTTGTGCATTCCGTTTCGACCGACGAGCTGCAGGTTCGGCATTTCCGTTTCCAGGAATTTTCGAACCACGTTCACATTGCGCTCATAGTGCTCGTCGTACACGGGATAGGTCTTTTTCATCCGGACGACCGTTCCATCCTCAACGTCACTCTTCTGACAAAGGCCCAGCTTCGAAATTTCGTCGCTGCCCAGCGATATCAGCTCTTCCTCGCTCATTTGCCAAAGGTCGTCGCCAACGTTACAAAAATATTCCAGGCCCAACGCGGTTTTCGAGGGGTCCGGGACCATCAAGGGGCTCCAGTTCTTGAAATTCTGAACCCTGCCCAACCTTACCGTTGGATCGTGTATGTAAATCCAGTTGTCCGGGAAAAGTGTTTCCTGGTTGACGATCAACACAACAGTCAGAAAATCGCGGTAGGAAAGTGCGTTGGCGGCTCGCTGCACCTCACCGGGAGCATCGGGTTCGAGCATTCCAACCAGGTCCCTGATTGGAAGAGTAGAAATGAAGTTCGTGGCTTGAAAGACTCTCGGCCCCCCGGCGCCAGAAGTCTCCGCCGCGACAAGACGCCCGTCGCCCCACTTTAGAGCGGCCACGGGCGAGCCCATGTGCACCTCGGCCCCCTTGATCTGGATTTTTTCCTTCGCGCGGTCCCACATCATGCCCGGACCAAGCTTCGGATACTCGAACTCCTCGATCAAAGTCTTGACGACCTCGCCCCCCTTGGCCTTGCCCGGACGCGAAAACGCATTGCGCACCGCCCCTATGAGCGATAGGCCCTTGATCCTCTGGGCGGCCCAGTCGGCCGAAATTTCGCTGCATGGTATTCCCCACACCTTCTCGGTATAAGTCCGAAAGAAGACTTCGTAAAGCCGCTTGCCGAATCGATTGATTATCCAGTCCTCGAAAGACTTTTCTTGCTTCAGGGGGAAAACCTTGTAACGCAAATAGCTCAGAATGCACAGCGAGGTTTGGATCACGCCGAGCTTGCTCAGGGCGTCAAACGGCTTGAGTGGGTAGGCGAAAAACTTGCTTTTGTAATAAATGCGAGAAAGGCGGGGCACGGTAAGCCAGTCGTCCGGCGAGAGGATCTCGTGCCAGAGTTTTTTGACCTCCTCGGCCTTGGTGAAGAAGCGATGGCCGCCGATGTCAAACCGAAACCCCTTGTACGAGGCCGTTCGGGCAATGCCGCCCACGATGGCCTCCTCGGCCTCCAGCACCTGAACGGGGACGCCGTTGTGTATCAGTTCCCACGCAGCGGTGAGCCCGGCGGGGCCCGCGCCGAAGATGATCGTGGACCGGTCTGCGTAACCATCGGGGCCTAATTCAAGGAGCGGTCGAAGGCCTGATGACATGTCCTTAGTTGCTATTGCCTGATTTCCTTTTAGAGGCTCTGACCGATTTCGCCATCGGGCGAATGCCAATTGTATATGATCGTCTCGCTTGTCTCGATACCGTCACCCCCTCGTCCTTCTAGTCACAGGCTATTTTCTTTTGATGGTTGCCTGGGCCTTGAGCCAACCCCCCGGCGTAGCGCCCGACGAGTTCCATCATTACCTGAAGGCCGTTGCTGCGCAGGCGCCCTTGCTGATTTGAAGGAAACTGGATCCCCGGTAACGCCGGGTCCCGAGACAGACGCCGGTTCGGGCCCCGAAAAGGACGATGCGCGCCCGGCCGGGACGGTATTGCGTCGGTCCCTGCCGAAAACGCCGCTTCTTCTGATTGCATCCTATGTCCTATGCGTTTGCGCCTGGGCGGTCAGCAGCCCACCAGGCACCGCACCCGATGAATATGCTCATTACCTAAGGGCGCTGGGCGCGGGCCGGGGTGATCTGATCTTGACAAAGCGCCCGCCACCGCTCAAAGGACCAAGCAGCGCAGACAAAGCCCTGCGCTGGCAGCAAAAACAGGCGCGCATGGTTTCGATTCCCGCCCGGCTGTCGCCGGAGGTCTTCAACTGCCGCGCAATGCCGGGTCAGGTCGAAAACTGCACCATCAAGGCCCCCACCGGCAAGGGGAACGCAGTATTTAGAAGCTGGGTCGCTACCTATCCCCCGTTTGGTTACATGCTTCCCGGCCTGGGAATGCGTCTTGGCAACACCCCTGTGGAGACTTTGATTATTGGGCGGCTGGTATCCGCGCTCACATGCCTGGCGCTGATCGCCGGGGCCGTGTACTTGCTTTGGGATCCCAAGAGGCAGCAGATCAGCCTGCTGGGCCTAGTGGTAGCCACAACCCCGATGGTCGTTTTCGTGGCCTCCAGCCTGTCAGCCAGCGGCCCCGAAACTTCCGCCGGCATTTGTTTTTTTGCATGCTTAATAAGACTCCTGCGAGACGCGCCTGGGGAAAACGACGACCGTTGCGGATCTCCGCCAAGCGTCTGGCTCATCGGGGCAGCGTCCGGAGTTG
Source organism: Actinomycetota bacterium (assembly GCA_051005875.1). GTDB lineage: Bacteria > Actinomycetota > CADDZG01 > JAHWKV01 > JAHWKV01 > JBPCIX01. Next base: position 13,817 of record JBPCIX010000047.1, on the reverse strand, counting down.
TGCTGGCGCTCAGCCGCGATCTTGGCGCCGGTTGGATCGCAGTGGACGGCCTCACCTTCCTGGCTCTCGCCGGCCCCAAAAAAGTCCGGGTCATTCTTAAGAGCAGCAAGTGGGCAGCGATTGTGACAGGAGGCATTGTTTTCGTTGCACTCGTGGCCTCGGCCCTTTGGCAAAAGATCATCCAACCTCATCCGCCCTTGGGCCTAAGCACACTGAAAGAGACTTTCGAAACAACGTGGGGCTTTTTTCGAGAAATCGCACGGCAACAAATCGGCGTGTTCGGGCCCCTCGATACGGTCATGCCGGGTCCGGCCTATTTTGTTTGGGGCTTGATGCTGATAGTACTTTGCGTACTGGCTTTGCTGGTCGGCAACCGGCGTGAACGTCTTGTGCTCGCGGGGCTGGCTGCGGTCAATCTCTTTCTGGCGTCGGCCCTCGACGCGACCCAGCGTGGCGTCGGATTCGGGGCCCAGGGCAGGCATTTGCTACCCCTGGCCGTAACAATTCCGATTTTGGCCGGAGAAATCGTCTCACTTAAACAAGGCAGGCTTGGCGAGGCACGGCCCCGCCGTTTGATGCTTTGGACGCTTACAGCGGCAGCCGCTGTTTACCTAATTGCTTGGTTCACCCTTGCCCATCGCTATTCCGGGGGCGGATGGTTTTCATTTCTTAATAGGCCGGTTGTTTGGTCGCCACCGATTACCTGGGCGGTCGGAACCGCACTCGTGGCGACCTGCGGCCTTCTCTTGGTGACCGCGGGCTTCTTATCGAGGCCAGAGGCGGAGGCGCTCCCGGAGCCCCCCGCCGTCGCCGCGGGATAAAACCCGTGGAGGATTAGACGATCCCGCAGCGCCCTTTTTCAGCTTTCGAATTTCAATAAGACGCTGGTTTATGAAATCGCCGGTCAGTTGGAAAGTGTGGAGTGAGGCAGAGTCTTGCCTGGCCCTGTCTCCAACGGCCTTCGCCGCAGTCTGGTCGGTGAAAACCTTCCGCATCGCCTCGGCCGCTTGGTCAAGATCAGGTTCCGCCCACATCGCCCCCTTTGGATAGGGGCCCGCGCCTGATGGGATTGTGGCGAGTTTGTAGTCGATCAGATAACTGTTCTGATCGTCCAGAAAAGCAAGGTTCCCCGAATACCGCGTTGCGATTATCGGCTTGCCGCATGACATGGCCTCGGCCATGCCGAGGCCGTAGCCTTCAGCGCGGTGAAGCGACACGTAGCAATCGCATGCTGCCAGCAGGGCCTCATTTTGTACGCTCGAAAGATAGCCGTCGATTATTCGGATGTCCGCTCGGCCGAGGGCGGATAGTCGAAGCTTCTCGAGCAACTGAAGATGGGCGCCGCCGTTAATGCTTTTGATCGCGAGGACCGGGCCCTCGCCGACACTGAAGGCGTTCTTAAACGCCTCGATAACTCCGACAGGATTCTTCCTTTCAAAGATGCTCAGGAAATCGAAAGTGAAAAGAAACATGAACCCTTCGGGTAGCCCGAGTTCGCTGCGGGAAAGCGATGGCGCCTCAGCCCGTCTGATAGGAACAGGCACGATGACAACTGGCTTGTCCGTGCTTGCTGAAACGGCTGCGGCGACATGCTGGCTGCCCACCCATACTTCGTCGACCAGGTCGAGAGTCTCTTGCGGCGGGCGCGGAAAGTCTTCGATCTCCCACCACCAGAGCCCTATCGTGTACCGGCCTCGAAGGATGTGCGGCCCGACATCTCTCACAAACGGAAAAAACTCGTCGGCATTTATACAGAGCAAGTTTATGTCGTAAACGAATCCCTCGTTTTGAGATTCAAAGGGATGACCCTGCCGGCTATGGTTCGCGCGGTACGAGTAGGCGGATATCGGAATTCCGGATTTATCGGCGGCGGAAAGCATCAATCTGGCCATTTCACCAACTCCCAGCTCGGCCTGGAAATAGCCGGCGATATTCAATCCCTCAGGGAGGCTGGCCCCCCGAGAAGCCCTTGCTTCCGGAAACGTGGTTGAAACCAAGAGTTCAGACGCCAGATCCACCTCCGCCGCCCCAAAGTTGACTACCCATTCCAGGAAACGAGGAGCGTCGGCCCCGGCTATTCCTGGAAAAGCAATTTGTAGGTCCAGTCGTTCCTTCCAAAGCTCGAACAGGTAACGCGGTACTTTGGGGGCCCGCCCATTCCCGTCGGCGGAATTGAGCCAATCGAGGAAATCCGCAGGGTGATCCTCGTCAAAGGGATTGGGGGGCGCCGACTCTTTGTTGCGGAAGGACTTTCGCAAAGCCTCTCGGTAGACAGACCGCATTCGCTTATCGACTTTGAGTCCACCGGATAAGAAATCGAATCCCTGGTCAGAGTGTTTTTCCTGGTAGCCCTCGGACAAAAGTTCTTGGCGATAATCCGAGGCGAGCGCCAGCAAATCGCTTTTTTCGCTAAGTAGCAGACGCGGCCGTGGGCCCTGAACCGAACTGAGCAGATGCGGATCCTCAGGGTCGTAGCCTTCAAACCGGAAGAGTTTGAGAACAGATTCGCCGACCGCCCAACCGTCGCCGCCCCTCTCAATTCTTCGATCCCCCAGATTCCAGAATGAAACAGCCATTCCGGGGTCCTCCAGGATATGAGCCCCGAAGCTTGCGGGAGCAAGATCTAGGATTCGTTGACATTCGGGAGCAACCACCAAAGATTCGATGCTTGTTGCCTTGGCCCACCACGAGACAAACGCCCCGGCGGCAGCGCCCACGCCCACAAGTCCAGGATCGATGAGGCCGGCGTTTAACAGATCGTCATTTGTAGGCGTCCGGTTGTCCGACGGAAAGGGGTCAACGGCCCGGCGACCGACCACAGTGTCGTGCTCCTTGACTGCCAACTCGACCTCATGCAAGCTTGCCAAAACTAGCGCGTCATCGGAAATGAATAGCTGCGGCCCCCCGGTCGATCCCAAAAGGCTCAAGATCAACCTAGGCGCGAGCGCGAATCGTAATTGCTCGCCCTGGGCGAGCATGGCCAGGGGACCGAGTTCGTCCTGCGAAATGCCCACCTCGCTCGGGAAAAGAAATTGGAAACCGTCACTTTCGTCGGCGGCGCCGCCTTCCTTCACGTCGGCCACCAAAACGGTGAACGACGCCTCCGGGTGATGCTCAAGGAAGGATTTACCCAGTACCCTAGCGAAGGGAAGGCGGCGCTTAGTCGTAACAGTGCATGCGTTCATTTTCAGCAAATAGTAGCCTTAGTGCTCGGTGGGGAGCACTCACTTGATCCCCCCTCGATGATTGGATAGCCGGTGGCCCCTGAAGTTTCCATAGTAGTTCTCAACTTCAACGGAAAAAGATTCCTTGATCCATGCCTGGAATCGTTGACAAAACAGAGCTTTCCATCGAGCAGTACCGAGATTCTGTTTGTTGATAATGCCTCATCCGACGGCTCGGTTGACCACGTCAGGGCCCATTGGCCGTCGGTGAGGGTCGTTGAGCTTCGCACCAATCTAGGATTCGCCGCCGGCATTAACGCTGGTGTCAAAGCGTCAACCGGTAAATTCGTCGCCCTAATCAACAACGACGCCGTCGCAGAGCCGGACTGGGTAACCAAAGGCCTTGAGGGATTCAACAAGGGCAGCGACGTTGGCATGGTTGCCTCAAAAATACTGACGATGGACGGCAAGACCATCGACTACGCCGGCGGGGCGCTGTCTTTCTACGGACATGGTTACAAGGTCGGAGTCAACGAGCCTGACGAAGGCCAGTTTGACCGCCCTGCCGAGACTCTGTTTGCCTCAGGCTGTGCGCTTTTTATGCAGCGACAGTTGTTCCTCGAGACGGGCGGCTTCGACGAGGATTACTTCGCATTCTTCGAAGACGTGGACCTCGGCTGGCGGCTCTGGATTATGGGCTACAGGGTCCTGTACGAGCCTTCGTCGGTCGTGCGACACCATCATCATGGAACCGCCAACCACTTGGGACAGGAACGCGAGTTGTTTCTCCTTGAGCGCAATGCCCTGATGACCATCATGAAAAACTACGAGCAGGCCAATCTCGATAACCTCCTTCCTGCGTCGATCATGCTTGCTCTGGAACGGGGCCTGACCTACTCAGGCATCGACCGTGAGAACTACAACCTGGCCCTCAAGCATGAGCCGCTAAGCGGCGAAGACGAGCGAGTTTCGCCCTTGGCCATGGCGCATGTCCTGGCAGTTTCTGAAGTTACTCGAAACGTCGATTCGATAATGAAAAAACGAGCAGCCGTCCAAAAAAAGCGCCTGCGATCCGACAAGGAACTAGCGCCGCTGTTTATCTCGCCGCTACACCCCAACATCAGCGACCCCGGCTTTCAACAGACCTTTGGGAAGGTCGTTGAGTCACTCACCACAACCGAATTGTTCAGTGGACCCACAAAAGTCCTGGTAATTACGGGCGATACCGTTTCCACTCGCATGGCCGGTCCGGCCATCAGGGCTTGGGAAATGTCGACAGAGTTATCGCGCAAACACAAGGTGAGGTTACTAGCCAATGAAGGGGCCGACATTAACTCGAAGAATTTCGAGCTTGGCGTACTGCGCGATTCGACTTTGCAAGCGGATCTCGACTGGGCCGATGTTGTCGTCTTTCAGGGGTTCATCATGCATGCGCATCCGAGGATTGCCCGCTCGGGCAAGATCCTGGTCGCCGATCTGTACGACCCGTTCCATCTCGAAAATCTCGAAATGTTTCGCGAAGACGACCCAGACAAGCGGTTCTCAATTGCGGGCAGCGACCTAGAGGTCATCAACAGTCAACTTAAGCTCTGTGACTTTTTCATCTGCGCCAGCGAAAAACAAAGGGATTTTTGGATAGGGCAACTGGCCGGAGTAGGCAGGCTGGGCCCAGAGGTATACGACGCGGATCCGACACTTAGGAGCTTGCTCGACATTGTGCCTTTCGGCATTTCTTCCGACCAACCTTTGCACTCAGAAAATGTCCTTAAGGGGGTCGTCCCGGGCATCGGCAAGAACGACAAGGTCATTTTGTGGGGGGGCGGGATTTACAATTGGTTTGACCCTCTTACGCTGATCAAGGCCATTGACCAGGTCAAAAACGACCACCCCGAAGTGAAGCTTTTCTTCCTGGGGATGACCCATCCCAATCCAGACGTCCCCGAAATGCGTATGGCCGTCGCCGCCGTCAAGCTGGCACGCCAGCTGGGGCTCGAGGGCACGCATGTTTTCTTCAACAGCGGTTGGATTCCCTACGAAAAACGAGCCAATTACCTGCTCGAGTCGGACATTGGGGTCTCGTGCCATCTGGAACACATCGAGACGACTTACTCTTACCGAACCAGAGTCCTGGACTATTTCTGGGCCGAGCTTCCGGTAATCGTCACCAGGGGCGATTCATTAAGCCAACTTGTCGAGGAGCACTCGCTGGGCCTGACCGTCGGGCCGGGAGACGTCGAGGGCTTCGCTTCCGCCATTCGACGGATTCTTGAAGACGAAGAGCTGTCAAGGGAGTCCAGGCTAAACGTAGGCAAGCTCCGCCCGGAGCTTTCATGGAGCCAGATCATCGGCCCGCTGGACCGCTTTTGCTCAACCCCACGCCACGCAGCAGACAATTTAGAAACCCGACCGATTGCAATTCAACGCCCCTTCAGTCGTTTATCCGCGCGAGCGGCCCTGGCCTGGCACGAAGGGGGCCTGACGCTCGTAGCGGTCCGTGCCCGGGACTTTCTAACCAGGCTACTGAAGCTCCGCCGCTAAGGGCCAGTTCGTTAAAACGCACCCCCTGCTTACTTACTGACTGGTATAAATTCAGCATGAGTGACACCGTAGAACCGGATAAGGGTGAGTCTCAAGAGGCTGAGGAGCCCGATGCTCGGGAACGTATGGTTCCTGAAACAGATCGCGAGACCCTCATGTACAGCGAACATCTCGTCCGCTATGTCTTTGCCGCTCAGTTTGCAAAGGGCAAGCGTGTCTTGGATGTCGCATGTGGAAGCGGTTACGGTTCCCAGTTACTCTCCCAAGGAGGGGCTCGCAGTGTCGCAGGCGTTGACCGGTCTCCCGAGGCCATAACGTACAGCAGCAAACATCATGGGTCGAAGCAATGTCGATTTGTAGTGGGCGACGCGGTGCGTCTGCCCTTCGAGGACGACCAGTTCGATCTCATTGTCTCATTTGAGACTATTGAGCACCTCGCCGAACACGAAGATTTCTTAACTGAATTAGCCCGGGTTCTCGATAAAACCGGAATGCTGATCATCTCCAGCCCGAACAAGGCCACCTACCCGGAGGGCAACCCCTTCCACTTGAGGGAACTCCACTTCGAAGAATTCGAATCGTTGTTGTCGTCCGCGTTCGAACATGTAGCCATTCTCGGCCAAGATAACTGGGTAACCAGTGCAATCCTTCCAGCAGGCGTCATCGAGGCTGAAGGAGGCCGGGTAAAAGGCAAGCCCAACGTGACCAAGGCCACCGGGAGGCCGTCCGAAAAGAGCCTGTATATGGTGGCGTTGGCATCCGCAGAGCCTTTACCGGGAGTGGATCCACATCTAATTCTGGCAAGGGTTTCCGAGCAAGACTTCTGGCTGGAAGAGATGTCCCGCCGAGATGCAGAAATCGATTTCTTAAAGGCGACGCTGACCAACCAGAATACGACCCTCCAGGACCAGAATGCATCCGTCGAACATCTCGGAAGCAGATTGTCAGACGAGAGGGCACGGCTCCGCTCCCTGGAAGAGTCAATCCGAATCAAGGAGCAAGATTGGAGCAGAAGCGGCGCAACTCAAGCCGAGTTGCAAGAAAGGCTGCTAGAAGAGCATGTTCAATTCCAGCTAGCCATGAACGAGGCCGAAGCGCAAGTGGCTCAGAGGGATCTCGATCTGATCCAAAAAGAGTCGTCGTTAAACCAAATTCATGCATCAGTCGCTTGGCGATTGATTCTCGCATATCGCCGCCTGCTTGAAACATTTCTTCCCTCGCGCCCTTCCTTGAGGAGGAGCGCTTACACCAAAATTCGTGGTTCAGTTGCCCGGTATCATGCTCATCTACCTGCCCAGCCCGAAGTTGAGCAACAAGTCAGCGGCCCCAGTGCTGAGCACCTGCTTTTCCCGGAGTACCCCTATCCGGAAGTGTCAATAATTGTCGCCGCTCATAATCAGTATCAAAGGACGTTCGATTGTCTGGTCTCAGTCATTAGGAATACACGCAACGTCGCCTATGAAGTCATCGTCGTAGACGACGCATCAACCGATGGAACTCACAAGAACCTGAGGCAGGTAGAGAATCTTCGTCTAATTTCAAACGCTTCAAACATTGGCTTCCTGCGCTCCACAAACGAGGGGGCCAAGCAGGCCCGCGGCGATTACCTGGTCTTTTTGAACAACGACACCGAAGTCAGGTCCGGCTGGTTAGGAGCGTTGATAGCCCCAGCGGCCAAAGATCCCGCAGTGGCCATTGTTGGAGCGAAACTGCTTCACCCCAATGAGACCCTTCAAGAGGCTGGGGGGATCGTATGGAGCGACGGAACCGGTTGGAACTATGGGCGCGGCGACGACCCTGGTAACTCTGAATACAACTACGTAAGAGAAGTCGATTACTGCTCCGCTGCGTGCCTGCTGGTTAGACGGGACTTTTTCGAGAAGGCGGGGGGATTCGACGAACGATACACCCCCGCTTACTACGAAGACACGGACCTCGCTTTCACGGCCCGCGACCTCGGGTACAAGGTCATTTATCAGCCTCTAGCCGAGGTAACCCACCACGAAGGGGCGTCCCATGGAACGGACCCTCTAGCGGGAGGCAAGCGATTTCAAGAAATCAACCTAAGCAAATTTCTTGAGAAATGGGCCTCCGCCCTGGAGCAGCAGCCAGCCATTAATCCAAATGGACTCATTCAAGCTAGCGATCGCCGAAATGGGGCGCGAGCATTGGTGATCGATGCCTGCGTTCCCAGCTACGACCGCGACTCAGGATCGCTACGAATGGACCATCTAATTCAGCTCTTGTTGGAACTGGGCCTAGCAGTAGATTTTCTCCCCGATAATCGGAATCCCGTCCAGCCCTACACCAGAAGGCTTCAGCAGATGGGAATTGAAGTTCTTTACGGTGACTACGACCTCGCAGCCAGATTAAGGTCTCTTTCGCCTAGGGTTGAATTTTGCATTGCTTCTAGGCCCTCGGTTGCCTGGAAATATCTAAGCACCATTCGCGAGTACGCCCCCAATTGCAAGTTCATTTACGACACCGTCGACCTCCACTTCCTTCGAGAACAGCGGCGGGCAGATGTTGAAAAGAGCGAGGGCCTAGTCCGCTTAGCCGAGGGCTATAAGGAACTTGAGATGGCCCTTGCCCGGGCCGCGGATGCAACCATTGCCGTGACGGACGAAGAACGCAATCTAATAAGGGCAGATGCACCAGATGCCAGCATTCACGTGATCCCCAATATTCACGAGGTTGCCCAGGAGGTTCGCCCGTTCCAAGACCGAAGCGGCCTGCTATTTCTGGGTGGCTTTGATCATCCCCCCAACACCGCTGCGGTCCAATACTTCGTCGGACAGATTCTTCCGATTATCAAAAGCCAGATCCCTGATATCGTGCTGCACGTAGTGGGAAGCAACATCCCGGCTTCCGTTGAAGGGCTTGCCTCGCCCAACGTTGTCATTGAGGGCTGGGTTGAGGATTTAGACCCGTGCTTTCAAGCCCGCAGACTATTGGTGGCACCGATAACATTCGGCGCCGGTCTAAAGGGTAAAATTACCCAGAGCCTAAGTTATGGATTGCCCGTCGTTACGACATCCGTTGGCGCCGAAGGGCTTGATCTTGTCGCAGGAAAAGCGGGACTGGTCGCCGACTCACCCGAAGAATTCGCCAAAGACGTTATTGCCGCTTACCTTGATGAGCGGCTCTGGGCTGCCCTCTCCGAAGGAGCACTCCTTCTGGCCGAAAGGGAGTATTCGCTCAGCGCCGTCAAGGTCCAGCTCGCGGACATGCTTGACGGCCTCGACGCCCGTTGAACGGCCAAGCGGGGCGAACGCCTACAAAAAGCAGCACCGAGAGCTGCCAGTCCGGTTTGCCGATTTCCTTATCAGCAACGCGTAACTCATTTCTTCACAACGAGCCTGTAGGCGGCGACGCCGTGAGGCGTGACTTCGCCCTGCTGAAGATCGAAGGATCGCTTGACCTTGGCCAGATAAAACTTCTCCACCTGATTCAGTTCTGTGGGTTGCATAAAAAGCCACTGTCCCTGCCTAAGCCGGCCACTAAAACGGTCAGGCCGACCGGCAAACCCCGTGATGAGTTGATCCTGGATGGGATCGCTCAGTGGGAATACGTTTGCTTTCCGTGCACGGAAAAGGGTCTCAGTTAACAGATCCGGATTCATCAGAATTGGAATGAGCCGGTCCTCCCGGGCGTAACGCCGAATCAACCACTCGGCTTCTTCCACCCTGACATCACTTGCCCGTGGATGCCGGATGCTCGCCCATTGGTCGGACAGGCTTAGCGTGTTAACCGCACCTCGGCCGCCGTTCGCTGGTGGCCATAGGGATCCGATCAGGCTGAGACGCCATTTTTGAGAAATGCTTCGGGCGTCGTTGAAGGCAAACAGCGCGATCAGCATGGCGCACACGACGATGGCCCCCCAAGCGAAGGAGCGAGATTGTCCCCCTTTCTGGGCTCTCGCTTTGACTAGCCAGTAAGCAGTAAGCATCACAGCAGGAATGCAAATGTGGCGAAGGTTGTTCGGATGAGACCTTCCGACGAAATAAGAGAAGTTTGCGATACCCATCGCCGTTAGTCCGCTTACGACAGATAGCTCTAGTTGACGCCTCGACTTCTCGCCGCTACCAGCGCGCGTTGCTAGACTTATTAGCGCCAATATCGATAGAAAATAGATGCTGGCCACGAGTGCCCAGGGAGACCAGGGGTCTATGGGGAGGGAGCCGAACCCCTGAACTGAGTAGAGCCTAAGCAGGCTCAGATAAATTCCCCATCGGGGCCATGTACCAGAGGCCAAGAACGTACCCGTAGCGAAGAGAGCTTGGAGCGTGATAACGCCGCCCGCAGCGGCGAATATTCTCATCAGATGCGCACGAGGCCGCCGTGAACCAGCGGCCTCGAAAAGCACAATGCCCGTGTAGGTGGCAACCGTGTACACGAATGTCTCGAAGCTCCAAAGGGAGGTCAGGGCGACTAACAGCAGCTCCGCCGCCATAAGCCATTTCAGATATTTTGGCCACCTCTCGCGGAGGAGGACGGCGAGAAGCAAGAAATATGGGGGCAAAAACCGGAGAGGCCCAACGGATGGATACGCAGAAGGATAATTAATTTGCCCGTAGACATTCACCAGGACAATTAGCAAAGTGAACCCCAAGGGTACAAGACGCGACCGCAACAACAGTCGCAGGAGCACATAAATGATCCCCACCTGAACGAAGAGAAAGAAGGTCACAAGGGCCCCGAGGCTGGAATAAGAAAGTCCAAAGGGTGCAATCATTACCGCCAGAAAGTGCATCACCAAAACTCCATACTGGCTGAACGAATCAACCAGAAGAAGCTTGCCCCTCAGCACATCATTTACAGATCCTAGGTAGAAGTCATGATGATGCTTGTCAATCGGTGGGCCCATCGAGATTAGCGCTAGCGCAAGTCCGGCCAGGACAATTGCGTCGAAGGTCCGTCTCGGAAAAATCCGGAAAGAGGCCTCACCTGCACCGAGACATAGAGCGACAACAAGAAATGCGACGAATGTGGCCCAGAAGCCCCCGGTCGCAGCAGGGCGCTGCATGAACAAAAAGATCGTACTGGCTAAAGCCACCACACCAACAATTTCGAGCGCTTTCGCCCACCGGCGGCGTGAGCCGGCCCCGTTGGGGACAACCGCGGAAACCGGCACCAGCGCTCCCAAGAGGAGGACAACGAGCACGAGCAAGAATGCCCCTACCGCGAGTAGCGCTGCAGATATGGAGGTGGGGGCCCGCACTAGTCCAATCCTCAAGACCATCGTCACAGCGCATAGGACCACACCGATGAAAAGAGCGGATAATGTCTGAAATTCTTGGGAATTTGCCTTGTTCCTACTGGCGCGGGCGACGCCAAATGCGTAAAGGTATGCAAACGGCGGGATAGCGGTGGCAGCCACAATGTAGAGGAGCCACTCAAGACCCTCCCGGGGCAGCAATGCCGCCCCCAACGTCAAAACAGCAAAAAACAGGGCGGCCCCCCCAGCCGCTGCAGTTAGGAACAAACCCACCATCGAACGATTCCCAACGAATTCGGAGGTTAGGGGCATTTCGCTACCTCGGTGGTCAAGCCCCCGTCACGTCTTTAGGGTTGACCGCTCACGTGACCTGCCTGGGAATGCCTCTAATAGCTGTGCCCCGCCTAAAATTGGGCTTACCCGATAGGGGCGCAGCGGCGAGCCGCCCGATGAGGGCACACACACAAGGAGAGCTTGCGCGCCTCGCTCTGGCTGGACATAGGAAGCCTTGAACCGATAGTGGCCCGCTGGCAGGATCCATTCGCGCATCACACGCCCCGCGGGCAGCGAGCGAATGTCTCGCCGATTCGCAAACCAGCCGGGCTCCGTGAATTCATTTTCAACAATGAGAGATCTCTCGCGCAGATTCACCGAATAATTGATGGAGGAAAGCCCATAGGAAGTCGTGGTTAGCTCGATTTCCGACCAAGGCCACGCCTTTCTCTTTAAGCAAGTAGTTCGTAAACATGGACTTTGTTTCGTACGGTCACTTCCCTAAGTAGTATGCTTCGCGCGATCGCGGGTTGAAGACTTTTCCAAGTCTGCCGGACTCCGAAGAATTCGTCTCCAGCGCTATAGAGCGCCTCATCTACCAGGATGTACTTGACGTTCCACTTCCTCAGTAGCGCGAGAGTCTGGGATTCGGGGAAGCGACTGAGCGTGTCAAAAAAGGGAAGATTTGGGGGATAGCTTCCGGAACCCATGACTATGCGCTTACCAGTGAATCGGCCGGCATAGATCGCTGGGCCGCTCAGGGCATGATTCGGGACCGGATACTCCATCACTGTAAATTTGCCAGGCTGGTCAGAGAGCCAAGTGTCGACGGGCCGTGGTGCCACGCGGGTCATCTCAAAAGGAACCGCCAGAGTATCGAGAATCGCTAGGATTAGGACGAGTGTAACGACCGGGGCCCTCAAACGCACCCAATGTTGCCTCTTACTCAGATGGTCGAGAATAGTCACCAACCCCGCTGCCGCCAAAAGCGCTACCGCGAACTGCACGAAGAACCCCATGCGTGCCCACGATCTTAAGAAAGTAAATGGGGGGGCTTGCGCCAAAACCTTCACGGGCAGGCTAAAACGCGACAAGGGCAGTTGGTTCGGATTGCCAGGTATGGATGAGGGGTGAGTTAAGTAAAGGGTTGGACCGAGCGCCAAAAGTAAGGAGCCCCCAGCCATAACCAACAATGGAGCAACACGCCGTTTGCGATACGAGATTGCCCCGACGCCCGCCAGGGCTAGCGGTACAAAGCCAAGGTAGACCTGCCACTCTGAAAGCCATTTACCGTTGGATCCGCTGCGCCATCCCTTGGTCACCGAGGGACCAAAAAAAGAATGCTCTGTACCCGGAATCAGGAAGTCTGCGAGGCTCGCCGAGAAGGCTTGAGACTCCTGAAGTGGGCGTGCCTCCACCAACCCGGTAGCGTGTTCTCGAAAGTAAAGAAACGCGAAGGGCGCGATCAGCAGACTAGCGATGATGGCCCCTACTAGGGCCGGTGAAAGGAGCGGCCGAAGCGACGAGCGCTCCTGCCACCACTCGATGCGAACAGACATGTAGAGAGCCACCGCGATTGCCAGGAGAAGGCCGTAGTACCACGTTGTGAGGGCAGAGAGAGCGAAAAAGAGACCCGCAAGGGCACCGTCGAGCCTGCGCTTGCGCCTCATTGTCCGTTCCAAAAAAAGGAAACAAAAAGGAATCCATTGGGTGGACGATATATTTAGGTGCCCTCCTGCATGCGAGACGCGATATTCGCAGAAGCCCACGGCGATTCCCGCCAGCACAGCGCCGCTACGAGCTGTCCACAATTCACGGGCCAGCAGATAGGTGCCGAAAGAAGTAAGGAAGAAGGAGGCCAGAATCAGGAGGTTATAAGTCGCGACCTCGCCCGCGAGGCGCGTGAGGGGCATAAATAACAAAACAATGCCGGGGCCCAAATCCTGATTCCGGACCAGGTTGAACCCAAACGGAGCAAAAACATCGGGATCAAAAAGTGGCCATTTATGAAGATCAAACACGGCGTGCGCCGGATACCACAATTGCCATAGGAAGTGGAACTGGTCGCCCCTATATCCCCCTGGCACTCGACTCCCCAGGTGGAAGACCACAGGGTAGGTGAGAATAACCGTCAGCACTAGGAAGCCAACTGCGACAATCAGATTTCCACTACGAGGCTGAGTTAGCTCGTGCTCCTCATGGCTAACACCAGACTTGGTCTCTACCGCACACCTCCTAGCCAAAGCTGAGCGTCCGAAGTGCTCCGCTGCCCCGTTCCGAATGACTGAGAACTCCGCCCACCTAAAGGCTCACAGGAACGATCTGGGGTTAACTCCGACCAAGCCTGTCCCTTGCCGTGCGCGTAACGGCCGCTACTTCCCCTGAAAACAACTTCGAACGACCCGTCTTCTCGCTGCAACTGGTGCATGCATGCTTGGACGATGTTCATGGTGCCGACGATGTTCGTCTGCACCATCAGACCGGGCTCAGTTTGCGCCGGGTAAGCGCCATAAGCGGCTAAATGAAAGATCCATTCCGGCCTCACTTCTTGGACTACCCTTTCGACGCTCTGCTGGTCTCTTAAGTCCACGGGCCAGATGCGGGCATCATCCTTGATCTCTTCG
>JBPCIX010000046.1:0-31209 GCA_051005875.1 Actinomycetota bacterium | reverse complement strand
CCCCCCCCCCCCTCCCCCCCCCCCCCCCCCCCCCCCCCCCGCCGCGCTTGGCCACACCGGACAAGGCCGCGTGACCGAAACCGAGGTTGGCGACGAAGAAGGGTTTTACGAAGTAGAGATCACCCTTGCCGATGGGAGGCAGGTAGATGTCGCCCTCAACAAACAATTCAAGGTGATCGGACAAAAGATCGACCGCGAATCGCCCGGTGACAAAGACGAACCCAAGGGCTAAGAGCCTGCGCCTGAAAGCTCTGCGATGATAGGCGGACATGCGAGTGCTGATAATGACCGCCACGGTCGGCGAAGGTCACGATGCCGCCGCGCTGGCCGTGGAAGAACAGTTGCGAGACCTGGATCCTTCAATTGAAGTACGAGTCGAGAGTATGTCGAGAGTCAGCGGCCATCTCGTCGAGAATCTCATCGTCAAGGCTTACCGCTTTCAGCTCACGCATGCCCCCTGGTCATACAAATGGCTGTACGACACGATTATTACTTCCAGGCCTTTAACCAGCGTCATTAAGCTCTTGTGCGGGGTCGTCGGCGGCGCCCGTACCCAACGGCTAGTTGAATCGGCCGACCCCGATGTGGTGCTTTCCACCTACCCGCTGACTTCTGCAATGCTCGAGTGGCTGAAAATCAAGGGGAGGCTCAAAATACCTTGCGCCAACCTTCTTACGGACTTTGCCCCGCACCCCATGTGGACATTCAAAGGATTGGATGTCAACTACGTGATGAATCAGATCACAACAGTCGAGGTGGAAGCCATGATCGCCGGCGCCCCAACCCAGGTAGTCGCGCCACCCGTATCACCGAGATTTTTTGGACCGGTCATGAGACTCGAGCGCCGCCGCAAGCTGGGCGCCAGGGACTCTGACTTTGTGGTTCTGATCACCGGCGGGGGGTGGGGAGTCGGAAATCTCGAGAACACCGCCAGGGTTGTTTCCTCGGTTGAAGGAACCAAGCCGGTGGTGCTTTGCGCTTTGAATGACGAATTAAAAGAAAAGCTTCTCAAAACCCCGCCGCCAAACTCAGTAATTCTAGGCTTCGTCGACTACGTCCCGGAACTGCTCGACGCCGCCGACCTTCTGGTCCACAACGCAGGCGGGCTCACTTCTTTAGAGGCCATGGTCAGGGCGTGCCCGATTGTTATCACCGACCCTATCCCCGGCCACGGGCTGGCTAACGCCAAGCTAATGGATCGCTCCGACACCGCTACCTGGGCAAGGGACTCGGCCGAACTGGTCAAGGCCGTTCAAACGGCTCAGTCCAGCCGGGTCTTCCGGCGGCGAGCCGAGCGGCTGGCAGGAGACATCCTGTCGATGCCCACGGTGGCCCAGCTGTTAATAGAATTGGCAGGTCAAGGGACGGCCTTTCCCGGCGAAGCAGCAAAATCGGAATAAGGAGGGCCCAGAACAACCTGATTCTCAACCGTGATGGCCTCTTTCACAGAAGTCACCACAGCCGTTGCCCCACCGGGAGGCAAATGAGGCGTCAGGTCGACGGTTTGCCGGCGGTCGGAGTCCACCCTTACCGCCCTCAGCGGCTTAGGCCTTGACTCTGACTTATCGAGAAGCAGCGCAATGTCGACCGACGCCCGGGCCTTGCCGTTGTTGACAATTGCCAGGGAATCGCTGCTCGCGGCACTTGACCCGGCGGTAACAACCCACCTGCGGGATGGCCCCGGAACGCCGAAGACGGTTTCGTAACCCTTTCCGCCGGGGATCGCCGCGACCGTTTCGCGCTCCGCTACAACTCCGATTCCATTGGTGGAGAAGACTTTAGTTCCGTGCAGGGTCCCCCTGGGCAAGAAGTCCGAAATCTTTAGCTTCACCTGACGCCCGGCCGGCACCGCAACCTCGTCAAGTTGAGTGGGCGCGACCTGGGCGGCGTCTGTTTGAAAGATGACGTTCAGCAAGGCCTCCTTTGGATTTGGATTTACCAGCACGAGAGTCTCTTCACCATCGGCCGGCACGGCCCCTCCTGCGAAATGGAACGCCACCTCGGGCTGCCTCAATCCGGCGGATAATGAGGTTCCGCGAACACCTTCTCTGGTTGCGTACTCCAAGTAACGCGAGGCGACGATCCTGCCCTGTGTTGCTGTGACCTCGATGCCAAAACTTGGCGTCTCGAGAAGAAAGTCCGATAGGTAAAGAGATACTTGGGATAAGGCCGGAACCACGAAATCTTTTAGGCGGGTCGGAAGCAACTCTTTATCCGGTTGGAGGACCTTCACCTGAATCACGGCCTCCTCTTGGAACGGGTTCCCCACCAGAAGGTAGGTGTCCTGACGCCGGGTTGTGCTGCCTGTGGCAAAAAGCCAGCGATCGCCGGGTTGATCTGAGCATAGAGATGAACCGACCCCCTTTCCCTTGGAAACCAGCCCGATGTCGGCGGTTATCCCACCCCCGAATGCCTCGGTTAGGCCGAGCGCGTTGGGAGAATTGAACTGGCTCAAAGCAAGCGAATTCTTGCGGCGCGGCGCCAGGTTAGCGTCTGCTGAAGGCGACTCCGCCCCGTCACCGACGGCCAGCCTTCGCAGTCTCACCGTGCGACGGCCAAGATTGGCCGCCGTCATCCAGGCATCAACACCGTCGCCGCTGCGAGCAGGACAGTACCATCCGGCGGAAGCCAAAAAGCCCGGCGACACCCTGGGGGCAGGGGTTGCCGGAGAAACGACTAAATCCACCGCAAACGTGGCCGCCCCGAACAACACCAAAGCGGCTAGAAAAATAATCTCTCCGCGTCGAAGGGCGGTTTCTATTTCAACCGCCCACGAATCTCGGTTCGGTCTGCCCAGGCAGAGCCGGCAACCACGAGTACTATTCCCGCTTCAAGGAGCAGCCACAACAGGCGAACCCATCTTCCTGTGAAGACGATTCGAACTTGGCCCCGAGCATCTCGCGGCAGCTCGAACCGATTGGCCCAGCCAAAGGCCTCCTCGTGAACGAGCTTGACGCCCCCTACGGTTGCCCGCCAGGCAGAACTAAAGTTTTCGCCCAGCAGCAGCTGCGAATGGCGCGTCCTCGGCAGGTCCCCAACAAAGCTGGTGGGAGAACGCTGTGGAACCGCCCGGCCCCCGGACCATTTCACCAAAAGCAAGGCACGATCATCTTTGGCTTTGGCCGCGACCGGTTCAACAAGATTCACCGGGGCAAGAACCGCTCGAGGAAGCCACAGAAGATTGCGGAAAATCGCTACGTTCTCCTGCTGTTGCTCCAAACCGATGTCGCGCTGCGTCCTTAAAGCCGTCATGGCTGTGGCGTCCCTGGGATCCACAATGATGAAACGAATCGAGGCAGGCGCCAGCAGGTGGCCGCCCAGGTGCAACCCGCCGGATGCCATCGATTGGACGGTTTGATCAAGGCGAGCCTCACCGTTTGAGGGTGAACCCTCTTGGGTGTCGAGCATGTTTAGCCCGGTAGGGCCCGTCAGAAAGTATTCAGCCCCGTCTATCCGCCTGGATCCTGCTCGTATCGGATCCAGCCAACGCTTGCCCAGCCAAAGCACTCTGAAATCTCCCACTTCGTCGGCTGTTGAAGTCAGAAACGAACTTATCGAAGCTGCCTGCTCGCCACCGCCGGCTGCGAAGGTATTCGGCGGCCTTTCCCAATCCAGCAACGATGGGAGCCAGCCGCCCACGAGACCGCCCACGAGCGCCAGCCCTATGGCAGGCATCGCAATCTTGTGCCTCCAGCCGAACGAGTGCTTTGGCAATTCCTCTTTGATGCCGGCCACCAGGTTGCCGGCGAGAATCGCCGCCATCACCAGGGGCACCATCAGCCAGATTTGGGGGGTAGCGACGGGCTGGAGAATTAGGCCTTTTGCAGACAACCCTCCAATAAAGGCGAACCCGGCCCATATTGCTATCAAAACGCGGGCCTGCTCCCGCCTGGTTGGGTCGGCCAAGATGAGCACGCCGGCAATGATCGCGGCTGTTACCAAAGCCGCGACTCCGCCCTGTAGGTCCAGGAAGAACATCTGCTCGAATTTGCGCTCAGACCAAAGGGGGAAAAACGTACCCGTCCGGCCTGAAAACAGCGGCGCCAGCATCGGCCCCCGGGGCCTAAATGCCTCTAGAGACCACGGAACAAGCACCAACAACGCCAACGGGATGGTGGCCAAGAGCCGGCCGACTCTGTCGAAAAGTAGCCGAGGTTCCGAGGCCGTTGCAAGCCATGCGAGCGAAGCCAAAACCCAAAGCATGGTCACGGCTACCAGGGCGCTCGGCGCCAGAGCGACGACTGCCGCCGTAAGAAGGGCGAGCCTCGCCACATGTTTAGTGGCCTGGCCCGGCTCAGACGCACCCAGAATTTTGAAACCCAAATCCAACATGTACGGCAAGGCTGAGTACAAAGCAAGCGCCTGAATGTCTCCAGTCGAGACTACGGTACCAAGGACCGGGCTAAGCGAGTAAACGGCTACAGCAATAATGCGGGCAAGCGCCGGCCCGGTCCGCTTGCCTATAAGCCGATTGACTCCGAACAAGCCGAGTCCGACCAGAACCACAATCATTAGTTTTTGCGCCAAGGCGGCCTTGCCAAGACCGGCCAAGCTAAACAGCCAAAACACCGGAAAAGCTGCCGGCGCCGCAGACCGGGTACCCAGTCGGACGTCACGCCATCCCGACAAAAACTCGCTCATGAACCGATTCGTTTGCTCGGGAAATGGCAGAAGAGAGCCTGCTGCAAGGGGTCCACCGACCAGAATGTTTCGCATCGCCAGGGTTAACAGGGCCACTATGGCCAAGCCGGCGAGCGTGGAGGGCCGCCTCACCCATCGCCCGATTGTTGCTTTCAAAGACGAGGGAGACAACTTAGAAAGGGTGCGATGGCCCAGTTCAAGAGTGCCCCGCTCTGCGGCCCTCAGTCTTGCCTCGAAAAATACTCTGGCTCGGTCTGTGTCGCTTACCATCAGCCGCCTAATCTTGCGATCCGGAATGGTCCGCCGTTTTTGTACGGCTCTGCGTCGCCGCAGAATGTCTGGGAGGGAAACTACGAAGGATCCGAGAGCCTTGGGGTAGTCTCCGATTTCTTCGAATTTTCTGAGGAAAAGCAGCACTAGAATCTCGGCCCCCGAAAGAGCCAGATAAAGCGGGACGGTCAACGCAAGCCTTAATAGCGATGCGTTCTTGGATATGGTCCGTAAGCGATTCCGCCGAGTCAAGAACCGAACCGAAGGCACCGGGTTGACCGCCCTTTCCTCATTGGTCAAAGCCTCGGCATGCCTGTACCGCGCACCCGGCTGGACCATCACTTTGTAACCGGCGAGGCGTCCTCGAATACAAAGATCCAAGTCCTCACCAAAAGCAAAGTAGGCGCCGTCCCAAAGGCCGCAACTTTCAATCAAACTTCTGGACACAAACATGCACGCGTTGGTTACAAACAAAGTCTCCCGCTGGTTGTCATGCTGGCCCTGATCAATTTCACCCGGCTCAAGACCCGAGTAGGGGTAGCCAAACTGATCGGCCGACATGCCCACCTCAACGAGACGCTCCGGATGATTCCATTCGAGCCCTTTTCCGCCTACTATTCCAGCGCCGGTCTCGAGGGCTGTTGCGACCATCAAGCTGACCGACTCCGGCTCAAGCTCAATGTCGTCGTGAACAAAAAGGAAATAGTCGGCGCTGGGCGCGCGCTCCGATATCTCAAGCGCAACGTTGGCTGCGGCGCCGTACCCAACGTTGCGCTTGACTTTCACAAACTCCGCGTTGGGCACGAGCCTTGCAAACTCACCAGCCACATCGTTGACCGAGGCAGAGTCCACAACAACGATGTCCATGTTCAAATAGATTTGGCTGGCAAGCGATCTGAGGCAGGTGCCCAACCAGGCGCTGCCGTTATGGGTTACAACAACGGCCAGAACGCGGGGAGATTGCATTCCTTGTGCTTGCTCAGGCCTCACTAAAAGAACGAATCAGATTCGTCGCCAGCTCTGGATGACTTGTCCTTGCCCCCGCTGCGCCCATCTTTGCGACTGCGGGCAACTTTCTGCAATGCGCCCGATACTTTCGCCTTGCTTCGGCCTGATATATTTTCGCTCATTCTTTCGACCAGATCAATCATGGCCTGGTCACGGACGCTCTCGAGCCTTTCGTCGCGCTCCGTCAAATAAGCCACGAGCGATCCCTGCAAGGCCTCGAGACGCCCATTCGCCTCCGAGATCCGCCGGCCTGCCTCGCTCACCTGCTGGGCTACTCTTTCCAATTGCTCCGACAAAGGGGCGATGGCTGCGGCTACCCCCACGCCCACCTGGGTATGAACCACTTGAGTAACTTGCTCCAATACCTCAGACGTAGTTTCGGCCGATTCATTGATTTGATCGAAGATGGCTTCCTGGGCTGCTTCTACGTCGGCTCTTAGGGCCTCTTCCGCATTAGTTAAATGGAAATGGACTTCCTCCTTCACGCTATTCAAGCCGACTGCTACCGAGTCGGCTTGAGTTTGCATGGCCTGGCCGGTGCGCTCGGTCGTGCGCTCCTGAAGGCGCCTAATGCGTTGAGACTCTTGGGCCAAGCGCCCATCAAAAAACTTTCCCCAATCCTCGATGAACTTACTTAGGTTTCCGGTTTCCTCGGTCAGGCGACCCTCAAGTGCGTCGGCCGATGCAATCTGGCGGTCGGCAATCTCTTCCCGAATCTGAGTTACCAACCCCTCTACCTCGGTCAGTTTGGAGCTGAGCATCGTGAGGAGGGGCTGGTAGGGGCGGGCCACCAATTTTTTGACCGTGGCCAGGTCTTCGGCAAACTTGTCGAGGCTCTCGCCCACGGAAGAAACCGTCTCAGCTAGAACCCGCTCATCGCGCGCTTTTTCACGGATTGCCGATGACAAAAGCGTGTTTAGGCGCTCCGTGAATTCCGGCTCGGCACCTTCGATTGTACTGGCCACGATTGAAATGGTACGTCACCGTTTCCGAGGGCGCAGGCATTCGCCGTTGGCGCCGCTTCGAGAATCCGGTAAAGGGTGTTCCTGAGCGCCCAGGGCCGGCCGATCTCGCCGGCGAGGCGCTTCATCTCATCACCAGTGACTTCCTGGCCGTGGGAGGCCCCTGCGGCCTTCGAAATCGTCTCGTTCATAAGGGTGCCCCCCAGGTCGTTGCATCCCGCGTTAAGCGCCATCTGGGCGCCGTCGGTTCCCATTTTTACCCATGACGTTTGAATGTTGGTTATCCAGGGGTGTAGCGCCAGTCTTGCTACGGCGTGCATGGTGAGGGCTTCTTCAAAAGTTGGGCCCCGGCGGCTCAGGCCTTTCAGGAAAATAGGGGCGGCCATGTGCACAAAAGGCAGCGGGACGAACTCGGTAAAACCCCCGGTTTCCTTTTGAATGTCTCGCAACACGACAAGATGCCGTGCCCAGGAACGAAAAGTATCGGCGTGCCCAAACATTATGGTTGTAGTCATCTTGAGACCAAGACCGTGCGCGGCTTTGGCCACTTGGACCCATTGCTCGGTTGAGATCTTGTCCGGACAAATGACCGCCCTAACTTCGTCGTCCAAAATTTCGGCTGCGGTGCCGGGCAAGGTGGCCAGCCCGTTGTCCTTCAACTTCCACAGGAAGTCCTTAACGCTGATCCCTAGAGTTTCGGCCCCCTGCCAAACCTCGAGGGGACTGAAGGCATGCACGTGGACATCCGGTGCTGCCCGCTTGATCGAGCGTAGGACATCGACGTAAAAGTCGCCCGTAAACGACGGGTGGATTCCGCCCTGCAAACACACTTCGGTGGCGCCGGCGTCGGTAGCCTCAACGGTGCGGCGGGCAATTTCTTCCAGGTCCAATAGGTAAGGGTCCCCGCGCAGGTTGAGCGATTTTGGTCCCTTGCTGAATGCACAGAAACCGCACTTGAAGTAACACATGTTGGTGTAATTGATGTTTCGATTCACGACAAAGGTCACCCGGTCGCCGTTCACTTCGCGGCGCAGGTCGTCGGCCGCCTTGTGAAGAGCGCGGCGCTCCGGCCCCCGCGCTGAAAATAGAACTTCGATCTCCGGCATGGCCAGTTCGCTTCTGTCTAGTGCCTTTTCGAAGGCAAGTTCGAATGCTGGGCGCGGTTGAAGCTTCGAGAACCGGCGCAGGCCCAAGACCGCAGGCGCTTTAACCGCCCGGCCAGCATGCCAATCACCCTGCCGGGCGAGGCCGGCCGAATCGGCGAGTCCGAGAACCGCCGGACGAACGCTCTTGTGGACCCACACCGGATCGAAGGCAAATCTCGGGTAAACAGTCAAACGAGGCTCCAGCATTAACCCGCGCGATTCGGTCAGCGCTCGAAGTTCGTCCAGTTCCGGCCAAGGAGCTTCAGGGTTAACGTAGTCCTTGGTCACCGGCGACACGCCCCCCCAGTCGTTGATGCCCGCATCGATGTATTGCGCTGCGGACTCGTCGGACCCGGCCAGATTCGGTGGCGCTTGAAGACTGATCTCGGGCGCCAGCACCAGGCGGGCCAACGCAATCGTCGCAGTTATTTCGTTCAGTCCGGGCTCAGGGTGACTATTCATCAAGGTGTCCGACTTGGCCCGAAAATTTTGGATGATGACTTCCTGTATGTGGCCGTAACGCTCATGTGACTCCTGGATCCAGCACAGTGTCTGCGCCCTTTCGGTCCAGGTCTCACCGATCCCAATCAGCATTCCGGTGGTGAACGGAATTTTCTGGCGGCCGGCTTCATCAATTGTTGCCAACCTGAGCGCTGGATCTTTGTCGGGCGAGCCATGATGAGCGTGCCCTTTTTCGGCCAACCTCGCCGAAGCCGACTCCAGCATCAATCCCATCGAAGGGGCAGTTGCTCTCAGTAACGCGAGGTCCGCGGCCGACATGACTCCCGGATTGAGGTGCGGGAGCAATCCCGTTTCGTCCAGCACCGTGCGGGCGGCATGAGCCAGATATTGCAGCGTGGTTTCAAAACCAAGCTCGGCCAGCTCATCGCGAGCCACGCGGTATCGCAGCTCGGGTTTGTCGCCAAGCGTGAAGAGCGCCTCGTTGCAGCCGGCCCCCTTCCCGGCGTTGGCCACCTCAAGCACCTCATCTATTGTCATAAAGGCCCTGGCCCCGGGCCGGGGCGGCGCGGCAAACGTGCAGTAGTGGCAAACATCGCGGCAAAGCATCGTTAAGGGGATAAAAACCTTAGGCGAATAAGTGATGACGTTTCCCCAGGCCCGATCCCTGATTTCAGCACTTCGGGAAACAAGTTGCGGTGTTGGTTCCGAGCGGTCAAGCCCTTCGGCAATTGCACGCGCTTCCAACGAACTTATGGGGCTCACAAATGCACAATATAATGAAGCCACTCATGAAGGTCGTGGCTCTTGCGGGGGGTGTGGGCGCGGCCAAGTTTCTGGCGGGCCTTGTGTCGGCCAACCCTGCCGAGGATCTGACGGTTATCGGCAACACCGGCGACGACGCTGTGATCCACGGCCTGCACATAAGCCCCGATCTCGACATTGTCACCTACACTCTCGCCGGCGAGGTCGGCGAGATGGGCTGGGGCTTCCGCTCCGACACCACCCATGCCCTTACTCAGATGCGCAACTACGGCGCTCCAGCCTGGTTCACCCTCGGAGACCGCGACCTTGGGACGCATTTGGCGAGAACCACGTGGCTTGCAGAAGGCATGACGCTAAGCGAAGTGACCGAGCGAATCCGCTGCGCCCTGGGTGTAGTTGTCAAGATAATTCCCATGAGCGACGACCCGGTAAGCACTAAATTGACGACGGCGGACGGTATTGGGCGCGACTTTCAGGAGTACTTCGTAAAGTTCGGCCACACGGAGCAGATTCGGGACGTGAAGTTTGACGGGGCCGCTCACGCGGCCCCCGCGCCGGGGGTGTTGGATGCCGTAGCGGCATCGACACGCATAATCATTTGTCCTTCTAATCCAGTACTTTCAATCGAGCCGATCCTGTCGGTACCTGGAATCCGAGAAAGCCTAGCCGAGCGCAGAAACGATGTTTATGCCGTGACGCCGATTATCGAAGGCGCCGCCTTGAAAGGTCCCGCCGACAAACTGCTGCCGCTGCGGGGGGCCGACGTAAGCGCTGTGGGGGTTGCCGGTCTTTATCGGGATTTTTGCGGCAACTTCGTGATCGACAGCCGCGACCTACGCCTGCAAGGCGATGTTGCCGCACTGGATATTCGCCCTATCGTGGCGGATACGATCATGAGCACTCCGGAGCGAGCGCACCAACTGGCCATGGCTGTTTTGGCGAGACGGCCGGGCTCTGACTCGCCCGAGCATTGACTCGCCAAGCTATGAATGCACCCGCCGGGTTCACCGTCTTGCCGATCCCGGTTTCCGGAGAGGTCCCCGAAGGGCGACGGCTGGGCGATCTGGTACTCGATTCGGCAGCAAAAGCTCGCATCAAGATCCGGCATGACGACGTTATTGTGGTAACCCAAAAGGTCGTCTCAAAGGCAGAGGGCCGGGTGGTTGAAGTCGCCCTCGACGACCCCGAGGCGCGCCGAGGCCTCGCGATCTCGGAAGCAAGCCGAATAGTTAGGCGCCGTGATGGACTGATCATTACTGAGACCAAACACGGCTTTGTTTGCGCAAATTCGGGGATCGACACATCGAATGTTCCGTCCGGCTTCGCGGGGCTGCTTCCGGTGGATCCCGATGTTTCAGCACGCCGAATTCGCAGCCGAATCAAAGCTCTCGCCGGGATTGACGTTTTTGTGATCATCTCCGACACCTTCGGCAGGGCCTGGCGAATCGGCCAAACCAACGTCGCAATAGGGGTTGCCGGTATGAAGCCGACCCGAAATTACACCGGCACGAAGGATTCTTTCGGCCTATCGCTGCACTCCACCAACATCGCCATAGCCGATGAACTGGCCGGGGCGGCCGAGTTGGTGATGGGAAAATCCGACGGGGTTCCCATCGCTTTGATCCGCGGCGTGGCTGTTGTTAGAGGCCGCGGATCTGCTCGCGAGCTTGCAAGACCCGCCCAAGATGATTTGTTTAGATAGTATTCACCGATGCCCCAAAATCCGGAGACAAAAAAGGTCAAGCGAGAAGCGGCCCGTAAAGCCAGGCTTGAAGCCCAACTCGCCCGCGAGCGAGCTAAGAAAAGAAAGCGCCTTGGCATGATCGCCGGCGCCTTGGTTCTTGTGCTCCTCGTCGCTTTCGCGGTAAACAAGCGATCAGAAAGTTCCGGCCGCAACATTGCGGAGCTCTCGAAAAAAGCGGGCTGTGGGGCGGTTGAATCGATCAAGGAACTTCCGGCCGGGCCGCACCTGTCGCCCGGGGCTCCTGCACCGAAATACAACTCCGTCCCACCAACCTCAGGTCTGCACCTTCCGAGCCCTGGGCCCTGGGGGTCACAAGACACAACCGTAGACAACAAAATCCTGGTCCACAATCTCGAACACGGTGGCGTCGTCCTCCATTACAAAGGTGCATCCGACAAAGAAATTGACGAACTGAATACCCTGGCCGACGACACTTACGTTGACGGCGTGATTGTTCAGCCGAACCCCAAGATCAAAGCAGCCCTTGCAATGACCTCTTGGGGGAAGCTGCAAAACTGTAAAAAGATCTCGATTCCAGTCATAAAAGCCTTCATTAAGTCCCACTGCAACAAGGGCCCCGAAAAACTCGGCCTCAGCTGCTAGCCACTAGAAGAACTTTAGGCTGGCCGTAACGAATCGATCGTAGCTTTTAGGCCCTGGGTCAGGTCTGTTTTAGGGGTCCATCCCAGAAGTTTTTTCGCCTTTGAGGCGTCGAGGGCGCTTCTTTGCAGTTCCCCGGCCCTGGCCTCGCGATACTCAGGTTGGGTTGCTGTTCCCAGGATTTCCGCCATCTGACGGTAAAGCTCGTTGACGCTCGTCTCGCGGCCGGTTCCGATGTTGAACGTTTGCCTTGTCCCTCGCTCGGCTGCCGCCAAGAACGCGTCGGCCACGTCATCCACGTACACGTAGTCGCGAGTCTGCTCGCCGTCACCGTATATGGCGCAGGGGCTCTTATCCAAAAGCAACAATGCGAAGATCGCTACTACCCCCGCCTCGCCGTGGGGATCCTGACGGGGGCCGAAAACATTGGCCAAAGCCAAATTGACATAAGCCAAACCATGGGTTGATGCGAAGAATTCCAGATAATCCTCAGTCACTTTCTTGCTGATCCCATAGGGCGAAGTGGGCCTGCCGCCGGCGCCTTCATCGACGGGCAGCCGAGCCTCGTCGACCTCTCCATAAATAGTTCCGCCCGACGATGTCGAGATCATCCGGGCGCCGGTCTGCCTTGCCGCCTCTGCGACTTTGAGGGTACCCCCGATATTCACATCGGCGTCGAAAACCGGATCCTCGACCGACTTACGGACGTCAATCTGCGCGGCAAGATGGCAGATTAGGCCGGGCTTAAACCGGCTGATTGCCGCTGCCGCGGCCGGCTCGCGCACGTCGAGCTTTTCGAGATCTACTCCGGCGGCCTCAACAACCCGGACCCGGCCCTCGCCGGAAGACAAGTTGTCGAGAGCCAGAACCTCGTGTCCCTCGGTGATCAGGCGCTCGCAAACGTGACTGCCTATGAACCCGGCCCCGCCGGTCACTACTACTC
Source organism: Actinomycetota bacterium (assembly GCA_051005875.1). Taxonomy (GTDB): domain Bacteria; phylum Actinomycetota; class CADDZG01; order JAHWKV01; family JAHWKV01; genus JBPCIX01. The sequence goes on along the minus strand of JBPCIX010000046.1, from coordinate 18,672 downwards.
GCAATGCAGCGTCGGCCCTAAAGGGGGCTTGCGGGGCGGCCCACTAATCGTGGTCGGGCTGTTGAATCAGGCGGCCGTTCATTTCATCTTCCAGAAGCTCAACGTCCGCCTGAACCATGAGCTTTACCAACTCTTCGAACTTGACCTTGGGCGTCCAACCCAGGACCTTATGCGCCTTTGAAGAATCGCCGAGCAGAAAGTTGACCTCGGCCGGCCTTTCGTACCTCGGGTCAATCTCTACGTAGTCCTTCCAGTCCAGATCCACATGCCCAAAAGCGACCTCGCAGAATTCCTTCGGGGTGTGAGCCTCGCCGGTGGAGATCACAAAGTCGTCGGGCACATCTTGCTGGAGCATCATCCACATCGCTTCTACGAACTCGGGCGCATAACCCCAGTCTCGCTTGGCTTCGAGGTTGCCGAGGTAGAGCCTGTCTTGATGACCGCCTTTGATTCGGGCGACGGCCCGGCTGATCTTTCGTGTGACAAAATTCTCGCCACGGCGCGGGCTTTCGTGGTTCATCAATATTCCGCTGCAGGCGAACATGCCGTGCGCCTCGCGATAGTTGATCGTCATCCAGTGTCCAAATAGTTTGGCTACGCCGTATGGGCTGCGGGGGTGAAAGGGCGTGGTTTCACTCTGGGGAGGGGGGGCGGCGCCGAACATTTCAGAAGAAGAGGCCTGATAAAACCGCGTCTTAATGCCCGACGCCTTGACGGCCTCGAGCAGCCTGGCGACTCCCACTCCGGTGACATCCGACGTGTATTCGGGGACCGAAAACGAGACCAACACATGGCTTTGGGCCCCCAGGTTATAGACCTCGTCGGGCTCGATCTCGCCGATCAGGTTTATCAGTGAAGCTGCGTCTGACAGGTCGCCGTAATGGTTGAAGTAGTTGACACCTGCTTCGTGAGGATCTTTCCAAATTGGGTCCAAACGCCGGGTATTAATCGACGAGGAACGGCGAATAACTCCGTGGACCTCGTAGCCCTTAGAAAGCAAGAGCTCCGCAAGGTAAGAACCGTCCTGGCCGGTCACACCGGTTATCAGCGCCTTCTTCATCGCTTTCTCTTCATCGCTTTCTTCATCTCGAGGTTGCTGCTGAGGACGGTTTTGGGTCGGCCGTTTGATGGGAAACAGTCTGGCCTACAAAAGCGATCCCGAGTAAGATCAGACCGATTCCCAACCATCTAAGGGTTGGGACATTTTCCTTCAAGGCAAATTTTGCAAACAGTGTGGTCAGCACGTAGGTGAGCCCGACAAAGGGATAGGCCACGCTCAAGGGGACCCGGGAAAGAACCAGCAGCCAGGATCCGGCCGAAACTACAAATAGGCCGAGCCCAATTACCACCTGTGGTGTTTTGAGCAACGTCAGCGCAAGCTCGGCGGGGCGGCGCAACTGGTCGCCCCCTACGTAGCCGACGTTTTCCATTCCAGCCTTTAAGAGCAGTTGCCCGCCCGTGGCCAACAGGACCGAAAGGATAGCCAGCGGCGCTATCTTCAGCATCGTGCCCACTGGGCCACTTGTGGGGTCACTGGGCCGTCCGTATCGAGTGTTGGATCATGATTTCCAAAATTCCCTTGAGGTTGGTTTGAGGGTCGAAGCCTATGAGTTTTGCCGCCCGGCTTATGTCCGGCACCCGCCGGGGCATGTCCTCGAATCCCGATTCGTAAACTTCATCGTAGGGCACCATCCGGATCTCGGAAGTCGAACCGGTCAGCTCAATTACCAGGCGAGCCAGTTCCAGGATACTAATCTCCTCAGTTGACCCGAGGTTAACTGCCTTGCCTTCAGCCTCGGTGGAACTCATAAGGGCCATCAGGGCGGGCACCACGTCGCCTACAAACCCGAAACAGCGTGATTGGCCGCCGTCGCCGTGAACGATAAGATCCCGGCTGGCAAGCGCCGCCTCGATGAAACGCGGAACCACCATGCCCCACTCGGGTGATTGGCGGGGCCCGACTGTGTTAAAAAGCCGAACGATGACCGCCGGCAAACCCTTGGTCTTCCAGTACGCGTGGGCAAGAATTTCATCCACCACTTTCGAGGTGGAATAGCTCCAGCGGCCCACTAGGGGCGAGCCTAACAGGCGATCCCCGTCTTCTTGCAAGGGAATGTTGGGGCTCTTGCCATAAACCTCAGACGTCGAGGTGACAAGCACCTTTCTGCCGTGCTTGTGCGCTTTTTCGAAAACCACCTCGGAGCCGCGGATGTTTGTCACCAGCGATTCCAACGGGCGCTCAACGATCAACTTCACGCCGACCGCTGCTGCCAGGTGAAACACCACGTCGCTTCGGGAAACCAGGTCGTCAACGAGGTCGGCATTTAGAACCGAGCCCAGCACGAATTCCAGCTTGGGGTCGCCGAGGCGGTCCCTGAGGTTGTCATGACGCCCCGTGGCGAGGTTGTCCAGGGCAATGACGGAATCTCCACGGTCCAGAAGGGCGTCGACCAGGTGAGAACCGATAAATCCGGCTCCCCCGGTTACAAGTGCGCGCACCGGCAAACTATATCGGGCAATCGCCCGTCCGGGTGAACATGATTAGCCTAGACTGCTGGGGAAGTGAACCTTCTGACACTCATACAAGAAAAGACCGCTCGCGTGGCCGTGATCGGTCTTGGATACGTGGGCGTTCCAGTTGCGCTCAATGCGGCGGAAGCGGGCTTCGATGTTACCGGGATAGACGTCCAGCAGTCGCGGGTGGATGAACTTGCCGCCGGAGTTTCAGCTCTTGCGGGCGTAACCAACGACGAGGTGGCCGCCGGCACCAGCAGCGGGCGCTTTAGGGCGACTACCTCTTTTGCTTCACTCGCCGAGTCCGATGTAATAGTCATTTGCGTTCCCACCCCGCTGAAGGATGAGCTGCCCGATATGTCCCACATCGAGCAAGCCGGCCACAAAGTGGCCGAGCACCTTCGCCCCAACCAATTGGTCATCCTCGAGAGCACCACCTACCCGGGAACAACTGAAGAATTGCTCTTCGGGATCCTGGAGTCCTCAGGCCTCAAGGCAGGCCTTGAATTTCTCATGGGCTTCTCGCCCGAAAGGATCGATCCGGGCAACCCCACCTATCGACTTCGGAACCTTCCGAAAATTGTCGGCGGAATCGATGAGCCCAGCACCGAAGCCATGGAAGCTTTCTACGGATCATTTATCGACAAGATCGTGCCGGTTTCTTCGCCTAAAACCGCCGAAATGGCAAAGCTTCTTGAAAACACCTATCGCCACGTCAACATCGCTCTGGTAAACGAGATCGCAATTTTGTGCCACGACTTAGGGATAGATGTTTGGGAGGTAATCGATGCCGCAGCCACCAAGCCTTTTGGTTTCGAGCCCTTCTATCCGGGGCCCGGTTGGGGAGGGCACTGCATCCCGGTCGATCCGGCTTACCTTTCCTGGCGGGTCAGACAAATGGGCGCGACGGCTAGGTTTGTCGATCTTGCCCGCGAGTTCAATCAGAAGATGCCGGCCTACGTAGTCCAGCGAATGGGCGAGGCCCTTAACGAGCACGGCAAAAGCTTGAAGTCCTCGAGGATTCTGGTGCTGGGGGTGACTTACAAAGCCGATGTCGCCGACCTTAGGGAGTCCCCCGCGATTGAGATAGTCGAAAGGGCTCGAAAAAGCGGTGCCGAAGTGACGTTTCATGACCCGTTCGAAAAACTCATACCCCTCAAGCAGGGGTCGCTGGATCGGATTGAGCTCGACGAGCAAAATGTGGCGGCCGCCGACCTGGTGCTGTTGCACACCGCCCACGCGTCGTACGACCTGCCGTGGCTGGCCGAGCATGCGCGGCTCATTCTTGATACCAGAAACGCTTTCCACGGCATCAGCGGAACGGTCGTCAAGCTGTGAGCCCGGATTCTTGGGTAAACAAAGGGATCATCTTGGCCGGGGGCTTCGGTACCCGTTTGTACCCGGTCACTCGCGGCGTCAGCAAGCAACTGCTGCCCGTTTACGACAAGCCGATGATCTACTACCCCCTTTCAACTCTCATGCTTTCAGGGATTCGCGAGGTGCTTTTGATCTCGACCCCCGAGGATTTGCCCAACTTCGAGCGGGTACTCGGCGACGGCAGCCAGATCGGCATATCGATCACTTATAGGGCGCAGCCCGAGCCGAGGGGGCTCGCCGAAGCCTTCATCATCGGTGCCGACTTCGTCGGCGACGGCCACGTGGCGTTGATCCTGGGCGACAACATTTTCTATGGACAAGGCCTGTCCGACATGCTCGAAGCCGCAGCCCGGCGCGAAAGCGGCGCAACAGTTTTTGCTTACCCAGTCAAGAATCCCCAAAGCTACGGTGTCGTTGAATTCGACGCGCAAGGTCATGCTCAGTCGCTTGAAGAAAAGCCCGTCGCTCCCAAGTCCAACTTCGCTGTCACCGGCCTTTACTTTTACGACAATCAGGTGGTCGAGATAGCCGCCCGGTTAAAGCCGTCGGACCGCGGGGAGTTGGAAATCACCGACGTCAATCGCGAGTACATGGGAAGGGGACTGTTGCATGTCCAGCGATTCAGCCGCGGCTTTGCCTGGCTCGATACCGGGACTCACGAGTCATTGATCCAGGCCGGTAATTTCGTCGAAACCATCGAAGCCCGGCAAGGTTTCAAGATTGCATGCATCGAAGAAGTGGCGATGCGCCAAGGATTCATAACGCCGGAGCAGGTAGGAGCGCTGGGAAGTACGTTAAATAACGGATACGGCGATTACCTGATTGAACTGGCCAATAATCCGGAACTGGATCTCTGGTCCTAGTGGGGCGGCCACCCCAGGCGGTCACCCAACTAGTAACCGCCCGCCGATCAGTTGGTAGTCAAGTAAGCAGTTGCCGCACTGCTCCACGGCCGTAACGACACGCCGAGCGCCGCCGCCTTGCTGCAATCAAGGACGCTGTTTCGGGGGCGGGGAGCGAAGGGACCGGAGCGGGCGGATTCGTATTGCTGGGTCGTTACCCGGTTTACTTTGATGTCCAACCCGGATGCTTTGATTGCATACTCGGCTAAACCGGCCCAGGTTACCGGCGGCCCGCCGCCGGCCAGATGGAAAATGCCCTTTGCCCCGGCTTCTATCAACTGCCCTAACCCTGCTGCCAGATCGGGGGCGTAGGTAGGCAATCCCAGCTGATCGTCTACGACCGAAAGACCGCCTGCCCCGGCCGGTGCTTTTGCCGCCCTCAAGATTGCCCCGATGAAGTTCGAGCCCTCGCCGAAAACCCAAGAAGTTCTGACGATCAATGCCCCCGGAGCCGACTGCAGCACCCAATGTTCGCCTTCGAGCTTGCTCTTGCCGTACGCAGACGTAGGTCCCGTCTCGTCGGTCTCGACATAAGCACCGTCCTTGTCGCCCGGGTAAACGTAATCCGTGGACACTTGAATCATTTGAGCCCCGGCCGCCGCGGCCGCTTTCGCCACCAGTCCGGCGCCAACAGCATTGATCCGGAAGGCGGCATCGGGCTCGGTTTCCGCCCGGTCGACCGCTGTAAAGGCGGCGGCATTTACAACGACCGTGGGGCGGGCGGCGGTAATCGCTTTGGTCACTGCGACGCTGTCCGTGACGTCGAGTTGGTCGCGGTCCAGAATCGTAGCCTCGGGGGCGGCTTGCCGGAAGGCCCGGCCCAACTGCCCGCCCCCACCGGTGACGAGTAGTCCTTTCAAAGGGCCAGCACCACTCAGGTAGCCTCGATCAGGTCCCAGTCAACTTTCGGATTTACCTTGTCTCTGTCCGAGAGTATCGGCGAGGTCGTCTTCCAGGGGGCAGCCAGGGTGGGATCGTCCCAGGCGACGCCGAATTCATCCTCCGATGTGTAGTAGTGAGTCACCCAATAAAGCAACTCAACATCGGTGACGCCAAGAAAACCGTGGGCTACCCTGGGCGGGATATAAAGAACCTGCGGCACGGCGGCGTCTAGGTCAATTGAAACCACAACCGGCTTGCCGCCGGGGTTTCGAAGATCGGCGAGCATGGCCTGGGCCTGGCCCCCGATCACATACCACGCGTCGGCTTGATGCTTGTGCCAGTGCAAGCCCCGCAGGACCCCCTGCTTCGACGAAGAGTGGTTGGCCTGCACGAACTCAGCCCCCAGCAGATCCTGGCGAAATATCTCCATGAAGGAGCCGCGGGAATCCTCGTGGGCAACCGGACGGATGAGCAGGGCCCCGGCGATGCCCTCGATCTGGTGGAGTTCCATTTAAGCGGAATGCAGCCGGTAAATGGATTCCGCCTCTTCCAGGTGCGGCTGCCACCACGAATCGTTATCGCGGTACCACTTTACGGTTTCCTCGAATTGCTTCTCGACATTGCCCGGCCGCCAGCCGAGAGCTTCGATTTTTGCGGGATCAACTGCGTAGCGGCGGTCATGGTTCGGCCTGTCATAAGGAGTCAGCTGCACCGCATCGCCCGGCAGCGCTAAGTGTGCAGCTATCCATTGAGCGAGATCCAGATTATTGATCTCGGGGTCGTGTACCGGTCCGACGTTGTAAACCTCGCCTGCGGCCCCGCTCAAAAGCAGGACCGAAATAGCCTCTGCAAAATCTTGAGCGAATAGCCATTGCCGGACGTACATGCCGTCGCCCCAAACCAGTAAGGGCTGGCCCTGCAGGGCTCTGGTGATCCACCTGGGGAATGCCTTTTCCGGAAACTGCCACGGGCCGAAGGCATTGGTGGGGCGAGCTACAACCACCTCAAGTTTGTCTGCGTACGATCTCGCCAGGTCGTCGGCAATTGCCTTCGACTGAGCGTAGGGACTGGTGGACTTTCCGAAGCCCTCGGGTTTGTCGGTCTCGCAGAAAAGGCCCGACTCGATGGGTCCATAAACTTCGTCGGTTGAAACGTGAACCACCCGTTCGACTCCGCACTCCAGTGCAGCATCAAGCACTGCCCGCGTCCCCTCGACGTTGGTCCGAAAAAATCGCTCGGGGTCGGCTTCGCTCCGAGTGACGTGCGACTCGGCGGCGTAGTGAATAATCGCCTTAGGCTGGCATTCATCCACAATCTTGACCATAGAAGCCGGGTCGGCGACATCGGCCTGAATAAACTCGTAGCGCTCGTCGCCGGTCAAATCTTCCAAGCGACGGGTATCGCCGGCGTAGCTCAACAGGTCGACATTGGTGACTTTTGAAGCGCCCAACTTCAGCGCAAGCCGGACAAAATAACTGCCCAGAAAACCCGCCCCACCCGTCACCAAAAGCGAGCCCTTGATTGTCCGAGGATCACTTACCACGGGATTACTTTCCACACGCGCGCACCAGCTGTTTGGCCGGCACTGGAGCGGGGGCAGGGGCCGGCGCCTTCGGAGCGGGGCCGGCCGGCACTTCGCCTCCCGCGCCGGCAAAGTCGGATCCAAGAACAACCGCCACCGGACTATCCACTTGTATCGACGATGGGATCGGCTTTATTGGAGCACCGTAAACTGCAGCGATCAACTTTGCTTCCTCTTGACGTCCGGGTTGGTAATAAACCGTCGTTTTGGCATGGGGGTTCGCTCCGGCGGCGCCCCCAATCTGGAAACCTCTGGCGGCCAGCTCCGAAGCCTGGGTCTGGGCAAGGCGGTCGACCGAAGTCCCGTTTAGAACTGTAACCTTCACGTCTGCCGGCTCAATTGAGCTAACTCCGGTCCGTCCAAATCCGGGCAAAGGCTGACGATTGCGGATGGCCGTAAAAAGCGCATCGGATTCCGCCTGATTGGCCACAACATACGAGACGCCCCTTATCCGGGCACCCGCCGAGGGCACCACACGCATGTCCACTTTTCTGGAATCAAAGCCTCTAAGCCGGAGTGCAATATTTTTCACATCGCCAACAGTGAGCTGAGCGTCGTGTTTTACGTTATTCGAGAATAGGTTCACGAGCTTGACGAGCTTTGCAGGATTTAAAAGGGTGGCCGGCGTGGCGATTTTCTCCATCATCAGCCTGACGAATAACTGCTGGCGCGCTATGCGACCAAAATCATCGTCAATTTTTCGGACTCTGACAAAGGCAAGAGCCTGCGGGCCCTCTACTTTGACGCAGCCCTTTGGAACATTGAGCCCTGAGTCGGCATCTTTCAACGGCTTCTCGAAGTAAATTTCCACACCTCCCAGAGTATCGATGATGTTGTTGAATCCATTAAAATCAACCTCGACATAGTGATTAACCGGCAGACCCGTCAAGCGTTTGACCGTCGCCACCATGGCATCGGGGCCTTTTTGGTAGACCGCATTGATTTTTCCAACTGAGCCATCGGGATAAGTAACCCGGAGATCTCGTGGAAACTGCACTAGGACAGCCTTCTGCTGCTTTTCGTCAAGGTGAAGAAGTATGACTGTATCGGCTCTTTTGCCGGGAATAGTGCCGAACGACTTGCGTTCCTGCTGGGTTAGCACGTCTCTTGTATCCGACCCAAGCAGCAATACATTCATGGGCTCGTTTGGAACTTTGGAAGCCAGACCCTCAATGTCCTGGGAGTTCGAGCGGAACCTGAGCTGGGCGTAGCCGAAAATCGCGGCCATGATGATGGCCCCCACCACGAGCAGGATAAGAAAATAAGCAAGGAACCTTGTGGCCCTTTTCGGACCACGGGGACGTCCCGCCGCACGGCCGCTACGGATGATCGAATCCATTCGGCCCTTGGGAAGGACCGGCCGGTTACCGCCGCCTCGAATGCCCATTAACGCAAGTATCGCAGCGTAGCGCCTTGAAAGGCGCCCATCATGTCGGCCACAAGCAGCATCGTCAGGGCGGCGACCACGACAATGGTGGCCCACCACAAAGTCTTCACGGACCGTGGCCCCGAGTCACTTGAATCGGGGGCGGCGTGGCCAACCTCATGCAACAGCAACGAAGCCGACCCCAGATCGTGACGGTGAACATAAACCTTGACCGGGGCCAAAGGGTCGCCAAAGGGCTTTAGCCATGCCCCGGGCGATGGGTTGAACCCATCCAACAGACAACTGATCCCATCCTCGCCGAGGCGCCCCTCAATCAAAAGGGCTATCACCTGGTTGGCGGCGGTCGTTAACAAAACCCAATCTGAGCCGCCGCCTTCGCCCGTATCGTTTGGCTGCGGGGGGCCCGAAGGCCGCCCGAGTTGAAGGGTGCCCACAGATGGCGCGTTCATTCAACCAACCCCCCGTTTTCTTCCTTCCATTTCTCCAGCATCTCCGCAAAACGCCGACGATTGGCGGGCACCACGAGCTGTGCGCCGTCCACCCCGGAGCGGCGCAACTCATCGAGCTCCTTGATTGCCACCTGGAAGCCGTACTCGGGGTCCGTGTCGAATCCGGCAAGGTACCCGTCGGGCAGCGTCAGGTCCGGGATGTTTTCCAAGATTCTGGTCGCCATGACAAGATCGGGCAGCGCCAGCACTCCGCAGTAAAGCGGCTGCTTAAAACTAGCAACCTCGCGCCAGTATCCCGCCTGCCGCCGGCCAAAGTCGAGTTTCGTCAGCAAGAAATCCGCCCTCTCGCGCCAGCCCAGAGGTCTTCCAATCGTGGCAAGCACGCCCCGCTTTATATCGCCGCCCAGCTCAGCTTCCAGCATGTGGCGAACTTTCAGGCTGGATCTTCCGTCCGATATCGGGTCCCCGTACAAAAACAGAACCTCATCGATCCCATAGGTAGCCAACGTCAGTAAGTCACTCTCGAGACGAAGAAGGTTTCTATCGCGAGCGTTTAGGGCGGGCACCGGACTAAAACCCTGCTTCTTTATTTCAAGAGCGATGGCAACCGACGACATAGCCGGCCGCCCCAGGTGGTTGTCCGGCACGATGATCGAATCGACGATGGGGCCGAAAATCTCCATCTGCCGCAGTACTCTCCCCAGATCCGGAGTTCGGGGTGGTTCAATCTCAAACATCAGCCTGAAACTCATTGCTCGTCACCAACGGGATTGCCGTTTGTGAGGCTAACGGGATTGCCGTTTGTGAGGCGTATTTTCAAAAAGCCCACAAACATGATCACAACGCCGGCGAGCAGGCCGATTGCAAACACAAAGCCGTTCCCGTGCCGGGCAAAGCCACTGGCGGCGGCGACCACGGAGGTCCCCACAGCTATCAAGATGTTGCCCTGAGCTAAGCGACGCAGATACTCATCGGGTTTTCGGGAAAGCCGCCAGGCCGACCACAGCGCCCCCGAGACAACAATTGCGAACCCGGTAAATGAATAAAGCCTCGAGAGCCTGCGGACCACTCCCGGAATCACCAGGCTTGCCGAGGGGATTGCCGAATCTACGGCAAGGGGGTCCATCTGCCCTGAAGGGGGACCTAGGAGTTCAGCCGAGAACACTGCTCCGGCAGCATAGACAACTGCAACCGCCACCAAAGCTGCGGCCGCATGGGCGACGCGGCGAGGGCCCAGTAAATAGATGGTACCCAACGCAAGCATGGGCACATTGATGACCGCGCCCAGGAGGTAATACGAGCGATACAAAAATGGGTTCCAACCTGCAATGATTCCCCGCCCCGCGGCGAGCGAAGCAAGCGCAAACATTGTAAGTGCCAAAGCCCACGCCAATTGATGGGGGCGCTTTCGGGTGAAAAACTGCTGCGCCATCAAGCCGGCGAAAGCAGCGCTTACAACCGCAGCCGCAAGAGGCGCCAGCGCGATCATAGAGCCGGGGTTGTCCTACACTTCGAGTTCATGAGAAAGAGTATTTCACTGCTTGCCGTCGCAGCCATGCTTGCCCTTGGGCTTCAATTTGGCGCAATGGGGGCCGGGGAAGAAGGGTGCCTTGTTTCCAAGATCAACGCCGAAAGACAGGGGCAGGGCTTAGGGCCGCTCGCAGTCAATTCTGATCTTGTGGCGATTGCCCGCAGGCATTCTGCCGAAATGTCGGTAGCTGGGCGCTGGTATCACAACGAGAACCTCCGAAACGAACTCCCGTCGGGGTGGAAATATCAAGGCGAAAATGTGGGTTGGGCGACCGACTGCAGCTACATGCACAACTTTTTTATCAATTCACCCCCGCATCGCAAAAACATCCTGGGGGCCGCGTTTAACTACATAGGGGTAGGAGTAGTCGCGGATTCGTCGGGCAAGCTTTGGGTTACCGAAGTTTTCATGCAAGGCAGCCCAGCTATGAAAAATGCCGACGGCGGCAGCGAACAAGCCGCTCCACCCCCCGCCCCGGCCCCTGTGAGCGATGAGGGGGCAATACAAACGAAAACGCCCAAGCCAACAGGATCGCCCTCAGCCGTGCCTTCTCAGCTAAAAGCCACAGCGAAAGCCTCCCAAGCCCCTCCTGCCGGCAAGCCGTCAAAGGTCCGCAGTCAAAAAACTTTGCGGACGCTTGCCTACGTTGACGAAATAGAGAAAGAGCCAGAGCGAGAAAAACCATCGGACCCAAAAAACGAGATCATCTTTAAGCTCTAGCTATTACAGCTATCTGGAGGTTTCGAGTTCCTCTGGACCGGGTAGACCGTGGTCATGACTAACAGAGTGACGTATCATGTGACTCCCAACGTGAACAGTTGGGAAGTCAAGCGAGCAGGGTCTTCCGAGACCGAATTCCTCGTCGACAACAAGGACAACGCGGTAAATCATGCCAAGGAGTTGGCCCGGGCCGAAGAACTGGGCCAGGTCATCGTCCACACAAGGGACGGCAAGATTGCGGAGGAGTTCACATACGGCGCGGATCCCCGCGGCATTAAAGGGTAATCAGAAATTAGAGGCTAACATCCGAAGGCCTCGGCCAGGATCCGGCAGGCCTGGGCCATGCGAAATGGCGAGAGACTGGCCACTCGTCGGCGGAAAGCCTGACGCGGCAGGGTGTGAATATGGTCGAAGTTGACCACGCAGTCACTGGGTACCCCGTCTTTATCGGCCGTCAGTTCGAGCTCAGATACCAGACCTCGTCGAGTCCTGGTAAGGGCCGCAACGACTACCGCCCCGATGCGATCGGCAACCGGGTCGCGAGTAAGCACGAGGACGGGACGATCTCCACCGGGCGTGACTGCGAACCACACCTCACCGCGCAGCATCAGCCCAGTCTGCCCAGTCCTCCGACGGCCCCCAATCCGCAACATCTCCCAGGCTCCGCTCGGCTGAATCTAGCGGTACTTGTTCCCAGACTTTGGCGTCGACCTCGCTCGCCAGGCGGGCCAGATATTTGTGCAGCGCATCCCGCAGGACCTGAGATCGGGCCAGCCCAAGACGCTCCGCCCATTCCTGGACCGCGCGGACCTCGGACTCCTCGACACGAAAGCTGAGCATGGTCATACAGAGATACTATCATGTATGACGCCCCTTTTGCCGGCTGGATTTCGCTGTGGCTCTAGGCGGGCACGCGCTTAATTGAACGGCGTGGCTAACGAACAATGGCGCTCTGCATCTGCATGATGCCGAGAACCCCCATCAACAAAATGACGGCCAAGAGAACACCAATCGCAATAACTGTCTGACGTCGCACCCCCGCAACAATAAGGCCAAAGCTATGAACCGAGCCACGACACCACCGCGGCTACAATGGCGACGGAGGCGTCGCCTAGATTGGCCGATGGCGCTGGTTTGGAATACCAGTTGGGGTGCAAGCCCCTCGCGAGTTCAAATCTCGCCGCCTCCGCACGGTGAAGAGTCAAGTACCTCGGTTGCATGCCCTATGGCGCTGGCGTGTGCCGTGAGCACTCGCGGCCTCATCTATTTCTCGCTGGGGGAATGGCCGAATCTGGGAGCACTTTCAAGGAAAAGGCTTTCAACCTAAAACCGGCATACAAGGTAAAGTTTCTGTGTCGCGCTAGGTGGGCGGTTGGCGGTCGCCTGTTACTCCAGATCCGCTTTATGGGAGGCTGAATTCCCACCCTAGGCTTCGGGCTTGCGGGGTTTGCGCTCGGTAAGCGGTGTTGAAGGCTGGGTCCCGCGCGAGTGACCGGGGTGAACCAGGTCAGGCCGGGAACGGAGCAGCCTTAAGCTTCAAGGCACTGCGCCGCGGGGTCACCTGGCCAGAGCCGGTTGCCGTGAAAGCGTCCGGGAGCCCCGAGTCGAAGGTGGGTGCGCGACATTTTTTCTGTCGAGGCGGCGCGGTATGCTGGGTCACACCACATGCACGTCTCCCTTTACCGCAAATACCGCCCCCAGAGCTTTGCCGAGGTAGTCGGCCAGGCCCACGTGACCCAAACCTTGAAACGGGCCATAACGGAAAAGCGCGTCGCCCACGCATTCCTATTTAGCGGCCCCAGGGGCACCGGCAAAACATCTTCCGCTCGAATTCTGGCGAAAGCCCTCAACTGCGAGAAGGGCGGCGAGGAGCCATGCAACGAATGTTCGTCTTGCCTGCAGGTCACCGAGGGGGCCTCGCTCGACGTTGTCGAAATCGATGCGGCGTCTAACGGCTCCGTAGACGACGCTCGTGACCTTCGAGAAAAAGTGGCCTATGCGCCGGTCGGCGGCCGGTGGAAGGTATACATAGTTGACGAATGTCACATGCTCTCGCCGGCCGCCAACAACGCTTTGCTGAAAGTTCTCGAGGAACCGCCGGCCCACGTCGTTTTTGTGTTTGCGACGACGGAGCCGCAAAAGGTCTTACACACCCTCGTCGATAGGTGCCAGCGTTACGACTTCAGGGCTGTGGGCGCAAGCGATATAGCGGAGCGCGTCCAGCAAGTTTGCGACGCCGAGGGGATTTGGATCGAGCAAGAGGCCCTCGGGATGGTCGGGGCCCGGGCGGCAGGTTCCGTCAGGGATGGCCTTAGCCTGCTCGATCAACTTCGGTCATTTGCCGGCGAAAAGATCTCCGGCGAGGCCGTCGCCGAGTTGCTCGGCCAACTCCCCGAAGATCTGATGTTCGAAGCCCTTGACCTGGTCGCCGAGCGCGATGCTCCGGCCATGTTTGCTTATGCCGATCGGTTGATCCGATCCGGTTCCGATGTTCGGCTTTTCACGCATGCTCTGGTGGCGCACCTTCGCAGTGTGTTTCTTGTGATCCACACTCCCGCAGCCCAAGAGATCCTCGATATCTCCGACGAACGCATCGGGCGCCTTCAGGCTCAAGCCAACCGATTCACCAGCGAAGAGATCCTTCGGCTCCTGGACCTCGCCAACGAAACGCAGCTGCAATTGCGGCAGGGAATCGAAGGCCGCCTCGCGGTCGAGATTGCCCTGGCCAGAATGGCGCGGCCGGACTTGCATGCAACGCCCTCAACACTGCTATCGCGGATCGAGGCCCTCGAGCGCAACTCCGGTGTAGTGCAATCAGAGTTTGCAGCGCCGGCAGCGCCCCCGGCAATGGTTGCCCCTGGGGCGAAGGCGCCTACGGCGGCCCCCCTGCCGGCAGCGACCCCTGCGGCTGGCCCGCCACACCCAACGGACTCCAATTCGCGGGGTGAGCCGGCCGAGCCAAGCCGGGTGGCGCAGGCCGCGCCTTCTACAGCGCAGCGTCAACCCCCGGCGCCGGCCACGGCCAAGGAAATTGTCGAGGCTCATGAGCCTGATCAACAGGGTCCTGTTGATATCGAGAAGGTCCAGCGGGCTTGGCCCATTATTCTTGACAAGGTGAAGCGCCGCAAGATCTCGTTCCAGGCGCTGCTGCTGGCGGCTCATCCGGTTGCCTATCGCGAGAATGAACTGATTCTCGAGTTCGGCCCCCGTTCCCGATTTCACAAGGACCGAGTCTCCCAGGCCTCGACTCAGGAGCCGTTGGTCGAAGCATTCATTGAAGTCTTCGGCCAGCGGCCGCGGATCAGATGCGTTTCGGGCGAAGAGCGCCCTGATCAATTTGGAGCGGGAATCGGTAACCAGCCGGCAGCCCCGGAGTCACCACCGGACTCCCTCGGACTCGCACCAAGTGGGCCTGCCGGGGGCGCTGAGGCGGGCCCGCAGGCGGCAGAAACCTCCGAGGGATCCGATGAAGGATCAGATCAGGCGACTGCCGCCATCGAAATGATCCGCGAGGCTTTTGCGGGGGCAGAAGTCGTCGACGATAAATGAGCAATCCAGTGAGGGCAAACCAGTGAGGGCAATCCAGTGAGGGCAATCCAGTGAGGGCAAACCAGTGGACATGAACAAGATGATGAAGCAGGTTGCCAAGATGCAGGGCGAGCTTGCCAAGGCTCAAGAAGAGTTGGCGGAGCAAACCATCGAGGGAACCTCAGGCGGGGGAATGGTGAAGGTGACTGTTACCGGCGGCGGCGAATTTACCGCGGTCGAAATCAATCCATCCGCCGTCGATCCGGACGATCCCAGTCTGCTCGAGGACCTGGTGTTGGCGGCGATCCACGATGCGTTGAAAGCTCAACGCGAGTTGGCCGAAGAGCGCTTGGGCGGGCTAACCGGCGGCCTCGGCTTGCCGGGCATGTAGGTGATTAACCCCGCGATGAGCCACTAGGTGTTTGCAGGAGCGATACAAGATGTTGTGGAAGAGTTGGCCAGGTTGCCGGGCATCGGGCCCAAGACTGCTCAAAGACTTGCCTTTCACCTTCTGAAGATCGAAACCACCGACGCGCGGCGTCTGGCCGATTCAATCATCGAGATGAAAGCTACGGTTCGCTTCTGCGAAAAGTGCTTTAATTTTTCCATCGACGAACTATGCGAGTTCTGCGCCGATTCACGCCGCGACGCTTCGATAATTTGCGTGGTCGAGGAACCTCCCGACATTGTCTCGGTTGAAAGGACCGGACAATTTCGGGGCAGATATCACGTTTTGGGCGGAGCAATCTCGCCGATCGACGGCATCGGGCCCGACAACCTTCACATCAAACAGTTGCTCTCCCGGATCCCTGAAGACTCAGTCGAAGAAGTTATTGTCGCAACAAATCCCAATGTCGAGGGCGAAGCAACGGCGATGTACTTGGGGCGCCTTATCGTTCCCTTGGGAGTCAAGGTGACCAGAATCGCAAGCGGTCTGCCGGTCGGCGGCGACCTTGAATATGCCGACGAAGTTACTTTGGGAAGGGCCCTTGAAGGGCGTCACGAGCTCGGGGCATGATGCAACCCGAAGGGCGGCCAGCGTGCCGGTAGTTGTTCAGAAATACGGTGGAACCTCGGTCGGCGACCCTGGCCTCATAAAAGCGGTCGCACAAAGGATCGCGGCCGTGGCATCGGAAGGCAACCAGGTTGTAGTCGTAGTGTCGGCAATGGGAGGCAGCACAGATGACTTGATGGCAATGGCACTCGACATTTCGCCGGTCCCGCATGCGAGGGAAGTGGACATGCTGCTCTCAGCCGGAGAACGCATTTCGATGGCATTGCTGTCGATGGCATTGATCGACTCCGGTCACGACGCCGTCAGCCTCACCGGCTCGCAAGCCGGAATCATGACCGACAGTTCCCACACCAAGGCTCGAATTGTTGAGGTGAGGGCACGCCGGATTCAAGAAGCCCTTGACGCCGGGAAGATAGTGATCGTCGCGGGGTTCCAGGGAATTTCGGACACCCTCGACGTCACCACGCTCGGGCGGGGCGGCTCCGACACCACCGCGGTCGCTCTGGCGGCGGCCCTGGGCGCAGAAGTTTGCGAGATTTATACTGACGTTGACGGCGTTTATACGGCCGATCCGCGACTGGTGCCGAACGCACGCAAACTACACGTCTTATCCTACGAAGAGATGCTCGAGATGTCGGCGAGCGGCGCCGGCATTTTGATGCTGCGCTCGGTCGAGTACGCGAGAACCCATGGAGTGGTGATCCATTGCCGTTCGTCGTTCTCGGACCAGGAAGGCACTTTTATCAAGCAGGAGGATGAACGGATGGAAAAAGCCTATGTCACGGCGGTGACCCACGATACGTCTGAAGCGATGGTACGGATCCGCCGGGTCCCCGACCGTCCGGGAATCGCCGCCCAAATCTTGAGCGAAATGGCCGAAGCAAATATCAACGTTGACGTAATTTTACAAAACGTTTCTGAGGACGGCCGCACCGACGTTTCGTTCACAATGCCTAAAGAAGATCTGGCTCGCTCGGAAAGCGTCGTCGAAACAATCGCAAAAGATGTCGGCGCCGAGGGACACTCGGTCGACCCCGAGATTGCCAAGGTCTCGTTGATCGGCGCCGGAATGAAATCGCATCCCGGAGTCGCCGCCGACATGTTCGGGGCGCTGTCTGATGCAAAGATAAACATCGAGGCGATATCCACATCTTCCATCAGGATTTTGTGTGTTGTGAGAGCCGATGAAGTCCAAAAGGCGGTCCAGGCCATTCACGACCGCTTCGATCTGCCCGACGCTGCTTCAGTTCGCGAACACGAATAAGCCCCACAAGCACTCCGGCGGGACCGCGGCGGCTGGGCGCGGGTAATCTAGGAATATGAACCTTCCGGAAAAACCAAGAGTTGCGGTGGTGGGCGCCACCGGGGCGGTTGGGCGCGTGATGCTTTCTATCCTGGCAGAGCGTGGCTTCCCCGCATCCGAAGTTGTCGCGGTGGCATCGGCGCGGTCCGCCGGCAAGCAAATCCCCTTTGGCGATTCAACTCTAAACGTTTGCCGTTTGAGCGGCGAGATATTCGAGGGGCTGGACCTCGCCCTGTTCGATACTCCCGATGAGGTCGCCGTCGAATGGGCGCCGCGGGCTGCCAAAGCCGGGGCAGTAGTCGTCGACAACTCCGGTGGGCTCAGAATGGACCCCGAGGTACCGCTGGTCGTCCCGGAAGTGAACCCCGAGGCAGCGCTGAGCCACAACGGAATCATCGCCTCGCCGAACTGCACCACCATCGGCATCGCGGTTCCGCTGGGCGCTCTTCACCGCACCTTTGGTTTGAAGAGGGTCATTGTTTCGTCGTATCAAGCGACCTCCGGCGCGGGGACCCCCGGTGTCGAAGAGCTCGCGCAACAGGAACCGGGCCTTAGGCCTTCTCTAGACTCCCCCGGGGGCGTTGTGGGCGATCCGACAGTCATTGTGCCGGTTGTGTTTCCAGCGCCCATTCATCTAAATGTCGTGCCCGTGATCGGGTCGGTGAAGCACGACGGCTTCACCTCTGAAGAGACAAAGATGCTCCTTGAAAGCCGCAAGATATTCAAGCTCCCCGAGCTTGAGGTCACCGCCACTTGTGTAAGGGTGCCGACGGTCATAGGCCACGGCGCGTCGGTGTATGCCGAGTTCGAGCAGACGGTTGATCTTAAGCACGCATACAAAGCCCTGGACCACGCCGACGGCATTTGCTTAACGGAGGTTCCCAATCCCCTCGCAGCGGCCGGTACCGACGATTGCTACGTGGGCCGGCTCCGGCAGGATCCGTCGCATCCCAACTCCCTTTGCTTCTTTACGGTGTCGGACAACCTGCGCAAAGGCGCAGCGCTAAACGCGGTCCAGATCGCCGAGCTGTTGTTGCCCGGTTAGACTCGACCCACGGGATGTAGCGCAGCTTGGTAGCGCGCCTCGTTCGGGACGAGGAGGCCGTGGGTTCAAATCCCGCCATCCCGACCAATTGTCTGACGTTCCAACCGTCAGCAAAAGAAGTTCGGTGATATGCATTTGTTTGTTCGTCTTTGTTCGGCACGTCTTCAGTCGCTAAGGATAAGTCTGGAGCCAGGAGGTCTTCGAGCCCGTCCGTGTACTCCACTCTCGTCACGCCTTCCGGCCCGATAAAGATTCGCTTGAACACGGCCTGATTCAATAACCGTCTTACCGACTCGTTAGCAGCCATGTAAGCCGCATGGAGGTTGTCAGCCCAATCAATGGCTTTTAATATGATGTCTTCAACTTGATCGAACTTGAGGTCAAATTGCTCCAATCTCCGTTCGGCCTCCGCCAATGCATGGCTAATCCGGGTCTGC
>JBPCIX010000045.1:0-21273 GCA_051005875.1 Actinomycetota bacterium | reverse complement strand
GTTGATTCGAGCCCTCTCGTCTTTTGACACCAAGATGACGCCGTCCCTCAAAACGCGATAACCCAGGTCGACCGACGCCTCATTCAATATGACCAGGTCGGCTTTTTCGGACCCTACGATTTGAGATACAAGGCCGAGCAATTCAAGCCGCCGGTCCCACGGATCTGAATCTGGTCGCAATAGGACCGCAACGTCAACGTCGGAGAGAGGTCCCCACGCGCCTCTGGAACGCGAGCCAAAAAGATAAGCGACTAAGACGTCGGCCTCCCCCTCCAACGGTCTGCGGAGGCCTCAAGCAGATCATTCAACCCCGTACGCCCGACGGGGTCGCTCCCCCCGGCGGTTTCCAAAGCGCTCATAAACCTATTCTCGCATCCGCGGCCCCGTGAGATGACTTATGAGTCAACAACTTGCGGCCCCGTTCGTCAACCGGGAGAGGGAGGGTAGGGCGGCAGTCCATGTGCTGAAACGTCGCCATTTCAGCGGGAAGTCCACCTTCACAAGGACACGGTCTCCAGGGGTCGCACTTTGGCAATCTTTTCGAAGTCTGCATCTACATGGACCACCCCGAGATTGTGATGCAAGGCGGTTTCGGCGATCAGAAGGTCGGGGACCGGTATGCGGTGCCACATCCCATGATGATGAGCGAGGTCTCGTTGAAGCGCTATGGCGCGGGTGAGCAAATCAGCTGGCGATTCAATGGATGAAAAATTGGCCCGGAGAGTTTGATGAAGCAGGTCGTAGCTGGCTGCTGACCGGGCGGAGAAGAGTTGCTCGAGCATCCCAACATCGCAGATGAATAACGGTTCACCGAGGCGGCTCAACCCGGCCGCCACATCCGGCTCATTCGAGCGGACAGCTGCGCTCTTGTCGACAATCCACCCTACCGCCACATCTCGTCCGACTTTAATACGTCCAGGTCAACCAGTTCGCCGAGTTTCCCAAGGAGCGCTACCTGTTTCTCCAATTGCTCGGCTTGGCTCGCCTCAGCGGAATCCGCGGCCCGCCGAAGAGCCTCCTCAACTGTGCCCCTGGTCGTTTGGAACCCGAGGGCTTTCCGGGCACGCTCCAGCAGATCCTCTTCAATTTCAATTGTTGTGCGACGCTTCATATGTACATACTATCGTTATTCATGTACATCAACCACCTACGGAATTGAGTAAATTTACTCAGCGTATTGAGTAAACTGTAAAAATGGAATTTGAGCGCAGCCTGCTGTCTCTTTAGATTGGCGTGTGACTATTCCGGGCAGATCCTTTCGTATCAAAAAATGGTCGGACAGCTGCAAGATGCCGGCAACACCACGACGCTCGCGCATTATGTCGAGCTTCTTGCGGGCGCCGGGCTGATCACCGGCCTTCAAAAGTTTTCCGGGTCACGCGTCAGGCAGCGAGGCTCCAGCCCGAAACTGATTGCGCTCAATACGGCTCTTGTAAGCGCCAGTTGCAGGTGGTCCTTTCATGAATCTCGAAAAGACCTTCAGTTTTGGGGCCGTTTGCTCGAAACCGCCGTAGGAGCCCACCTTGCAAACGGACTGGGAGCGGATTCAGAACTGCTCTATTGGCGCGACAGGAACAAAGAGGTCGACTACGTTGTGCGCTGCAGAGGCCAAGTCACCGCCATAGAAGTAAAAAGTAGCCGCCAAAAGCAGTCCCTGCCAGGCCTGACCACCTTCGAAAAAACCTTTGGCCCCCACCGAAAACTTCTAGTGGGAGGCCAGGGAGTGCCGCTCGAACAGTTCTTTTCCAAAGAGGCCAAGCACTGGGCCTGCCCTTAACCAATGCTCCTCAGGGGGTGGCCCATTTGGTGCGAAACGAGTGGCCCATTTCCCGTGAAATGGGTGGCCCATTTTGGTGCGAAATCCGCACCCAAGGGGTGAGGTATACCGCTGAGGCCTGAAAACCAGACCGAAACAGGTAGTTTCTACGGATGGTTCTGGACTGTTTCTGCGATAACGTTAGTGATTCTTTGCGCTGACGAACAACCCGGAAGACTGCCATGAGGGAGTGGGTCCTAGACAAATTCGAGGTCTACGGGCGGAGCGTCCTTGTGGCGACCGTATTGGTGGGGCCCCTGGCCTTCAATTTGGCCAGCAAGGACACATTCAACCTCACCAAGCTGACGGTTCTTTGGGTTCTGGGCATTACCTCGCTTTGGATTTGGTCCACCTTGTGCCTCACCCGTGGAAAATGGCTGCCCAAGTTCCGCCTAGGCTATGCCGCCCTGGCGTTCTTGGGAGCGTACGCATTAGCGGCGGTCTTCTCGCATGCCCCCAAGGTTTCCATCCTGGGCGTCTATGGGCGCTATGGGGGCGTTGTCCCCTTCGTGCTGTATGCGGCCATCATGCTGGTCATTGTGGGGCTGCACTGGGAGCGCCCCGAGGGGCTGCGCCGGATAGTCCGCGCCCTTACCGCAGGATCCATCTTGACCAGTGTGTACGTCCTCATTCAGGCCTCCGGCACAGATTGGCTGCCCTGGGCATCCAAAGGCGCCAAACCCATAGGCACCATGGGCAACTCGAACTTCTCTGGGGGCTACCTGGGAATCTGCGTCCCGCTTGTGCTTTATATGGCGCTAACGACGAAGCAGGTCTTGTTGAGGAGGTTTCTTCAAGTAGCCTTCGTAGCCAACCTTGCCGCAGTCTGGTTTGCTCAGGCCCGCGGTGGGATTGTTGCCGCCACGCTTGGACTTGCGACTATGGCATTTGCGTACCGGGACCGGCTGCCAAAGTGGTTGAAAATTTCGGCGGTCACGGGTGCCCTGCTGGTGGCTCTCCTGCTCGCTCTTGCCCTTTGGCATCCGGGTTCGGATAAACCCCCGGGCTTTGTGGCCAAAGCTCAAGTCTTCGACTCCAAAACCCTAAGGGACCGTACCTGGTATTGGGCTGCCGCGTGGAATATTTTTGTTGACCACCCTATCGTCGGCGCGGGCCCAGACACGTATTACCGCGAATACACCAAGTACAGGCTTCCAGCGGACGGAGCGGAATTGGGCCTGACCATCACCGATAAGCCTCACAACATCTACTTTGAGTATGCAGCAAGCTCAGGAATCATCGGGCTTTCCGCGTACCTGGGCCTTGTTGGATTGGCCGTCTTCTACGGCCATAGGAGGTCTCGACACGCCGAGGAGCCAGAGAGGCTTCTGTTGGTCGCTTTCCTTGGATCCTTGGTGGCCTATCTCTCGCAGGGTTTCTTCTCGATCGACGTACCCCCCGTAGCGGTAATGGGTTGGATTGCCTTGGGGGGGGTCGCGGTTCTGGCAGACCCGCTGCTGCTTAAGTCACGAAAAAGTCTGCAATCCGCAAAGCAACCCAAGTGGATAGCAAAGCGCACCAAAAATCGCCCTAGGGTGCAAACCAGTTCCGCACGGGCAGTAGCCGATGGAGAAAGTAGTCCGATGTGGCTCTATGCTGCAGCCGGCGTCGCCAGCGCCGCATTATTGTTAACTGGGCTGCGACCAATGATCGCTGATGTATACGCGAAAAGTGCTGAAGCAAAACTACGGAGGGGCCGAACGCAAGCTGCAACAACTGACGCCAGCCGAGCCACAACATTAAACCCGCTGGAGGGCAACTACTTGACGCTGGCCGCAGACTTTGCACAACAGGCGGAGAGGTCTAGCCAGAAGTTGGGAGACAAGAAGCGCCAACTCTTGAGGGCCATTGACGGCTACGAGAGAGCATTACAAGTCAAGCCGGGTGACCCCCTTGCCAGCGTAGCCGCAGCATCTACCCATACTGAGCTTTCAAAGCTCGACAAAGGGCATTTCGCCGTCGCCGATGCCGTGTGGCGAAGGGTCGTGGCCATGGATCCTACGGACTGGGCGGTGCATAATCAATATGCAAGGTTCTTGGACCTTTGGGCAGAATCCACCGGAGAACCCAGCCACCGCGCAAAAGCTGTGGAGCAGTTAATATTCGTAACTCGGATGCGCCCAAAGGATATAGGCCACTGGATGAACCTGGGGCAAAACTACTTGAGCTTGGGAAGAATTGAAAAAGCCAAGGTCGCTGTCCGACATGCGCTGAAAATCGACCCAACCAGCCAACCCGCGCGAGACCTCCTCGCAGACTTGGAACAAAAACCCGGAGCCACATAACTGGCCGCTACTGTCCTAGCCAGCTCATCTCAACCGTTCAAGGGCAATTCTCATTAATCGTTTCATACGCTTTAGATGGAGATCCACAGATTCGCCGCCCTGAGGGTGGAATTGCATGGCAACAATTTTCCCTCAGTGAGGACCGAGCCTGAAGGCCAAGCCGCAGTCCGTCGGGCACTGAGGATAGACCCGAGTAATCAATCGGCCAGACAACTGGTTGGGTACTCCACCGGCCTGAAGTAACCCTAGATTCAGGTCAGCGCAGCCGAGCCACGGCTTTTTCTGCCAGCCTTCGTACCCTTATCAATCTATCTCGCGCAGGTTCTAGGTCCGCCTGACCTTTCAGGGCGATCATCTTCCCCTCCGTCAATACAAAAAGCAGGTTTAAGTCGTCCCACCAAAATGCCTTCTTACCAATGCCTTTAACGGTCACTATCTTTCCTGGTTGAGGAAAGGCCCGATGCAAAAAACTACTTGTTTGCCCAAATATCTGGTCGGAATATGCGTAAACCACCCCAAGGTAGATCTTCCGTCTCGGGTTGTCCGCTCTGCCGTAGCTGCAGGCGTTTACTCCGGTCAGAAATTGCGTGTCCGGATTAAAGTCACCGACTCCATCCAAATATTGATGCCCGAGAATGGTCTCCAGGTCCCTGCCTTCTAGAAGTGCGCAAACTGCAGAGGCTGAGGAATAGTAGCTGGAACCAACGGAATCTCTAGGCTTGGCCCCCCCCGGATTTGAACAGGCGGCAACCACCGTCAACAGACAGCCTAGTGCCATGACCACCAACCTTCGGGATGTTTGGCGGCACCTCACGCGCCCCAAAACCACGCAAACGTTAGTGCTCACGTGCCAGCAACTCGACATGGCTTTGAAATGGCCAGGGGCCGATCCCTGGGCGTCATTCGGCTCAACACAGTTACAGTCGCCTTAGGGCCCTAACTGCCAGGAGCTTAGCCGTTTCTTTTCTATATTCCTGGGCTTTAACCGCCTTGCCGAGATCCCTGCCTTCGCCCGCCATCTGAACGGCAAAGGCCTTTCTTTGTTTAAGGACCAAAAGAATTCTCAGTTCCCCGTCCCAAAGGGCCCGATGTCCTTCCAGGTCTAAGGTTTCGACGTATCGTTTGTTGATACGCTCGTAATCGGAAAAACGTCCGGCGGCCGCATTCGAAAGCGTACCCCAGGAGACTGTTTCATTCGTTGAGGCATTGACAAAGCACATCTCCATTCCCGAAAGAATCGGCCTAATTCCGACAGTAAGAGCGTTCCCGACTTTGCTGTTCAAAGCCAGTTCAACTTCTTCGGCCGCCAGCAAGCGGCAAGCAACGCCTGGTCCGGAGGGATTAAACCTGGAGAAATCGCCATCACTCTCCAGTCCGCTCGGAACCACATAACCTGAGGTGCAGCCCGACGCGATCACTAGAACCGCAACCACTCCCCAGGCTGTCGCCCCTCTGGCGCAGGAACCTCGCAGTCGCCCACCAGCGACGGCCCTCACTCGGGCCCTGTGGCCGGAACGCTTTCAGCGCTACCCGCTCTTGGGGGTCGCCTTGGCTTACGGCGAGAGCCTTCGGGAAACGAAACACCGTTTCCCGAGAAATTGGCTTCCTCGGCGTTCACGCCGGCAAGAAGAGCCTCCAAGGGGGCCCCCTCCAGGGTTTCCTGATCCACGAGGGTGACGGCCATCTGGTCAAGGTGCACACGGTGCTGAACCAGCACTTTCTGGGCATTTGCCTGGGCGTCGTCAATGAGGGCACGAACGGCTGCGTCGAAGGCTCCTAAAGTTTGGCCCGAGATTGCCTCGACCACTCTGGCGTCGGCGCCAAGGTAGCCGCCTTCGGTGGACAGCAACCGAAGCGGGCCAATCTCGCCAGACATACCCTGGACACCCACCATTTCCCGAGCGACTGCATTAGCCCTTTCGAGATCATCCTTCGCGGTGGTCGAAGTTTCGCCGAAAACCACTTGCTCGGCGGCTATTCCGGCCATGGTCACCACGAGACTCGCCCGCATTTCGCTCGTTGTGAACAGAACACGATTATCCTGGTCGTCGATGGCGGATGATCCCAGGCCCCGACCCCGCGCGACTATCGAAACCCGCTGCACGGACGCTGCTTGGCCCAAAGCCGACGCCGCCAACGCATGACCGGCCTCATGATAGGCGATCCGCTTTCGTTCTTCGGGGCCCATTATGGTCCCCCGGCGCATTGGGCCGTGGAGCACTCTTTGTACGGCTTCAGTGAGCTCTTCCATCCCAATCTTGTTCCCTGGCCCCTTTCTTACAGCAAGCAACGCTCCCTCATTGATCACGTTCGCGAGGTCGGCGCCGGTAAAACCGGGAGTGCGCCGGGCTAAGTGCTCGAAGTCCACGCCCCCTTCAATCGGCTTGGTCTTTGCGTGCAGCTCAAGTATGGTTTGACGGCCGTGAAGGTCGGGAGTTTCCAATGTGACATGGCGGTCAAAGCGTCCCGGCCGCAAAAGGGCGGGGTCCAAAATATCGGGCCGGTTGGTTGCGCCCATAAGGACTATCCCGGTATTTGCTTCGAACCCGTCCAGCTCTACCAAAAGCTGGTTCACGGTCTGCTCACGCTCGCCACCGGTGGAACCCTCGCCCCCGCGCTTTCGCCCGACTGCGTCTATCTCATCGATGAAAACGATCGCAGGAGCTACCTCCTTCACCTGGGCAAACAAATCCCGGACACGGGCAGCGCCGACGCCCACCAGCGACTCGACGAACTCTGCCCCCGAAACGGGGAAAAAGGGCACCCCTGCCTCGCCCGCCACCGCACGGGCAAGAAGCGTCTTTCCGCACCCGGGCGGGCCGAACAGCAGCACCCCCTTGGGGACGGAGGCCCCGTATTCCTCAAACTTTTCGGGGTCCTTTAAGTAGTCGGTCACCTCTCTTAGTTCGACTAACGCCTCTTCCGCTCCCCCCACGTCTTCGAACGTCACCCCTGTTGAGGGGCGGTCATCTTTGCTGTTCTTCTTTCCTTTCCTTATCTTTCCGAAGCCGGCTATTTCGGCCATCGTGGAGTCGCCGCCTTTGGCCACAAATATGATTCCGAATAGATTCGCCAGGACCAGCAAGGGAAACATCACGGAGAGCAGGGATTTCGTTATCGCAGTTGAAGTTTGCTTGTCGATTTTCACTTCGGCCCCGCCGGCTGCCATCCGTTCAATCATCTGGGAAGTCGAAACGTCTGACTTCGGGTACGAGGCTTGAAAGGGCTTATAGGGCGGTTTGCAGGGTGGGCCCGGGGGCTGCCCCGGGCCGCCGGTGAGTACGGTGCGCCCGGGATTGCCTCTACAGACCTTCCCGACAACCACGGCATCCTCGTCGAGGAGTCGCGCCAGCCTGATTTGGCCCTTCGCGCTGAGTGCGTAAAGTTCGTCGATGCTCATTTCCCGGGCCACGGCCGGCGTTTTATAGGCGCGCACAGTAAGGATGGCGAAGCTAGCGGCTAGAACAAGCAGGCTGATCAGTAGCAATCTCAACGTGCGAGCGCTTTTTGCCGGCTTTTTCATAGTTATCGCTGGGCTCGCTGGCGTCTTCGCCTTAGCCAGTCTTCGGTATCATGGCCTGAAACCCTAGGTGTGCCCGATCCAGACCGCTCTTCGCTTCGAGAGGCAGTAAAGGTCCAGCGCGTAACCGCCATGCCGAAAGACAGCAGCGCCGCCCCAACGATGACGATTATAGTTTGCAGCGAACCGGAGTCGCGCGAGCTGGCCAGAAGTTCATCTGAGCCTGGAAGACTGGTCTTAATGTAGGCCTTTTCAACTTGCTGCTGACGCTCACGCTCCTTGTCCATGGTTCCACCAAGTGCAGGAGCATGCACCTGAGCACCGGCACCTGCTTGGGCTTGGGCCTGGGCCTGGGCCTGGGCCACAGCCTCCGAGGTCGCAATTTCCACAGCAGGCGCCGCCGCCAGCGCGACGGCGGGAGCAACGGCAAGGGCAGGTGCCGCTGCGGCGCCAGTTGCGTTGGATGGGTTTACCGGCTGAGGCGGGCTGGTTGACCCGTTCTTTTCGGCGCCCGCGCCCGGAGGCGCCCCCAGGCCGGGGTCCTTGCCCGCAGGCCCATCATCGTCGTTTTTAATGGTTGCTAGTCCAACAGCCTTGAAGTTCCCTGCCGGGCTGGCGTCAGTTACCTTCAAGGTGAAGGCCTCGTCACTTTCGACCATCGTGTCCCCGCAAACTTGGATGGTGACGCTCTTGGGGCCAATTTCTGCCGGACCGAAAGTTAAGGTTCCGTCGGCGGACAAAAAGTCTGCGCCGTCTGGTTGACCCGATGTGTCACAACTCTTCCCCTGCTTTGCGGAGCCATCCATGGTGGAATAGTGGAGTTCCCTTGGAGTAGTTCGAGTCACCTCAGAAACTTCAAGGCTCACCATAAAAGTAAATGGCTTCGTTCCGATGTCTCCCTCGACTGTCGGTGGTACATCGGACACTTTGCCGCAAATGTGGACCGGCGGGATAGGTTGGTGGGTGCCAAGAGTGGCTATTCGCCCGTCGGGGAAGGTCTCAAGTGTCTCCTCCACCTCGCAGGGATACCAAGTGCTCCCAACAAGTCCGGCAACGTCCGCCGGGTTGATCCCTGCGCTGGCGCCCGCTGGAGTTACCACGCCAGGTTGCGGGGGACGTTGTGTCCGCTCGTCCAGAAAGGGCAAGAATCTGTTGGTGCTGTCAGCAAAAGTGTCCTTCCCGCCGCTGTTCGCGAAGCACGCCCTAGATTCCGCAAAAGGCGAAGTTTCGCTGCATCCGCTACGGGGACCTGCTGGGGGCATGACGACAAGCCCACCTCCTCCATTGACATAGCTAAACAGGTCCTGGCTGCGGCGCTCAAGGATGTCGTTATTCAGGATCCTCGTGAAGCCACCCAAGACCAGCCCGTCATACTGCTTAAAGTCGACGGTACGAAGATTTTGGTCTGCTGGTACATCTACCCGCCTTGTGGGATCAGGATCCGGGTTTGACGCATTGAAGAATCTGTATTCATCGGTGTTATAGACGACATCGAAGCACCCGGGAGGCGCTATTTGCGCCGGGCATGGGTGTTCGAACCCGGCAGATTTCATCCCGTTTATTCCCGTCGTGTCGTAAATTCCAGGAACCCAAGCAAGCCGGAGTGGGTCTTGCCGCCCGGGCGTAACGAAGGCGACCGCCCGGCTAAGAAAGTGCGCTGCTCCGGGAGGGTTGCAGACGCCCACTTGGCCACATTGCACGGGACTCAATCCTGCCTCACTATCTAAAATGTGTGTTGTAACAATGAGGCCGCCGCCGGTGCCGGGTACGCGGCCAGCGATTTCCGGAAGAGTAACCGGCGAAGGGCCATCCGGTACGTCCTCCTCCGAAGGGCCACCCGGTACGTCCTCCTCCTTGGGCAGTTTGTCCGTTAGAGGTCCAGTATCCGGAGGGTCGATCTGACCGATAATTCCCTGCAACAATGATAGGTCCGGATTGGGCGTGCCCGAGGTGAAGGTGAGGCTTGGCCTTGAAGGGGCCGGACCGAGCAACGCCAGATTGTGGTCCCGAGCGGAAGCCATATGCACTCCCTCTAGCACCTGCGATGGAATTTCAGGTTGGGCCGATGTTCCAACCTGATCATAGGCGTTTCTTCCCCAAGCAAAGAGTTTCCCCTCAGAGGTTATCGCAAGGCTGTGCTGCGCCCCGGCGATCACTGCCGCAACGTCGTCGGGCTGGGGGACAATGACAGGATTGGGTTGAATTTCTTGGGTTGCCGGGGCGATGTTCACCGATTTCGGTTCGAGAGATGCGCCCGAGTCGATACAAGGTGATCTACTGATACTAGCCTCGGCGCCTGACAGGGTGCGTGTACCGCCACCCAGTAACGCCTTCAGGCCCCAGCCCAGAACCTGACCGTCACGGGTAAGAGCGAGGCTTTGCCCACCTTCCGCCAGGTTTCGTCCCCCTGCGGCAAGCGCAACCACTTTCCCGTCGAGGCCGCTGACGGGCAATGGCAAGCCACGATGAGGCAGCAGGTTTGGATCCGCATCGGACACACCCAACTCACCGGAGCAATTATTGCCCCAGGACCAAACTTTGCCGTCTACAGTGAGGGCCAGGCTATGATCAGCGCCGGCCGCGAAGGTCCCCGGCACCAGATCCTCCGGCCGCGGTAGGACAACTTTGCTGGGCAAGGCGACTCTCGTGGGCTCACCTTGTGGAAATCCAGGCTCTGAACCTTCCGGGTAGCACGAGTTGGTGCCGAAACCCAGCGGCGGAACAAAACTATTGGTCATTCCCTGCCCAACGCGCTGCGGGTCGATGCCGCTGCCTAGCTGACCAGAGTAATTATCGCCCCACGCCCACAGGGCCCCATCAGAATCGAGGGCAAGGTTATGCCCTTTGCCGGAAGAAATGGCGACTATATTTTCCGGCAGCCCTGGTATTTGCGTGACAGGACTGACGTCAAATGGCAATAGTAGCGGGTTAGGTTTTGGTTTGGCATTCTCAACCTGCTGGGCCGTAGGCAACTGTCTAACGCCCAATTGCTGGCAGGAATTATCGCCCCATCCCCAAACGGTTCCATTCGACTTCAGAGCAAGACTATGGAAGGCACCTGCAGAGACGCTTGTGACACCTACAAGAGAATTGCAAGCAGCCGGCGGAACAGGAGGAGGATCGGAACATACGATAACCGGCGAGGCGCTATTATTTGCTCCGGCGAACCCGCCGCGCCCGTTTCCAAGTTGATTGAACCTGTTGCTCCCCCAGGTCTTGACCGTGCCGTCGGCGATCAGTGCGACGCTGTGCAATTTGCCAGCGGCCACCGAAACAACATCCAGCCCGTTCAGCCCGTCGACCAGTGCTGGGTCGGATGATGTCGTTACGTTGGCAGGCACATTTACTCTTCCAAGCTGGAGATTCGAGTTGTATCCCCAGGCCCGAACTCCGGCCGTCGATGCCTGGGCGCTAAGTATCAGCCCCAGAGACATTATCGTTGACACAAGGAACAAAGCGATTAGGCCCTGAGCTTGTTGTGGATTCCGTCGCGTAGGATTCATGATTTGATGGTAAGGCGGTTGGAGAAGAAAAGCATCGGTCAAAGCAACCTATTTAAAGCCGCGCTACCGGCGGACGAATCTAGTGCCGCGCTCCACCTTTACTTTAACCAGAAGCAAGACCAAGAGGAATTTCCTCGGAGAAGGCCGCGCTGTTGAGTCTCGGGTGGTCTCACACCTTCAATTCAGGGCGGTGAATGCCGCGACCCAAATGCGCTCGCCGGGCCTCCCCGGCGAGCGCATTTCAAACCACTTCCAAACGGCAACCTAGCGGGGCAAATTGCCCTAAGTATCCCCGCGGGAGAGACCTGCCGTACGTTGGCGATTACTTTGGGCGTGCACTAACTACGTTTCTGAATAGATACCTCCGGTAATAGTGTTGGGTTGGAGGGGATTTGCAACGAGTTCGAAGGTCCAAAGATGGGTCACATTGGCGGGCAAACCACTGACGGTGCACGTCCCAGTAGAGGTCACCATAATAGTTGTTACCGCGGTCCGGCTGAAGACTCCGGTCAAAGCGCAACTAACAGAGTTGGATGCGATTGACTTGACCGTCAGTGCAGCAGCGACTGGCTGGCCCGGAGCCTGTGGAGCAGCTGCACACATGTCTTGGCTATAACTGCCAATAGGGTCGAACCAGTACTGGTCATTACTGGTCATCGTTACCTGAGTCGGCCCAACATAACCATTCGAAGAAGTTCCACTACTTGCCGTGTAGCTCCCGGTTTGGGCCCAAGTGGCAGTGGTTTGAGTTACGGTCCCGCCACAGGGCTCACTACCCAGGGGCGGAGGTGGCTGATCTGTAGATGTCCCCTCATCGAACCAGGTACCCACAGTTACAACTCCAACGCCCGACTCTACTGCGACCGCCGGGCCGGCGATCAATATCGTCAGCAAGCCGACGACCAAGGAAACTACGATTCTGCTCAAGTGCTCGATACTTATTCGATTCTTCGCCACTCTTACCTCCTTGTTTGGACTGATTGGCTTCATCTTGCGGGTCGGGCATCCCACAAGCCTCCACCTGAACCTTGCCCTGCTTGCCCTTTATTCCCCTTTCTGCCCTCTCGGTGAGTCAACGACTTTCCATGCTTTAACGGAAAGCGTTAGGCCCATGCTACGCCCGGAAACGCTGAAAGCACGCGTGCAAACTACGCGTTTTTATGAGGCCCCCCTGGTCCCTGACTGCGGTTCCTCGTCTGTCTGATGAGCTCGCGGCGATTGGGTATCCCAAGCTTGCGAAGGGCGTTGGACGCGTGGCCGTCCACGGTGCGCGGCGAAATGAAGATGCGCTCGCCTATCTGGTTTGACGTAAGCCCCTCGATCGCAAGTTCCATGACCGACCTTTCCGGTTCTGTCAGACTTTCCCAGCCTTCCAAGGCGCGTTCCCTCGTGCCACGGCCTCTTGAGGCGTAGGCGGCGACATCTCGAGCATTCATTGTTGTCCCCGCCTCCCACGATGCCTGGAAGTCGGCAACACCTAAGTGTTTCTTGAGCACAGAAAGGTTCTGCTCCGCGTCTTCAGACTGGAGAACCGGAAGGTTGACTCCAGCCTGGTCAACAAGGGCTTGGGCGGCGCC
Source organism: Actinomycetota bacterium (assembly GCA_051005875.1). Taxonomy (GTDB): domain Bacteria; phylum Actinomycetota; class CADDZG01; order JAHWKV01; family JAHWKV01; genus JBPCIX01. Next base: position 8,572 of record JBPCIX010000045.1, on the reverse strand, counting down.
GTGCAGGTGAGCGGCAAACTTGAACCGGCGGCTGAGAATGCCCAGCGAAGCCAACGTTGAAAGGGAAGCTGCGAGCCCTGCTCTGTCTTCAACGCCTGCTTGTAGTTCGATGGCTTCGCTTATCAATGAATAGGCGGACCTGGAATCTCCCTCTGCGGCGGCAAGATCAGCGAGTCTGGCAAGACTTACGGCCGCGGCCCTGTCATCGCTGTGTACGCGCGCTAACTCAAGCGCCTCATTCAGCAGCCGTCTTTCCGTTTCCCAGTCTTTTTGAAGCCCATGAACGGCCGCCAAACCCTGCAGGCAGCGGATCTCCAGATAGCCTGCGCCAACCCGACGTGCCGCGCCGAGGGCCTCGTAAAAGCGTCCTTCGAGTTCTCTTGCTTCCCCTGAAGCCGCTGCGTCCTCTCCCAATGCCGCCAGTTGCTCGCAGCAGTCCAGAAATAACAGCATTAGCATCGTGAGCCGCCGAACATCCGTCTCTCTCGCCTTGGGCACAGGGCCCATCTCTATAGCACCATCCTGCGTCTATCAAAGCAAGATTGACGCTGAATTCCATCGGTCGCGACGACGTATTTTTACTCCAGGGCGCCCCTAAACCGCTTCCGCGCACCGAAAAACAGGTCCTCCTAGAAGTGGGTCTTAGGCGCCCCCGGCCACGGCAGGTAGAGTCATAAGGCGGGCTTCAAGGGCGGCTCAACCCATCGTCCCCCAGGCAGCCTTGGCCAGCCCCGAACCTTTCTCGTTGACTACGGGCTTTATGAGGCTCGAACGGCCCTAGCGTCTACCAAACTTGCCTTCGCGTATCCGATTGGAAAGTCCTTCGGCGATCGTCCGCCTGAATGGCGCCATATCGAGGTACCTGTCCACAGTTCGGACCCAGTGGCCTATCCGTGCTGGTTCATCTTTTGACACCAAAACTATGCCGTCTCTCAAAACACGATAACCGAGGTCCACAGACGCCTCATTCAAGATGACCACATCGGCCTTTTCCGATCCAACCACTTGGGCCACGGTCGCCAAAAGGGCGAGTCGCCGCTTCCATGGATCTGACTCTGGATTCAGCAAGACTGCGATATCTACATCCGAGAGCGGGCCAGACTTACCTCTGGCCCATGAGCCAAAAAGATATGCCACCAATACGTCGGGTTCAGCGTCCGGGCATCTTCGAAGAGCCCTAACAAGGTCGTCCAGATTGCCAAGAGCAACCGGCTTAGTGTGCTTTTGTGTGCTGAAAGCGCTCATCAATCTATTCTCGCGCCACCTGCCGATTCCTTACACAACTTCATCTAAGGCACAATGACTAGCCTGCCGAACTGGTGAAAGTGCCTATCCAAAGCGAAGGCCGTGCCTATTCCAAGGCTTTCAGCGACGGCAAAAGAAGTGGCGTCCGTATACGAGAAATCCTTGTCCGAAAATTCCTTCAGGATTTTCCACGCCTCTTGTTCATGGTCTTCTTGAACACGAACGAGTTGCACCAGCTTGCCACTCAAAAAACCATCGCCCCAATTGATTGCACGCTCTCTACCAAGCCTTGTCAAAATAAGAGTGTACGTCTCATCGAAGACGAAATTCGTGGTCAAAAACCGAGATTCGTCGCCTATCAGACTCTCGAACGTCCGCAGACTTCGGGCATGAGACTTCTCGGCGGGGTCCTCCAAAGACAAAAACGCGCTCGAGTCTACAAGCACAAGGCTCAACGTAATTTCCGGTACAAATCTCTCTTTGCTTCTTCGGCACGGTAACTGGGGCCTGAACCTGTTTTCTTTGAAGTGACGTGGCGGTAGAAAGCATCGGCGCCCACGTCTTCAGGGAGCACAGACCGGTCTATTAAGTCCCGAACAACCTGAGCGATGCTGCCCTTCTGCCCGGCCGTTTGTTTAAGGAGCCGGTACTGATTATCAGTCAGATAAAGCTGAACTTTCCGCATAGACATAGCTCCAGCATACCATCATGCTACATACCGCCATCTTGAAGCAGCGCCATATACATGCTAGCCGTGGACATTGTCTACAGCTTGCTGATTTTGATGGGCGATTCCTTACACAACTTCAACTTCGCATGCCACCCCCGGGGCGTTCGCGAGCTTGATCTATTTCGGTTAGTCCTCAGATTCTCGCAATGAGGTCATTCTAGCTACCTCTTTTCTGGAATGGATATCCAATTTGCTGTAAATGTGAGCTAAGTGGGCGCCCACCGTTCTGGGGGACATAAATAAGCGCTCACCGATTTCCGCGTTAGAAAGGCCCTCGGGCAGGAGTTGGACTACCTCTCGCTCCGCTTTGGTCAAGCTGGCCCACCCGCTGGTGGCCAGCTCTTCTCGCGCCCCTCTCCCCCTGCTCGCGTAATCCACGGCTTCGTCCAGCGACATAGAGCCCCCCTGGGCCCAGGCGGCGTCAAATTCGGCGTCGCCCATTTTTTTGCGCAACACAGAAACTTCTGTCTCGTTGCATCTGCACGATTGGCAATCGCAAAAACCGGACACTCGGGGATCGTCCGAGTCCAACAGCGAATGAGCAAGGGCGAAGAGCCGGGCGGCGATTCCCGACCTTCCTTGCATCATCGCCAACCCTGCGAGCGCTCCCAGGCACGCGGTGACCGCAGCTTTGTCGCCGATTTCCCGATTTAGAATCATTGCTTCGTGATACAACACCCCGGCCCGCTCGTCATCGCCTGCGGCCCTTGCGAACATTGCCAACGGATACATTGTTTGAGCCATCCCGGCCTTGTCCGATGCTTGCCGAGCTGCCTTAAGCGCCTCGTCCAGGAAGGTTTTGGCGGCCACTCGATCGCCGGCGGTCCAAGCAAGCTGACTTCTGCCCTGCAACGCCCGCACTAGTATGTAAGCGAATCCAGCATTCTTGGCCAGTTCAATAACGTGATCGAAGTAGACCGCCGCCCCCTTTTGATCCCCGTCGGACTGAGAAAGGCGGGCCAACCCTGCGTATGCCCGGGCGGTTAATACCCGGGAGCCCATTTCCTGGGCCATTACTAGGGCATTTTCCAACAGCTCGCGCGCCCCTTTGTTATTTTTCTGGTTGCGCTTTGCCTCGGCCAGGTGCAGCAAACACTCCGCCTGCTCATGGCGGCCGCTTCCGGCGGCTTTTTCCGCTGCCTCGAGCAGTATAGTTTCGGCGCCAGAAAGATCGGACGGCATTGAAACCCAGCCCAAGCCAATCAGCGCTGCGGCCATTGCCCTGCTGTCATTCGCGCGTTTCGCCGCCGAAAGAGCCTGCGAAAACGCCGAATTCGATTGGACAGGATTCCCAAGCATCATTTCAGCGCGGCCGCAATTTGCGAACGACTCCGCCAAGCACCAGTCGTCTTTCGCTCTGTTGGCAAGCGAAGCGCCTTTTTCCGACCATGACAAGGCGCCTCCGGTGTCCTGGAACAAAAGAAGCAATCCTCTCAGCAAGCTGGCTCGGGCCTTTCCCCGGGCATCTTTGACCTTTCGGTAAAGGGTTAGACATTCCTTCGAGGCGTTCATTGCCTTGTCAAATTCGCCAAGCTGCCCGGCGAGAAGAGCAAGACCCCAAAGCGCCTTGGCGCGAACCTGCTCAGCGCCCGGATCAGAGCCCGCCGGCAAAGCTAGAGCGCGCTCCAGCCAATCGAGTCCTTCGTTGAAGTAGCCCGCCAGCCACCAAAACATCGAAAGGTCGGCACTGAGCTGACAGGCGAGGGGGGAGGCGGTTTCAAGAGCCAGCTTCAAGACTTTTCGCAGGTTGGCGCGCTCGTGCTCAAGCCGGGTGACCCACTCCTTTTGCAAGCCCCCGGTAAGCTCCGTTGCGGCCTTGGAAGCCAGATCGCTGAACCATTGCCTATGCTTGTTCACAAATTCGGAGGACTCTTGCGAATCGTCCAACTTGCTCTCGGCAAATCGGCGGACCGTTTCCAACATCAGGTAACGAGTTGGAGATTTACTTGTATCCGATGTGAGCAGAGATTTGAATTCCAGTTGCTCCAGGGTTGCTGCAACCTGCTCGCCCGGCATCGCCGATCCTGCGCAAATCTGCTCGGCGGCCTCAAGGGTGAATCCGCCCTCGAAAACTGAGAGACGCCGGAAAAGAGCGCGCTGGCTTTCTGTAAGCAGGTCGTGGCCCCAGCCGAAAAGATCAGCGAGCGAGTGGTGGCGCTTGGCCGCATTGCGCGAATCCTGAATCAAAAAGTCAACGCCTTGGTCAAGCTTGCTCAAGATTTCTTCCGGGGTAGCCGACTTCAGTCTCAAAGCGGCCAATTGAACTACGAGTGGAATGCCTTCGACCCGCCGGCAGATCTGAGCCACCACGGCCGCGTTGGAGTGATTGAGGCGAAATTCAGGGCGGATGCCACTGGCGATCTCGAAGAATAAGCGAACGGCCGCGTTATCTGTCAGCGATCCGATGGAGGTAGGACTGCCGGCTGGAGCGGGCAGGGGTCCCAGCCTCCAGAGCTTTTCGCCCAACAGGTTCAGCGGCTCCCGGCTGGTCGCCAAAATGCTAATGCCCGGGCATGAACTTAGCAGCCTGTCCGCCAGTGCACCCACCTCATCTATTACGTGCTCACAGTTATCGAGCAAGAGCAGCATTCGCTGGCCGCCAATCTCGTCGATTAGGGTTTCAACTGCATCACCGGCCGGCTGGTGAGAAATGGACAAAGCCTTGAAAGCCGCAGCCACCACCGAGCCGGGCGCGGCGGCAGCTAAATCGACAAACCAGGCCCCTTGAGGAAAATAGCCTGCGTTGCGGTTTGCCACCTCAAGGCCAAGCCTGGTCTTGCCCATGCCGCCTGGGCCCACCAAAGTTGTGAGACGTGCGGAACCGATGAGAGCCCCAAGGGACTCGAGCTCGTGCTCCCGGCCGACGAAATTGTTTATCGGCGCAGGCAAGCCACGAGCGCCTGGGGCCGGACGAGGCGTCAGGGAAGTCTTGGGTACCAAGCCATTCCTCCTACGAATTAACCTTAGAGTACCGCAAAGGCTGGACCGCAATCATCAATCCCGGCGAATTCGGACAACACGGAGTCAGGCTAGCGAACAGGATTTCTCCTATCAGGCGGCAGCAACCGGATTCTTGCGGGCCGTGACCATCAGGTAGTCGGATTTCCAGCTTGCCAGCGGGCCTGCTCCGGTGCTGGCTTGCTTAACGGATTCAATCAGCTCCTGGCTTAAGCACTGGTATTGAGTGGCCGGCAGTTTGTTGCGGGCTGCGATCATCATCGGCGAATTTTGGTCCCAGTGCTTCCACCAGCTTTCGGCGGAATCGCTGTGGGTCCATACCGCGCCGCGCCTGAAGCGGACCTCGAATGCGTGAGGATCGAGCATCTGGGACAAGTCTTGTTCCACTCCCCAATCCAGCCCCCGCGGGCCGCGTGATCCACCGTTTAGATACTTGCCCATGATGGCACCTACTTGCGCCGGCCAGCCATCGGGGGTCCAGTTCACCAGCGCCACTACGCCGCCGGGCTTGGTAACCCTAAAGACTTCGCTGATCACAAGATTGGGGCGTGTGGCAAAGATCACTCCAAACGCCGAAAGCACCCTGTCGAAAATTCCGTCTTCGAAAGGCAGCTCCTCAAAATCGGCTTCTTTCCATTCGACTTTAAGCCCTGCTTGTTCGGTGCGTTCGCGACCTTTTGCAATCATCTCGGGACAAATGTCGGTCGCAGTTACCTTGGCGCCACGGCGAGCGGCCCACACGGCGGCATTGCCGTTTCCAGCAGCGACTTCCAGAACCCTTGCGCCTTCCCCTACTTCTACAAAATCAACCAACTGTTCCGAGGCGCCGTCCAGTGTTTTTGCGATCTCTGCCCAATCGCCGGTGGCCCAGAGCGCCTTCACCCAATCCTTGGGGGAACTTTGCCTCGCAGCGGTGCTCAAAACATCTCCGATGGTGCAAAAATCGCCTTTAGCTCCTGCGGTTCCATAGCGCCGATGGGGTTCAAGCGCTCGCCATGCCCTTCTCGCGGCTGCTCTTCGGCCGAAGACCGGCGGACCCCGGAATCTTCTTGCTGTGACCCTTTGCGGGTCCTTTTCTCGTTCATTACTCCTTTATTGTTTCATTTCTGGCACCGGCAGAACATCGGTCATTCCTACCTATTTTTTCGGCTCGAAATGCCCAAATCGATGTCCAGGGGGCCTAAATGGACCGTTTTACGCTCAAAAGTGGTGAGCGATCATTTCATGGTGCCGAATACTAAGCTCTTGGGGCTGCAAGACCACTAATTTCTAACTGTCAATCGCCGGGGCGGCCTTTATGAGCTCGATCCTGGAACTGACTCCCAGCTTGGCGTAGATGTGGCCGAGGTGGGTCCCCACGGTGCGCCGGGAAATGAACATTCGATCTCCGATTTGGGGGTTGCTCAGGCCTTCCATCGCCAGAGCGGCTACCTCTCGCTCCGTTGGAGTTAGGCTTCCCCAACCCAGGCTCGGGCGGTCGCGCGTACCGCGCCCTCTCGAGGCGTAGGCTGCTGCGTCGCTTCCCGACAGGGATGCACCCTGCGTTATGGCGGCTTCGAGCTGCCGGGCCTCCACCGCCTTTGCCACCGTCTCAGCGTCCTGCTTGCAGCAGGGGCATGTCGCCGCGGGCGAGGCGCCGTCTTGAGCCTGAGCGGCCCTTATGGATTCGGCTGCCCCCATAAGCCTTGCCGCGGTGGCCGGCCGGCGTTCCGCCAGGAGCCCGGATACCGCTTGGAGCGAGTCGGCTACGCCATCGTCGCCCGTCATCTCGTTTCTCAAGGCGAGGGCCCTTTGGTGCAAGCCCATGGCCTGGTCTTCGTCGCCGCGTTCTCTGACCAGCCGGCCCAGCGCGAACAAAGAGGTGGCCAGGCCCCCTTTGTCGTGCTTCTCCCGCGCCAGTTCAACTGCTTCGTTCAGCAGTTCTTCCGCATCGGTGGCGTTGCCCTGTGCGACGCGAATTTGGGACAGGCCTTGAAGCGCGCGTACGTGCACGAACCAGGTTCCCGCGGTCCGGGCGGCGGCGACCGCCCCTTCGTACACTTTCGCCGCCTCTTCGGTGTCTTGCAGGTCGAGCGCCAGCCGGCCGAGTGCCGAAAGAGCCCTCGCCTGGTGAAAAGGGCTCTGGACGGCCAGGGCCAGTTCCAGCGCCTGATCGAGCAGATGCCGAGCGCCGTCGAAATCTTTGTTCATCCTTGCGATATCGCTCAAGAAGCTGAGAGCTTCGGATTGAATGGCCGTGTGGCCGGTGTCCGTGGCGCCCGCCTTTACTTCCGCGAAAAGAGCCCGGGCTTGCGTCAGGTCCCCCTGATCCCAGGCCGTCCAGCCGAGGCCGCTGATTGCCAAAGCCCGAAGTTCCTGGTCACGGGACTCCGCCGCGATCTCCAGGGCCTCGGCGTAGCAGGTTTTGGCGGACATCGGGTCGCCGGATTGCATGTGGACCTTGCCCATCGAAGTGAGTGTGTCGGCGAGAGAATGAGGGTCGTTGGCCTTCTCGGCCGCATTGGCGGCTTTCTCCAGATCCGACAACGCCTGGGAGGGGCCCTCGGTGTGGGCGGATGCGAACCCGATCAGGCTGAGGGCCCGGGCCGCGAGCAGCTCATCTCCGGCTTCCCGAGCGAGTTTCAGCGCTTCGCCAGCCGCTTCAATCGTTGAGCGCAGGTCGAACCGGCGCCTGCGCTCGTCGGCAAGCGCCAGCGCAGCCCACCCGGGTGTGCTTCCGCCTGCTCCCGGCGGCGTTGACTGCGGGGCCAAAGTTGGGCTGTTGCTCGAGGCTGGTTCCGGCATGCCGGCTAACTCTATCCCCTCCCCCGATCTGTGCGTTGCCTCACGCGGTTCTCCCGGATGCCTTGACGCATGAGACAACTCACGTGAATATACGTAAGTTGACCGATGTTTTTAGCCCTCCCCCGGCGGTAAGCTATCGTCGTTAGGGCAGTGAGAAAGAGCAGTGAGAAAGAAAGGTGGGGCCGTGATCGAGGTTGAGAACACAGTAGTAATCGATAAACCGGCCGCCGCGGTCTTCGGCCTGGTCGGCGACCCCATCCGGGATCCAGAGTGGCATTTCGACGTCGTCGAGGCGTCCCCGGCGGCGAACGGGAACGGGCGTTCCTCGAACGGCAAGGGTCGTGTTGCGCCGGGAACGCGTTTCAAGTGGGTTTTCGACTACATGGGGGAGGGGCGCCAGGACGCAGACGTCGAAGTGAAGGCCTACGAGCCGGACCGCAGGCTCGACGTCCTTGCGGTCGCAGGGCCGCTCGTGCAAACCATCAGCTTCCGCCTCGAGCCCGTGGGGGAGTTCTCCACGTTGCTCACCAGGACGCTGTCGCTCACCCACGATGAAATCCCGCCGCACATGGAAGAGGTCATGAAGCCCCGGATCCAGAACCGGAGCGCCCAGTACCTGGCGAGGCTACGGCAGGTACTCGAAGATGGCCCGGTTGAGAACGGCTTCAGCGGCGGCAGCTGCGCCTGCTGCGAGGGCTAAGGGGCGCCTGCTGCGAGGGCTAAGCGGAGTAAGGAAGCTTATAGGGTTGCCGGTGGGTCGAGTCATCGGTTCCTCGACCGGTTTCCACTTCCGTTTATGAGATCAAATGGCCAAGCCGGGGACCACCACGATCATTCTGATGATCGGCACGGCCA
>JBPCIX010000044.1:0-6289 GCA_051005875.1 Actinomycetota bacterium | reverse complement strand
CCTCACCGCCATAGCAGGTCCTTCCCTTAAAGAAGAAACTTTGCCACCACAACGGCCGGACTTCCAGACAGCCTCTGCTACCCCACGGCTTCCGCTTTGCCACTCACTCGGCGACCCTGGTTACTCGGGACGACTGGAATCTACGGGTTCCCCGCATGAAACGTCAATGATTTTTTCGAAGTTTCTTCGCGAACTAAATAGTTTCTTCGCGAGCCGGCGCTTTGGCGCCGGTCTCAAGGGTTGCCGCCGAAGGCGGCGCCGTGCCTGCCCGTGCTGGTTTCGTAGAGGTCGTACAACTCGGCGGCGGATCCCTCCCAAGAAAACTCGGCTGCGCTCGCCGCCGCCTGCGCTCCCATCTTGGCAAGCGCCCCCGGGTTGGCGAGCAGGGACTCGGCGCGATCAGCGAAGCCGAGGCTATCGCCGGGCTCAACCAAAAATCCCGTTTTGCCTTCTTGGATGATTGATCTGAGCCCCCCTACATTTGAAGCAACAACCGGGAGTCCACACGCTTGGGCCTCCAAAGCGACCAAACCAAACGATTCGGTCACCGAAGGCACCAGGCAAACGTCGGCAGCCTGATAATAGCGAGCCAGCTTCGTCTGCGGCTGGGCCGGAGCAAACTCGACCGAGCTTTCGATTCCAAGCTCGATTGCAAGGGCCCTTAGCCTCTCGAGTTCCCTCAGCCCGTTGGTGCCGCTCGGCCCCCCCACGACCATTAGGCGCAGGTCGGCCAAGCCCGGGCGACTAAGAAGCACCGCTGCCGCCCTGACCGCCGTGTCTGCGGCTTTCAGAGGTTGAAGCCGGCCCGCAAACAGAATCAGCCGGCCGTCGCCCATGCCCAGACGCCGCTTCGCCAGCGCCCGATTCGCCGGCCGGAATAGCTTGTGATCAACTCCGGGGTGAACCAGATGAATTCTTTCCGGGTGCGCTGCATACAGCTCAATCAGCGACTGCCGTTCTTCGTTGGTCGAGGCCACAATCGCGCACGCATCGGCGATCACCCGTGCCTCGCCGTTCAGCCTGGTCTCGGGCTCGAGGGCATCGTCCACACGCCGCGCCCGGTTTTTCACCCGGCCAAGGGTGTGAAAGGTATGCACAAAAGGCACCTCCCACCTGGCCTTCAATATCGAAGCGACCCTGCCCGACAACCAGTAATGGCTATGAATAAGGTCATATGGAGACTGGCCTTCCGAGGCCCCCTGCAGTTGCATCGAGGCCTTAATCAGGTTAGACGTAAATTCCGGCAAATGGGCGGGTATCTCCTGCTTCGAGAGCCCGGTCGAGCCGGCCTCGATTTGGATCACCCTAACGCCCGGAAAAAGCTGGGTCTCATCGGGCCCCGATCCGTCGCGCCTGGTGTACAGATCGACTTGAACTCCTTGCGCCGCCAGCGCCTGGGCCATCTTGCTTACATAGACGGTCATGCCGCCTGCGTCACCCGCGCCGGGCTCGGCCAGGGGGTTGGAATGAACAACCAGCATTGCCACCCGGCTGATCGGTTTGGATAATGATTCTGGGTCTAAAGCAATTTCTAGGGCCAACGAATCACCTCTTGTAAAGTACCTAAAGATGGTATCCGCAAAACAAAAGCTAAGTTCGCGCGGCTGACGTGCGCTTGTGCATCAGCACTTCGTGCAATGGCAATGGTTCGGCGCCCAGGTCGAATTTGTAGCGCTCCTGACCGCGCAGGAAATCAAACTTGGTCATGTTCGCCTCGATCGACCGGCGAATTAGGTGAACCACCAGCATTAGACCGGGCGAGATCGCCTTCAAAGAATGATCGTAGGCTGAATTGTAAAGATAGAAAACGCCGTTGAACTCAAACGAAAACGTACTTGCGGCTACCTTTCCGTCAATCTCCAAAAAGTCGAGCGACAAAATACCGGCAGGTTGCATCTGCTTAGCGACTCTGGTGAAAAAGGTAGCGCGCTCGGCAACCATGAACTTGCCCTTAAGGCCCTCGCTGCCACGATGAAGATCAACAAAAGTCTTGATGTCTGCATCGAGGCGGAAGTCGTCACTTCGGCGGTACGCAGCTCCCGGCGCCTCGCGCTCGAAGCGACGGATCTTGCGGCGCAGCTCATGCCGTTTTTTCGGCGCGAGTGAGTCGCAGTAGTCATCGAATGAATCGGGCAGCGCCAAAACCGCTGTCATATCTTGAAGTTCAAGTTCATACGGCAGAGCCAACTGGTCGGCGCCCGCCACCAACCATTCCGCAAAACCGAACGGCACGGGCAGGCACTTAGCGTCAAAGTAATCCCAGCCGTCCAGGTCTTTGAGAAAATCGAGCATCGCAGCGGCTACGGGCTGCTGCAGTTCGCGCCGGGCGATCAGGGGACCCAAATAATCGGTTAGGTCGTCCCCGCCCAAAAATCGAAGGCGCCGGCCCCGTTCGGTGTCGTCAACTGTGAACGATGCCAGAGCAACGGGCTCGCCCTCAATAAACGTGAGAGTGAAAAGACGCTTGCCGGCGCCGAACTCTTCCCACCAGACCCTGTTCCACTCCACAGTGGCGAAAATGTGTTTGTTGGGTTCGGCCTCGGCGAGATGCGTCCATTCCGGAAGATCAAAGCCGGCCGGGCCCTCGGTTATCTTTACTTCCAGGCTGGGCCCCTACTAAATGACCGGCGCAGACGAACTTGCCATAAGCTTGACAAAGGCTTCCACGACTTCCGGGTCGAACTGGGTGCCGGCCCCCTCCGACAGCCGCTGCATGGCCTCGTCCAGGCTGAGAGCGTCGCGGTAAGGCCGGTCGCTCGTCATGGCGTCGAATGCGTCAACGACCGAGAAAATTCTGGCAGACAAAGGAATGTCGGCGCCCGCCAGATGGTCGGGGTATCCTTCGCCGTCGAACCGCTCATGGTGATGGCGAATAATTTCAATTGTGCCCGAGTCAAGAATCCGTTTCATCGGCTCAACAATTTGGACCCCAATCAGCGGGTGTTGCTGCATGACCGCCGCCTCCTCGGGCGTGAGAGGGCCGGTCTTCAACAAGATCGCCTCAGGGACTCCGATCTTGCCGACATCGTGAAGCAAAAATCCGTACTCGACCTCTTCCGTCAACAGGCCGGGGTCGATGGCCCTTGCCAGGGCCGTCCCATAATCCCGGCAACGGTCGAGATGCAGGCGGGTGTATTGATCCTTGGCCTCGACTACCGCCGCCAAAGTCTGGACAATTGAAAGGTAGTCGCTTTTCAGCTCGTCATTTAACTTCCCGAGCGCCGCAGCCTTCTCTCGCTCTTTTTGATAGACCGAACTCATTTCGCGGGCGAACACCAGCAGCTGAGACTTGGTGCGCTCTAACTCGGCTTCGTACTTATCCAGACCCGAGTCCGACTCACCGGTTGCGATAACCTTCGGGACCGCCGCACGTGACGAGGGCACTTTACCCGGCGCTTTTTCCATCGCTCACCGCGTCGTCTCTGGTGGCGTCGGGCCGGGTTGCACCTTCCTGGGTTGCACCTTCCTGGGTTGCACCTTCCTGGCCACTGAGACGCCTTACCAGTTCCGCATTTAGCCCGTCGATGACTTTCTGCACCTTCTTGCGACTCTCGGATGTGGCATTTTCGGCGACGCTTAACCGCTCAATCGAACCAGACAATTCTTCAAGGGTCATTTTTTCAATGTCGGCGACAAGTCCCGTAAGGCCGTCCGCCTCGCGACGACCCTCAGGGGCAACGGGGGGCGCCACCGGAGAGTTGCGAGTAGCCGGGGCCGAGGCGCCGTCGTCGGCCAGAATTGAGGGAAGAGCGTCGATCAAGGCCTGCATCGAACCCTCGGCCCCTAACTGGCGAGCCTTGAGAGCATGCTTTTGAATGTCAATTTTGCCCTGCAGAAGCCGCCGGCTATAAGAGAGTTCGTGTTCCAACTCCACCGACTCGTCGTGCCGAGCCTTAAGTTGGTCGTCAGGCAAGTCCGGCAAGTTTTCGCAGTAGCTGGGGTCGAGAATACGGTCGGATTTTCGGCTCGCCTTCCTGTCGCCTTGCTTGGTCTCCATGGGCCCGCCTCTTTCGGTGTGACTAAAAAATGGGTGGCTCACCGCCACTTGCGCTATCTCCAAAGTATCATTGCCTGATGAGAGGCGTCGAAGACTACCTGGGGCAAATAAAGCGCCTTGAGGAAGATGGGCAGCGTTGCACGGCCACACTGCTTGCACAAAGCCTGGGGGTTTCGTTGCCCTCCGCCAGTGAAATGTTAAAAAGGTTGTCTGCGGAAGGCTACGTAGAGCGCGATAAGGCAGGCTCGGTAACCCTGACTCCCGAAGGCAGACCGCTTGCCCACAGGGTCCTGCGCCGCCACCGGGTCGTCGAACGGCTGCTTACCGATGTGCTCGGAATGCCCTGGCACGAGGTTCACGCCGAGGCTCACCGGCTGGAACACGCCATTTCCGCCAGGGTTGAGGAGCACCTTATGCAAACCTTGAACTTTCCCGAATACTGCCCGCACGGGCACCCCATCTGCCCCGTTGATCCCCGCAGGCTCTGGTCACTCGACGGGGTTGAAGCGGGCGACGAAGTGGCGGTTGCTCAGATTTCTGAAGTGAAAGAGGAATTACTGGCCTACTTCGACCAAGTGGGAATCAGGCCTGGAACGGTGCTTAAGGTTTTGGAACTTTCACCTTTTGGGGGCCCGCTGACACTGGCGACTGACGCCGGAACGGTCTCAGTAGGCCGTGAGGTGGCGGCCTGTGTGCAGGTGTGTGACCTGGCCGACTCGGACTGGGTAGGGCGCTAAACCATAATGGTTGAGTTCACCATTACAGCTATCGGGTACGACCGGCCGGGGATCGTCGCTGCGGTCACCAGGGTGTTGTTTGATCGAGGTTGCAACCTGGCAGATTGCTCGATGACTCGGCTTTCCGGTCAGTTTGCAATGATCTTGCTTGTCCAGGCCCCAGAAGCGTTGGGGCCGAAGGAACTGGAAACGTGGCTGGAACCGGCGGCCGAGGATCTCGACCTGTCGATCCATGTGCGCGAAGCTGCGCCCGGAGCGGGATCATCTGTCGGCCAACCCTTCGTCCTATCCTTATATGGGGCCGACAAGCCGGGCATAGTCTTTGGGATCGCAGCCGAACTAGCCGCCAGGCAGGCAAACATAACCGACCTCGTCAGCCGCAAGACAGGCGAAAATCTGTATCTGGTGGTCCTTGAGATCGATCTTCCAAGTGACTCCGACCCCCTCGAATTCGAACGTGAGATTGCCGCCTTCGCCCAAACCATGGGAGTCGAGGCTAACCTTCGCGCCGCTGAAGCCGCTGAACTCTAGTGCCCTGACCACTACGCCTGGTGCCCTCGGCCGGACCCGGTAGGCACGAATGACTATTCGGCCCGTACGAACTTTTCCCGACCCATGCCTGAAGGTAGTTTGCGTCCCTGTGGGCGAAATCGACTCGGCGGTAATGCAGATCTGCCAGGATTTGGCAGAAACGATGCGGACTCATGAGCGATGCGTAGGCCTGGCCGCCCCCCAACTCGGAATCGGCCTTCGGATACTGGCACTCGACGTTAGCGGGCACCCAAAGGGCGCTATCTTGAACCACGGGCCGCTGGTACTCATAAATCCCAAAATTACGGAGGGTGAGGGATTTGAAGTTGGACGAGAAGGCTGCCTATCGCTGCCAGATGTTACGGCCAATGTAGGCCGCCGGCGTCGGATAGCCTTCCAGGCATTAATGCCCGACGGAAGTCTGCTAAGGTCGGTCAGCGCCGGATTCGAAGCCCGGGCAATTCAGCACGAGGTGGATCATCTGGACGGCATATTGATCCTCGACCGGGTTGCCTCATCCAGCGAGATTTTTAGAAGGTGACGTGCATTTATGAATTCGGGCAGGATATAGAGATGTATCCAGCACCAATTTGGGCACATTTCTTAGGGAACTACAAGGAGGAAGCACATGAAGAACAAGAAAATCGCAGGAATTTTGGTAGCTGTCGCGATGGCTGCCGCATTCATGTCGGCACTGATTGTCTCGAGCAGTTTTGCGGCGGTGACTTGCACCCCAGGTGTGGGCGGCAGTTTGGGCGACTGCACACTTGAGTTCAGTCTTGACTTGGGCGACACCGGCGACAGCGGCAAGACAGGCGACGGCGGCAGCGGCGGCGACGGCGGCAAGAGTGGCGCCGCAACTGGCGGAGCTGGTAACGGCGGAGCCGGTGGCGCAGGCGGAGCCGGCGGCGCAGGCGGCGGTAACGGCGGCGACGGCGGCGGCGGCGGCGCAGCTGGCGGTAGCGGCGACTGGGCAGGCGCAACCACGGGCGGCGGCGACGGCGGCGGTGGCGCAGGCGGCGAC
>JBPCIX010000043.1:0-8185 GCA_051005875.1 Actinomycetota bacterium | reverse complement strand
GGATTCGAGCAGGCGCCAGCGATGAGTAGAGTCCACCTAAAACGCCCGACCCGTCTGAGAACCATCCGTTCACGTCGGCGATCACCAGAACCCAGCCGGCGGCATTGAAAACTGTCACCTTACCGTCCGCTCCAACCTTGGCGACCACCGCATTCGAGGTCGTTTGGCCGGCGTTGAAATTGAGATTGGCCGCGTTGGGGGTAGAAGTTCCGCTCGGATAAACTGTCAGGTAGCTGGCGTTTGTAGGAGCAGTAACTGCAACGTTCAGCACAACCGCCGAAACACCTGAGGCAGGAACTCCTCCAACCCCCAATACCTTAAAGCTGATCGACTGACCCGGCCCCACCGGGCCAGTGAAACCGCCTGTACCGTAGCGGGTGTCCAGGATTCGAGCAGGCGCCAGCGATGTAAACCGGCCCGTGGCCGTACCGCTCGGCAGGGTCGGTTCGGTGTTTGCCAAGAAGGCGCTGTTAGCTGTATTCCAGTGCGTGGCCAGGTAACTGCCGGCAGGCGGAGCGGTCGAAAAATAGTCGTCGCTATTGCAGTCCAAGACGTTCTCATGAGTGGCCGGGCAGACTTGGGTTACAGTCGAGCCCGAACCGTCTGCATAGCACATCCTCTCGGCGTCGTCCGAGCAGTGGTTAAAGGAAGTCGCGTGTGGCGCCGAGGTTTGGACCCCGCCCAGGTTGTGCATCAGCTCGTGGGCTTCTATCGATTGGCCAGCAACCCCCCAGCACCCCCGGTCGACCCTGCTGAATTGAGCCGCCAGTCCGTTGTTAGCATTGTTCTGACCGGCCCGGTCATCCACATAAATGTCCGCGATGCCGCAGTAAACAGCGGCATCCATCCAAACCAGGTATTTGCGGTCGGAGCGGTTAAAGCCCATTCCCTCTAGTTCAGAGACGGTTGCAGCAAAATCGGCAGCAGCCGCGGAGGAGACTGCAACCGCAGCAACCGACAAACTGCAAGCCGCATCGGTCACGAATCTAATGTGGCGAACCCCACCGGTTTCAGCGGCTGAGTTGGCCACCACTTGATTTGTCGCCGCCGCCCACCCCTGCATGCTGGGCAGCAGCTGGGCAGACCTGTTGGCTTGCCCCGGCGGATAGGCGTAAATTGCTTGAACCCGTGGTCCTGATTGGCCATCGCCGTAGCAAGGCAGGGGCCCCGCGGCCGACGCCGTTGTAGAGGTAGGCGCTGTGCTTTCGGCGGCAATGGGGTCTCGGTTCCGGCGGTCGATGCCGGGAGGGTCAGAATCTGGATGGGTGCAGCCGTGGTGCTTACCGCGGACGACCACCTGGAAAGATTTAGGACAATTACCGCCCGGTTCGCCTGGAATAACTCCCGTGACGCCGGCCGGCGGTGCGGCTGAGGCCGAAGGCGCCCCAGCAAAAAGTGCCCCGAACAGAATCAAGGCTGAAAACCACCCGGTCCAACGCCCGGGACGAGAAAAGGCCATAGTTACTCATCGGCACAACGACCAGGCACATTTACATTCCATTTGAGGCAGGCTGGCCAGCGGAGTCCCGCTTAGCCGGTATCGGGGCAGAGCCTCACCGCGATAAGGGCAGCCAAAGCACGAATCCGGGCCATGTAATCCCTGTGGAGAGAAACTTTTCAAGAGCCGTCACCAAACTGCCAATTGTCTTAGGCCCGCCCGGTTGAAATCTTTTCGGGCTCAGAATGATAATTCCAGCGTGATCCTTGCCTGCCGCCTTCATCTGGCGGTCCAAGGCTAAATAATCATCGCGATTGTAGGTAACGACGGTGCGGTGATCGATCACCATTAGGTCGAGTAATTCATTGTCGGGGAGACTTCGCAATTCAGGACGCTCGCTTACCGCAATCACATCCAGCCCACGGTCGCGGAGCCTCACCGCGACGACGTGAGTAATCATCTCGTCAAGCAGAAGCTTCAACCCAAGGCAGACTGCTCTTTATTCCAGACAGCCTCCGCCTCATCTGCGAGTTGTTCGCTGGAAGCAATGCGAGCGTCAACCTCGGCTGGGAAGGCTGCGTAGTATCGCACGGCTATCTGCACCTGGCCTTGCGTAAGATTCAGCCAGCCGGCTGCGTGGGCGATGGCCGCCGGGCCAGGTTCAGGCGATGCCCTAATGACGGACATGACTTCCCAGACATCTGGTCCCGAGCCTAGGGCCGCCCGCCGGCCGGCAGGGCCGTCGCGAAACACAATGCCGGGGTGCTCGTCAATGCGCATTCCCTCATCAAGGTACCGCTCGACAAGCCGGGAGCGGGACTGCCCGGTTTTCGCACTACGCTCGTCGAGCCGGCCGGCTACGGCAGAATCCAGGCGAGCGGAAAAGGTACGGCTATTGCTCATGCAAGACATTGTAAGACACCCAGAGTTTTTTGTGCCGGCCGGTGATGGTACCTAGCCCTGCACTGAAGAGAATAAAGAGGGCCCAGAGCTCGGGATGCCTAGTTTTGGACGGCGTCTTTGCAGAGAAGGCCCCCGATGGCCATGTTTAGATTCAGTCTGTCGCCCTGCCATAAGGGAACGTAGGGGCCGATATTTAAGCCGAGTTTTCGATTTTTCTCAGAAAGTTTACCCGGCGGGGCTTCGATCTTGGGCGGCGCCGGATCGAGATAAGTCCCATCGGGACGCCGGAACTTGAATTCGGCGACATCCCGGCTTTCCCGCTCGACGGAGTAACCGCCCTCATGCACCAATCGGTGATGGAACCGGCATAATTCCAAAAGGTTGGTCAGGCTCGTTTCGCCACCCTTGGACCAATGCTCGATGTGATGGCCGTCAACAAATTTTGTTTGAGGGCACCCTGGGAACCGGCAGCCTGCGTCTCTGGACCTAAGGGCACGCCTTATTGCGGGGGGAATAGCCCTGGATTTGCGCCCGATGTTCAACGCTTCGCCGTTTGGACCCTCAAGCATGGAAACGATGCTTGAATCACAGCAGACACGCCTAACGGTGTCAGGGCTAAGGGCAGCCCCGTCTTCAAGGTCGCAGCGGCCCCCGTCGTCTTCGGCCAGAGTAGAGGCGTCAATATGAATAACTACTTGATGGCGGTCGCCGCCGGACATGGGCGCAAGACCCGAGGACATGAGGGTCTCGGCCATCTTTACCAGGGCGTCGGCCCTAACGGCCGACTGCTTGTCTGAGGTCCGCCCTGGGGCCTGCTCGGCGGCGTCGTTGTTGCGGTTCTCCATGCTGGCGGCCTCGGCAGCCTGGGGATCGTAAGAGGGATCTTGCTGCTGGGCGGCTTGCTCGGCTTGTTCTCTCAGCATCTGTTCCACAAGCTCGCGGCGGCTTTTTTGACGAAGATCCTCGGAGGCTACTTCCAGGGCTTTGACGACAATGGCGCCTTCAACGGCGGGGAGCCGCCCTTTGAATACAACCGAGCCATCGTCGTCTGAGTACCATTTGAAGGATCTGTCTTCGAACGCTTTGTTTTGCAGGGTGAGATCTTCGGTTCTTTGAACCTTGCGATAACCACGGACAATTTTCGAGAGTTGCGAGGCAGTGGAATAGGTGGCCAAAGACACAAGGTCGGCTTCAGTTTCAGATGTGGCCACTAGGGTAATAGCCCGTACCTTCGAGTAGCTCAGCTGGCCCTTAGAGAAGGCTTCAGAAACCAAAGGAAACGATGAAAGGGCCTTTGCGACACGGACTTGTTCCCCCGCATCCCAAAGATCGATCCCTGAGCGCCAGTTGAGGTAATGGGCACAGGAGCGGCAACCCCAGTCGGCCCAGAGCATCTCGCTTTCCATACGAGCGATCTTCATAAGGCGCTGATACATGGCGGCGTCGATATTGGCGGTGGCTTCACGGATCTCACCATCCAGAGCATCGACTTCCACCTGCCTGCTGGTAGGTACAGGCTTGTAAACGCCGTTTACATATACGGGTTGAGAAGCCGCAACGGCATTCGCAGCGGACTGATCTACGCCTGCGAAGCCCTGAGAACCGAACATACGTTCGATTGTATCACCTAAAAGGAACATGTGCAACTCGATCCAGGGGACCGTATATAGTATGGTATAGTAGGTAGATGTTGACAGCCCGTACTCAGGTACTGCTGGAGCCGCAGCACCAGGCGCGGCTCAGGCGTATCGCCTCAAAGCGAGGTGTTTCAGTCGGGACAATTGTGCGCGAGGCCATCGAGGCGTACCTAAACGGACAAAGGACCCGATCCAAAGCTGAGGCACTGGCCTCGCTCGAGTCGCTTGAAGCGCCGGTTGACGACTGGGAAGTCATGAAGGCGGAGATCCTGCAGGGTGCCACCATCTGAGCGTCTTTATCGATACGGCGATCATCATGTACGCCGGCGGGCGCCAGCAGGCTCTTCGGAAACCAAGCGTGGAAATCTTGCGAAGAGTCCGAGACGGCAGTTTGGAAGGTCTGATCTCGACTGAAGTAATCCAGGAGATCTTTCATCGATTCGGGGCGATAGGCGCCCCCGGTACGGGCATATCAATGGCCAGAGACGCCATCGACCTTTTCTCGCCGCTCTTGGCGATAACCGACGAGGTGGTCCGGCGAATGCCGCATCTCGTCGAAAAGTACCAGGGTCTGTCGGCGCGTGATTTGTTGCACGTGGCGACCTGCGCTGAGCATGGCATTGGAGCAATCATCAGCACCGACGTAGGATTCGACCAGGTGCGCGGTCTTGAACGAATCCAACCGGGCGACGAAAAGGTCCTGTCGCGGTACCAAATCTAAAACGTAGCAACCGCACTCGTTGACGTTTTCAATATCTGCGCCAGCGGCTATTCCACCGGGTAATCTTGACTCCCTACTTGAGGTTAGACATGGATTTGAAGCTGAATGCGCGGCCCTGTCCTCTATGTGGCTCGGAGGACGATTCGGCCGTGTTGGCGGACCAGATGTTGGATACGGACCGGCTTGACCAGTTCGCCTTCTCATCGCGCAAACTTCCCGAGTACATGCATTACAGGTTGGTGGTCTGCCCTGTCTGCGAGCTGGTTTATGCGAACCCCGCGCCGGCGCCGGAAGCGCTTGCTGTGGGCTACAGAGAGGCCGCCTATGACAGCTCGGAGGAAGCCCGCTATGCGGCCGCGACGTATGGAAGGTTGGTGGCTTCAATCATGTCCCGGCTCCCGGACAAAGATTCCGCCCTTGATATCGGGGCCGGCGACGGCGCCTTTCTAGAGCGGCTACTCGACCTTGGCTTTAGGGATGTAGCCGGCGTGGAACCCTCGAGAGCCCCGATCGAAGCGGCGAAGCCGGGGATAAGGGCGTTGATTCGCCAGGGATTGTTCTCCGAGAAAGATTTCAGCGGGGAGCGCTTTAGCTTAATCACATGTTTCCAGACTATCGAGCACCTCCACGACCCCTTGGAAGTCGGCCGCTCGATATGCTCGTTGCTAAAGCCCGGCGGAGCCGCCATCTTTGTGTGCCACAATCGACAAGCCCTGTCCGCAAGGCTGCTCGGCCGCAAGTCGCCGATCTTTGACATTGAGCACCTCCAGCTCTTTTCTCGCGCGAGTCTTGAGTCTTTCTCCAGCAAGTGTGGTTTCCAACAGGTAGAGGTGAACCTGGTGGTCAACAGGTATCCGGTCCGCTATTGGGCCAGGCTTGCTCCGATCCCCGCCGGTATTAAAGCGAAGCTGCTTGGCAAGATCCGTACAGGATGGCCCGGGTCATTGGTTCTGGCCTTGCCCGCGGGGAACCTAGCCGCAATCGCTTACAAGGCCCGTTAGCCGGCAGGAGGCCTTGCGGGTGCGCCTTCCTTTTGTCTTGTCTGGGCATCGATGTCCTTGTGGACTCTTCCGACGGGCGGGTTGATAACGCTGTCGACAAGAAAGGCCGGCCGCCGCTTTACCTCGTCATAAATGTGGGTTAAGTAAGAGCCGATGATGCTGAGGCATAAAAGCTGGACCCCGCCCATAAACAAAATCATGACGATAACGGTGGTTAGTCCGCTGGGAGCCAAATGCGGAGCGAAAATCCGTATTGCGATCACCACGACTGAGGCCAGCATGGCGAGCGCGCACACGATGACCCCTAGGACAGTGATCAAATCCAACGGAGCGTATGAGAAAGAAAAAATGGCCTTGCGGGCCCAGCCGAGATTCTTTCTTAAAGAGTTGGTGGTGCGGCCAAACATTCTTTCAGCGCGCACGTACTCCACGCCGGTCTGCTTGAACCCAACCCAGGCCCTTAGCCCCCGCATAAAGCGATTGTTCTCAGGAAGGGCGTTGAGGGTATCCACTACCCGGCGATCCATCAAGGAGAAATCACCGGCATCAAGGGGAATTGGGACGTAGGACGTAGCCCGAAAGATCCGATAGAAGGCCTTGTAGGCAAGCTTGAGGAAGCGTGTGGCGTCGCGCTTTACTCGTATGCCGAAAACCACGTCAAAGCCCTGCTGCCACTTGGCAAAGAACTGCTCGATCAGTTCCGGCGGGTCCTGCAGGTCGCCGTCAAGCAGAATCACGGCATCGCCGGTTGCGATCTGCATGCCGCTGGTAAAGGCACTTTGCGAGCCGAAGTTGCGGGTGTGGTTGATGACTGTGATCTTGGGATCAACAAGGGCCAGTTTCTGGAGGACTTCGCCTGCATTGTCTGGGCTTGCGTCGTTCACGAAGATGATCTCGTGGTCGACCCCTATTTTCTCAAAGATCTTCGTTAAGCGGGCGTGCATGATTGGGACCGCCTCCGCGTCGCGGTAACAGGCGATGACCGCGCTTAGCCTGGGTTGTTCCCCGTGCCGGTGAGTCACATTTCCTGCAAGGCGGCGCGAGCCGTCTTGCCCAGGGCGGAAGCCGACAGCCCATGCAGATGGTTCATATAGGTTTCTCTGCCGGACATGCCATCTGACGCTGTGCGAACCCCGCAACGAACCAACCGGCAGGATAGGCCCTCCTCAGCGATCAGTTCGGACACCAAAGAACCCAACCCTCCATTGACGTAATGCGCTTCGACCGACAAGGCTAAAGGAAATTCCCGCAGGGCTGCGACCAACTGAGGAGCGGGATTCAGGGAAGACGCCACCACAACAGCACAACCAATTCCGTCGGACTCAAGCTCTTCGGCGGCCGCCATGGCCTCGGAAGCGATGGAACCGATGGTTACCATCAGCAGATCTTTGCCCTGCCGAAGCTTCTCGGCTGTGCCAAGGTTGAAACGGCCATTAAGGCCGGCGATCGTACTTGAATCGTCCTTGCCGATTCGGTAGTAAACCGGACCCGGTAAATCCCACGTGGCCTGCAGGGCCGAAGCTGCCTGTTCGTGGTCGGCCGGGCAGATTACGGCTATCCCCGGTTGGATGCGCATGATGCCTAAATCCTCCAGGGCGTAATGGGTTGGCCCAGCCGGCCCATAGTCGAAGCCGCCGCCTACGCCCACTATTCGGACGGGCAGCTGCTGCAGAATCGGCCCGTTGCGAATGAATTCGTAGGGTCGCAGAGAAGCGAAGGTGGCGATTGAATAAACGAAGGGGATAAAGCCCGCCTCAGCCAAGCCGGTCGCCATGCCCACCATGTTTTGTTCGGCTACTCCGGCGTTGAAGAAGCGATCCGGGAACTGGTCGGCGAACGGTTCGATGACTGTATAGCCGAGGTCTCCTGTTAATAAGACCACCCTGGGATCAGCCTTGGCTATCTCAACGAGCTTTCCGATGAAAGCTTTTCTCATGACATTGCGCTGACTTCGTCGACCGCCTGCTGGTACTGGTCGTCACTCATTGGCATGTAATGCCACTCGATTTGGCTCTGCATGAAGGACACTCCCTTGCCGAACACCGTGTTAGCGATTATCACGTGTGGGCGCCCGGATTTGGTGTCAAGGCTTGCAATGGTCTGGCTGATCGCTTCCGGATCGTGGCCGTCGATTTCGCTCACGTTCCACCCGAAAGCCTTCCACCGTGGGGCCAGTTCGCAGAGATCAAGGACGTCTTTTGTGTAGCCCAGGGCCTGCTGACCGTCAAGGTCAACAATGACCACCAAGTTGGACAACTGGTGATGAGCAGCGAACATCACCGATTCCCAGATGGACCCCTCGTTCAGTTCAGCGTCGCTTATCAGCACAAAAATCCGGCGGGTCGAGCGTTCCAGCCGTGCAGCGAGCGCCGCTCCGGCGCCCATAGCCAGCCCGTGGCCCAGCGAGCCGGTAGTGAAATCCACACCGCGAACCAGGGCCTCGGGATGCACTCCAAACGCAGTGCCGTCTCCGCAGAAACTGTTC